>CANIID010000336.1 GCA_947467315.1 Betaproteobacteria bacterium | reverse complement strand
CACGCGCGCGCTGTCGTCGCTGATCTTGCGCACGATGTCGGCGGGTGTGGCCGCCGGCGCGAACAACCCAAACCACACGATGGCCTCGAAGCCCGGAAACCCAAGCTCGGCAATCGTCGGCACATCGGGCACCACCGACGAGCGCTTGAGACTGCTCACGCCGAGTGTGCGCAATTTGCCGCTTTGCCGGTGGGCAAGTGTCGTCATCACCACGTCGAACATCAGCGACACGTGGCCGCCAAGCAACTCCTGCAACGCGGGGCCGCTGCCCTTGTACGGCACATGCGACATTTTTGCTTTCGACATCGACAGCAACAACTCCATCGCCATGTGCGACGCCGAGCCACTGCCCGCCGAAGCGAAATTCAGTTCGCCCGGACGCTGCTTCGCCAGCGCGACCAGTTCCTTGACGTTATGCACCGGCACTGACGGATGCACCGACAACAATTGCGGTATCAGCGCAAACTCCGTGATCGGCGCGAAATCGCGCTGCACATCGAACGGCAGTTTGCGATAGAGCGTTGCGGCGGCGGCATGCGTGCTGACCGTGCCCACCAGCAGCGTGTAGCCATCGGGCGCGGACTTCATCACCAGCTCGGAGCCGACGACCCCACCGCCGCCGACGCGGTTTTCCACCACCACCGGCTGCTTCCACAGCGCGTTCATCTGCTGCCCGACATGGCGCGCCAGCAAATCCGTCGAGCCGCCGGCCGCGAACGGCACCACGATACGCACCAGTTTGGCGGGATACACCTCGGCGGCCGAGGCAACGCCGGCCGTCAACAGCGCAAAACTACCGATCAACCGTCGCCACATGTCCGTGTCTCCGAAAAGCATCGATGCGCAACTATAGCAGGAACCCCGCGCGCCCCGGCCCCGGCACGGCGCCCACGGTGGCGGCGCTATAATCTGCGCTCCCTATTCCAATCAACACCGTAGAGAAGCCCCCATGAGCACCGACATCGCACAAGGCCTCGCCGAATTCACCACGCGCACGCGCTACGAGGATATTCCCGCCGGCACCGTCGAATTCACCAAGGGGCTGTGCCTCAAAACCGTCGCCGGCATGATCCGCGGCGCGACCATGCCCGCCGGGCTGAAAGCGATTCAGTCCACGCGCACGCGCGCGCATGCCGCGGATGCGGGCGTGATGGGCGCGGGTTTCAAAACCTCGCTGTGGAATGCCGTGTTGAACAACGCGTTCTTCGCGCACGCCTCGGAGTTGGAAGACGACCGCTTCGGCGGGCTGGGCACCTGCTGGGACATCACCGTGTTGCCGGTCACCTTCACCTTCGCGGACAAGCTCAAACTCAACGGCAAGGAATTGCTGGCGCTCACCGCCGTCGGTCTGGAAGTGCATGCGCGCACGTGTCTGTTTTATCCGCAGGGTTTCATGGGTATGACGGTGATACCGGGCGCGATGGGCCCGGCAGCAGCTGCGGCGCGCGCGATGAACCTGGATGTGGCGCAAACCGTTTCCGCGTTGGGTCTGTCGATGGCCGCAGCACCGATTGCCTACACCAGCTTCGGCACGGACTCGCATTACTTCGAATCGGCGATGCAATCACTGCAAGGGCTGATCGCCGCCGAACTCGCGCAGCAGGGTGCGACCAGCAACCCGGACATCGTGACCTTCATGACCCGCCTGATCGGCGCGGATCGCGTCAAGCCGGAAAAGATCCTCGAAAACATCGGCGCCGAATGGCTGCTCAACGGCATCTGGATCAAAAAGTATCCCTGCTGCTTTTACATGCACCGCTATCTCGATACGTTTCTCGATCTGCTCAAGGTGGAGAACCTTTCCTACGACGCCATCGACAAGGTGCGCGTGCATATCAGCCAGGTCGAGCGTTGCTGCGACCGGCCCAATCCGCAGACGTTCGATGATCTGCAATTCAGCTTTCATCATTCGCACGGCGTCGCCATGATCGACCGCGACGTGAATTTCAGTCACATCACCGATGCCGCGCGCGAAAACCCGCAATACCGCGAAGCCCGCACCAAGGTTGAAGTGGTGTTTCATCCGGAGTGGGTCTCCGATTACGCGATGGGCACGCCGGCGCAACTGGAAGTTTTTCTCAAGGATGGCCGGCGCTTTTTTCGCGAGAAAAACCACGTCATCGGTTCACCCGCCGAGCCGCTGACAATCGAACAATTCAAGGGGCTGTTCGTCAAATTCAGCCGTGGCTTGCTGGCAGAGAAAACCTTGATGTGGGTGGCCGATGCGCTGACCAACCTGGAAACGCTGGATCGCGGTGATGTGGAAAAACTGATGCATATCCTGATCAACGAGGTGCAACCGCAATGAGCCACACGCCTAAAGCACCACCCTTCTCCGTCGCGCCGGAGCGCATGCCGCCGCTAACAGCGGAAAAAATGACGGCCCAGCAAAAAGCGGTCGCAGCCGAACTCGCGGCCGGTCGCCGCGGCAGCGTGCGCGGGCCGTTCAACGCCTTTCTGCGCAGCCCCGCCCTGTTTGATCATGTGCAAAAACTAGGCGCCTATATCCGCTACGACAGCGTGATCGAACTGCGCATCCGCGAACTCGCCGCGCTGATGACCGCGCGCTACTGGACCAATCAGTACGAATGGCACGCGCACGTGCCGCACGCCGTCAAAGCGGGGCTGAACGCCGAAACCATCGAAGCCATCGAACAGGGTCGGCGCCCCAGGACTTTGGCCGAAGACGAGCAACTGGTGTACGACCTGGTGACCGAACTTCTCGCCAACAAGGGCGTGAGCGACGCCACGTACGCAGCCGCGGTGAAGCGCTACGGCGAAGACGGCGTGGTCGAACTCACCAGCGTGGTGGGCTACTACGCGCTGCTGGCTATCGTGATGAACGTCGCGCGCACGGCCACCCCCGACGGCTTGTCACTCACGCCGCTGCCGCAGCAACTCAACAAGAATTTGTAGGTTGGGCTGAGCCTGCGAAGCCCAACACACGTGGCTTCGCATTGATAGTGGCCATGACGGCAATCACGTCGTTGGGCTTCGCAGGCTCAGCGCCAACCTACAGCGGGCAGTCACGCCGGCGGCGCAAGCTGCGCGCGGAACATCGCGAACATCAGTTCCCAGTCGCGATTCGCTGCCTGCTTGTGATACACGTCGCGATCCGGCAGTGCGTAGCCGTGATCGGCGCCCAGATGTAACTGCGGTCGATACACCACGCCACATCCCTTGGCGGTTTCGTCGAGCGTTTTGCGTATCGGAGGCGCGGCGTGGCCATCGGTTTCACCGAACCCGCAATACAGCTCACCCTGCATTTTTGCCATGCCCGTGTGCGGTGAATCCGCCTGATCGGTAACCAGATGCGTGCCATGCAGACTGGCCGTGGCGCGAAAGCGATCCGGAAACCGTGCCGCCACGCGAAACACATGTCGTCCGCCCATGCAGTAACCGATGCAGCCCATGGCGCCGGGGTGCGCGGGTTCGCCACTTGCGAGAAAATCGAGGATGGCGCCGGTGTCGTCCTCCACCATCGCGTCAGTGAGCGTATCGCGCGACGCGCGCACCGCCGCCAGCCGGCCTGCGTCGAGCACCGCCGTGGATAGCGTTTGCCCGTGCTCGTTGCGATAGTCGTGGCGCACCCGGCCGTTGCGATAATAAAAATCCGGCACCATGCAGTAATAGCCCACCGTCGCCACGCGGCGCGCAAGGTCGTAAAGCTCCTCGCGCACGCCCCAGATGTCCATGTAAATAATCACCACGGGAAATGGCCCGCTGCGGTCGGGATGCGTGATGAACGTTTCCATCGCGCCGCTGGGCGTTAGGATGTTGATCAGTTTGTCTTTCATATTTCGTGGCTCTCGCTTCGATGTAAATTAACCACCCACACTGTCATTCCCGCGCAGGCGGGAATCCATAACACAACACCGTAGAGGCTATTGTATGGATTTTCGCGCCGCAGGTTCTTGCCTTCCTAACTATGATAGTTTATTCGGATCGCGTGGTAACTTTACTTCTACCGAAGGAACCATCATCAGCATGTCATTCCCTTGCTTCGTTCGCGTTGCTGCGGCCACGCTCTGCGCCTGGTTGCTCACCGTTATCACCGCGGCTGCCACGGCGCAAACCTATCCCGTCAAACCACCGCGCATCGTGCTGCCGTTTCTCGGCGGCAATGAGTTCGTCGGCCGCTGGCTGGCGTACAAGCTGTCACCGGCGCTAGGCCAGCAAGTCATCGTCGAGCCACGCCTCGGCGCGGGCGGCAATATCGCGCATGAGGCGGTGGCGAAGGCAGCGCCGGACGGGTACACCTTGCTGTTGGCCGCGACCACCTTTGCGATCAATCCGCATCTCAATCCCCGCGCCGGCTACGATCCGCTGCGCGATTACGCGCCGGTGGCGCTGCTGGCGTTTGTGCCAAGTCTGCTGGTGGTGCATCCGTCGGTGCCGGCCAAATCCCTGCGTGAATTGCAACAACTTGCACAACAACATCCCGGCAAATTGTCGTACGGCTCTGGCGGCGTGAATTCGGCCACGCATCTGGCGGGCGAGCTGCTCAAGGTGCATACCAAAACCCGCATCGTGCATGTGCCGTACAAAAGTGCGACTATCGCGCTAGTCGGCGCGATCAGCGGAGAAGTGGATTTGGTGATTGCCGCCGTGCCCGTGGTCGCGCCTTATGTGCAACAGGATCGTCTGCGCGCGCTGGCGGTGCTCGACACCAAGCGCGTGGCGTCGATGCCGCGCGTGCCGACATCGGCTGAAGCCGGCGTGCCGCAGTTGCAGTCGGTGTTCTGGTACGTGCTGTTGGCACCCGCCGGCACGCCGCGCGATATCGTCGAGCGGCTCAACACCGAGTCGGCGAAAGCAATGCAGGCCGCCGATACACAAGAGCGCTTCGCCACCATTGGCGCGGAAACCAAAGCAGGCACGCCCGAACAGGCGGCGGAATTTTTGCGCAGCGAGTACGCGCGCTGGGGAAAGCTGATTCGCGAATCTGGAATAAAACCCGAATAATCATATACTTACAACAATCCATCGTATATGAAAAAATACCACCTCATCCTGCTGCTGTTATTCCTGAGCATCACCGCGCAGGGCCAACCGT
>CANIID010000335.1 GCA_947467315.1 Betaproteobacteria bacterium | reverse complement strand
GGTGGTGACGGCATCCACCAGGATGCGTTGGGTTTCGACCTCGGGATAGTCTTTCGCGACTTCGTAAAAGATTTCATCCCACATCACCATGCCGTGACGCTGCGCGTTGGATTTGGTCACCAGCGTTAAGTGTTTGCGCAGCCGCTTGCGCGCGAGCTCAAAGGCGAATTTGTGAATGCGCGTCACGCCATTGCGCGTGAAGATGGAGACCTCGGTCGCCACTTCTTCCGGTAGCCCGCGGTGCGCCCGACCGCCGCTGCCGGAGTATTCGCCTTCGGTGTTCTCGCGGATCACCACCCAGTCGATGTTCTGCCCGTCGCGCAGCGGGCTGGTGATACCGGGCAGCACGCGCGCGGGGCGCACGTTGGCATATTGATCGAAACCTTGACAAATGGGCAGCCGCAGTCCCCACAACGAGACGTGATCCGGCACATCGGGTGCGCCGACGGCACCGAAGAAAATCGCATCGCACTTGCGCAACTGATCGAGCCCGCCCTCCGGAATGTAGTAGCCATTTTTTTGGTAATACGCACTGCTCCAGGGGAAATGCTCGATATGAAGTTTGAAGCCGCGATCGTGTTGGGCCAGCACTTCCAGCACTTGCAGGCCAGCCGCGATGACTTCCTTGCCGATGCCATCGCCGGGGATGGCAGCTATGTGATATTCACGCATGGTCTATTCAGTTTGCGAATGGGTAAATGGATTTAAGGGCGCATGGTAGCGGAAAGCGCGAGCCTTGGGTTTCATTATGTTAGGCACTCTAAATCGGCTAAAATCGCCTCGTGAAAAAGGGATGGTTATTTTGAATATTCTGGCAGTCGAAACGTCGGGCGACTATTGTTCTGTCGCCCTTTGGCGTGACGGCAAAATTGATGAGCGTGAGATGCTGTCCGAACAACGGCAGTCCGGGATGTTGATCGACATGGTGCATGGATTATTGAGCGATTGCGCGGTCACGTTGCCGCAGATGGACGGCATCGCCTACGGCGCCGGCCCCGGTGCGTTTACCGGTCTGCGGGTGGCCTGCGGCGTGGTGCAGGGCTTGGCGGCGGGCATCGGCAAGCCGGTGGTTGGCATTGGCACGTTGATGGCGCTGGCGCAATCCGCCGGTGCGGCGCGCGTCGTGTGCTGCATCGATGCGCGCATGAACGAGGTGTATCACGCCGCCTATGAAAAAAGCGGTGACGGCTGGCGCGCCGTGCATGAACCCGGCGTGTATGCGCCGGATGACGTGCCGATGCTGACCGGCGCGAATTGGCAAGGTTGCGGCAATGGTTTTGCCGTGCATGGCGCTGCGCTGCGCGCGCGTTATGCGCACCAGCTTACCGGTGTCGATGACGCCGCGCATCCGCGCGCGCGTGACGTGGCGTTGCTGAGCGCGCCGGTTTTTGCCGCAGGCGGCGGGTTGGCCGCTGAATGCGCGGCGCCGCTTTACGTGCGCGACAAAGTCGCGCTCAAGACCAGCGAACGATGAGCGCCAGCCTGAACAACGCGCGTGCGCCAAGCGTACCCAAAGCGCCAGCGGAGGATACGCCGCGATTCCGACCGATGGCGGAAGGCGATCTCGACGCGGTGATGGCAATCGAGAGCGTGGTCTACACGCATCCCTGGACGCGCGGTAATTTCGTCGATTCACTCGCCGCGCAAAGCCAATGTTACGTGCTCGAGTGGCATGGCGTGATCGTCGGTTATGCCGTGCTGACGACCGGCGCCGACGAGGCGCATTTGCTGAACATCAGCGTAGCTGCCGCGTGGCAACGCCGCGGGCTGGGGCGCGAATTGCTGGATCACGTGATTGTTCTGGCGCGCACGCTAAAAGTGCAGAAAATATTTCTCGAAGTACGCACCTCCAATAGCGCAGCACGCGCGCTATATGCCCAATCGCGCTTTCGCGAAATTGGCGTGCGCCGCGGTTATTACCCCGCGCCCACAGCGCGCGAAGACGCCATTGTGCTGGAGTGCGTGTTGGGCTATGCGGCATGAGTGCCAGCCCTGACCGGCGCGCGTTGATGCTGCGCGAAATGGGCCTCGGCCCGCAGTGGCATTTGCGCGGCGCCGCTGTTGCGGCGGAAGTGTCGGTCGAAGCACCAGAGCCAGCGGTAGCGGCAGCGCCGTTGTCGCCGATAAACAGCGATGACCGCCGCAGCGCCATCATGCGCATGGACTGGACGCCAATCAAAGCCAGCGTTGCCTCGTGTACCGCCTGCCCACTGCACGAGCGCCGCAACACAACCGTGTTTGGCGTAGGTGATGAAAACGCCGATTGGCTGTTCGTCGGCGAAGGCCCCGGTGCCGATGAGGATGCGCTAGGCGATCCCTTCGTCGGCCAGGCCGGCAAGCTGCTCGACAGCATGCTGGCCGCGATAAAACTAAAGCGCGGCGAAAACGTCTATATCGCCAACGTGGTGAAATGCCGTCCGCCGGGCAATCGGAATCCGGAGCCCGCCGAGGCGCTGGCGTGCGAACCGTATCTGCACCGGCAGATCGAACTCATCAAACCCACACTCATTGTCGCGCTGGGCAAGGTCGCTGCGGTCAATCTGCTGGCACGCGAAGCAACCGTGGCCAGCTTGCGGCATAAGGTACATCAATACCGCGGCATTCCACTGATCGTGACGTACCATCCGGCCTATCTGTTGCGCAGCCTGTCCGAGAAAGCCCATGCTTGGGAAGACCTTTGTTTTGCCGTGGATACCATGGCGGGCTTGGCGCATGCGAAGCCTGCGCAGGCGGAGGCTAACCTGCCGCAGGCAGGTTAAGCGCGGCAGCGCGGCCGAAGCCAAAAACACCGCCGGCGAAACCATATAGAATGAGCCCGTCTTAATCGAGGAGGATGCCATGCTGAAACGTTTGTCCGCACTGATGCTTTTGGTTACCGCCAGTCTGTTGGGCGGTTGTGGTTACAACACCTTGCAAACCACCGACGAGCAGGTCAGCGCCGCGTGGGCCGAGGTGCTCAATCAATACAAACGCCGTGCGGACCTGATCCCCAATCTGGTCAAGGTGGTGGAAGGCTTTGCCGCGCAGGAAAAAGACGTGTTGCTGGGCGTGACCAAGGCGCGCGCATCGGTCGGTTCGATCCAGGCCACGCCGGAACTGGTGAACGACCCCGTGGCGTTTGCCAAGTTCCAGGCGGCGCAACGCGAATTGTCGTCTTCCCTCGGACGCTTGATGCTGGTGGCGGAAAATTATCCGCAACTGAAATCGGACGCGAACTTCCGCGATTTGCAGGCGCAACTTGAAGGCACGGAAAATCGCATTACCGTGGCGCGCAACCGCTACATCAAGGCGGTGCAGGGGTTCAACGTCACCGTGCGTCAGTTCCCCAGCAACCTGACCGCGATGCTGTTTGGTTTCAAAGTGAAGCCGCAGTTCACGGTGGACAACGAGAAAGCCATCGCCGAACCGCCGAAGGTTGATTTCGGCGCTAAACCTGCTGCTGCGCCCGCCGCCGCACCTGCCACCAAGTAGGTTTTCATGCGTGGCGTAATAAAACTGCCGCGAGCGATCCTCGCGGCAGTTTTGTTTGGTGCGTCGCTGCTCGCAGTGGCAGCGTGGGCCGATGTCGCGGTGCCGCCGCTGAAAGCGCGCGTCACCGACCTCACGGCCACGCTCACGGCGGAACAGCGCACGGCGCTGGAAAATAAGCTCGCGGCGTTCGAGCAGAAAAAAGGCGCTCAGCTTGCCGTGCTGCTGATGCTGACCACGCAGCCTGAAACCGTCGAGCAATACGGCATACGCGTCGCCGAGCAATGGAAGCTCGGACGCAAGGGCGTAGATGACGGCGCGCTGCTGCTGATCGCGAAAAACGACCGCGCGCTGCGTATCGAAGTCGGGCGCGGATTGGAGGGCGCGTTACCCGACGCCATCGGCAAACGCATCGTCGCGGAAACCATCGCGCCCTTGTTCAAGCAGGGTGATTTTAATGGCGGCATCAACGCCGGTGTGGATCGCATCATCAAGGTGCTGGAGGGCGAGCCGCTGCCCGCGCCCACGGCGCCGCGTTCGGGCGGGGCCGGGGGTACTCCGAATATTTCCAGCGGCGATGCGCTGACCTGGGGCGGATTTCTGGTGGTGTTTTTGGGCGGTTTTTTGCGCTGGATTTTCGGCACGTTTTTGGGTTCACTGATCGCGGGCGCAGTTGCGGGCGGCGCGGCCTATTTTCTGGGCGCTGGTGTGATGGTCGGTGCTGTCGTTGGCGTCATCGTGTTTTTTGCGTCGCTCTTGGGGTTGTCGTTTTTTGGCGGCGGTAACAGTGGCGGTCACTCATCGGGTGGAAGCTGGGGTGGTGGGGGCGGCACCTTCGGCGGTGGTGGCGCATCGGGTAGATGGTAAATCATCGTAAGTATATGTTTATATTGAAAAGTTTTAAGCATCTGCTGACGCCGGATTGGCTTGCGCGGCGTGCGTTTTCCGCCGCCGCTCTTGCGCGCATTGAAGCGGCGATTCAGCAATCCGAAGTGTCGCATCGCGGTGAAATCCGTTTCGCCGTGGAGGGCGGCTTGCCTTTGCTGTCGTTGCTCAAAGGCGTCACGGCACGCGCGCGTGCGATCACGGTGTTTTCCGATCTGCGCGTGTGGGACACGGCGGATAACACCGGCGTGCTGGTGTATCTGCAACGGGTCGATCGCGATGTTGAAATCGTCGCGGATCGCGGCATCAACGCGCGCGTGACGCAGGACGAGTGGGAGGCGATTTGCCGGCGCATGGAAGCGGCGTTTCGCGCAGGCCGCTTTGAGGCGGGCGTGATTGCGGGCATCAGTGAGATCACCGCGCTGTTGACGTGGCATTTTCCGGCGCGCGCCAGCAATCCGGACGAATTGTCGAACCAGCCGGTGACGTTGTAAGCCTTCAACCGCTTTTGTCGAGATGCCAGGATGGGAGGGTTATTACCGGCGCGCCGTCAACCCTTTAGCTCGGCCCTGCGTTTTCGCTGAATGCCGGTTCAACCGAGATTTCCCATTAGCCCTCATTTCTAATGGAAGCCATTAGCGGAAGTCATTGATTCGTAAGCCTTTCAGGTTAGGCGCGGGGTAGAATTTGTTATCGCTATTTGAGTACGGGGGAATGATGGAATTTGACCTTCGTTTTTC
>CANIID010000334.1 GCA_947467315.1 Betaproteobacteria bacterium | reverse complement strand
CGCGACGATTGCGAGAGGCACGCATACATCACGCGCGGATCATGTGGCGACACCATCACGTCGCGGCAATAGGTCATCGGCGAATAACGGCCGACTTCGATATCGTTCCATGTAGCCCCGCGATCGCCGCTACGAAAGATGCCCATGCGCACCGCCAGAAACGGATTGCCGGAACTCGCTGAACTGACGGTAATCGCGTGCGAGTCGAGCATGCCCGACGCGTCGGTGCTGCTGCCCAAGCGGCTTTTCAAGTGCGGCTGATCGGCCAGCCGAATCAGCGGCTCGGAAACATCGGTCCACGTCTCACCTGCATCGCTGCTGCGCAGCACGCCACTCACTTCGAGCGAGGCATACACGTCATCCGGATGCCCGGCGTCGGCGGCAATGCCGATGGTGCGCGTGGGAAATCCCATCGGGCAATGACCGGGATCAAATGCACTGGGCAGTTTGATCCAATTGTCGCCGCCGTCTTCGCTGCGATACAACCCCACCGGCGCCGCACCCGCATACATCACCTGCGGCCGCGTCGGGTGAAACACCAGCGACCAGATCACGACGCCACGCTCCGGAAAACCCAGCCGCTCCCAGGTGTCGCCGCCGTCGGTGCTGCGGTACGGGCCGTCCTGCGTGCCGGCGTATATCACATCGCGATCCTTGGGATGAAACACAATCACGCGCGCTTCGACGTTCTCCGGCAAGCCCTTGCTCAACGCCTGCCACGGCGAATCGCTGAACGCGCCGTCCAGCGTCTTGCGAAAAAATCCGCCCAGGTAGCGCGTGCCGTTTTTCAGATTGAAGTAAGCGCCGCCGGCGAACACGCGCGTCGGTTGGGAATCGGCCATGAGGGTTTCCTTTGAAATTACGAAATCGAAATTTACGAATCAAATGGTTTGCAAAACCGAGTCTAGTAGCGCAACTTTTTAGGGTCAAGCACCTTGTCACATTGACGCGAACCCTGCCCGTCACTTACAGTGGCCGCACTATGCATCGATCAACATTATGTGGGCTGACCACGATTGCGCTGGCGTTCGCGCTACCCTCATTCGCGCAAGCGCAAACCTATCCGGTTCGTCCGATTCGCCTGATTGTGCCCTTCCCGCCCGGCGGCACCATCGACATGGTGGGGCGCATGGTGGCGCAAGGTTTGGGCGAACGCGTCGGGCAAACCGTGGTGGTCGACAATCGCGGCGGCGCTGGCGGCATGATTGGCGCGGAGCTGGTAGCAAAATCAACGCCTGACGGCTACACCCTGTGTCTGTGCAGCGCCGGCGCGATGATCAGCAGCCCGTTACTCGCGGCCAACCCACCGTATAACGCGCAACGTGATTTTGCGCCGATAACTTCGGTGGCAACGGTGCCTTATCTGCTACTGGCGCGCAACGGCGCCGGCCTGACTTCCATCAAGGATCTGCTGGCAGCGGCCAAACAAAAGCCCGGCGCGCTCAATTACGGTTCCGCGGGCACGGGCAGCACCTCGCATCTCGCGGCGGCGATGTTTGCGTCGATGGCGGGCATCAACGTGGTGCACGTGCCGTACAAAGGCAGCGCGCCAGCCGCCACCGATCTGTTCGGCGGGCAAATCCAGTTTGTGTTCGAGGCCATCGGCGCGGGCGTGCAATACGTCAAGACCGGGCGGCTGCGCGCGCTGGGCGTCTCAACCCTCAAGCGCTCCATGACATTGCCCGATCTGCCGACCATCAGCGAACAAGGCGTGACCGGCTACGAGATGAGCACCTGGCATTCGGTCGCCGCACCGCGGGGCACGCCGCCGGCCATCATCGACAAACTCAATCGCGAAATCGTCGCCGCCATCGGCGCGGCGGAAGTGCGCGAGCGGTTTATCGCGGCGGGCACCGAGCCGCAAAGCAGCACGCCAGAGCAATTGCGTGAGCGCATCGCGCAGGAGATTCCGCGCTGGGACAAACTGCTCACGCAGTTGGGGTTGAAGAAGAACTAATCAGCCTTCGCTCCCGAAGCCTTGATCGCCTTGCCCCAGCGCGCGACATCGCTCTTGATCTGATCGGCAAACGATTGCACGGAGCCGCCGATGATATCGGTGCCCAGCGCCACGAAACGCGTCTTGATATCTTCCTGCGCGAGGATACGATTCACTTCGGTATTCAGTTTCGTCACCACCGCGCCGGGCGTGCCGGCGGGCGCGAGCATGCCGATCCAGAAATCCACCTCAAAGCCGGGCAAGCCCGACGAACCTGCGGTGGGAATCTCCGGCAGCGCGGGTGAACGCTTGGGGCCGTTCACCGACAGCGCGCGCAGCCTTCCGGCCTTGATATGCGCCAGCGCCGAGGCCACGCCGGTGAACATCATCGAGGTCTCGCCGCTGACGGTGGCGATCACGCCGGGCGTGCTGCCTTTGTACGGCACGTGCACCACGTTGACACCCGCCATCATTTTGAACACTTCCGCCGACAAATGCGGCGAGCTGCCGTTGCCCGCCGACGCATAACGCAGCTCGCCGGGTTTGGCTTTCGCCATCGCGATCACATCCGCTATGGTTTTTGCCGCCACCGACGGATGCACCACCAGCACGCTGGTGGAATAGGCGAGGTTCACCACCGGCGTGAAATCCTTGATTGGGTCGTAGGGAATTTTGCTGTAGAGACTGCTGTTGATGGCCACCGTGCTGGTGCCGCCCGCCACCAGCGTGTAGCCATCGGCCGGCGCCTTCGCCACCATTTCGGTGCCGACGATGCCGTTGGCGCCAGGCCGGTTGTCCATCACCACCGGCTGGCCGAATGCCTCGCTCAGTTTTTGTCCAACCGTACGCGACAGAATATCCGTGGAACCGCCCGCGGCTTGCGGCACGATGAAGCGGATGGGTTTGGTGGGATAGCTCTGTCCCGAGCTGATCGCGGCGGCCACCACGCCGCCCGTCAGTAAGACGCCCTGCATCACCTTGCGAAGAGTTATCATAAGCATATGTTTATAAACAATTATTTACGTTTAGAACGAGACGGCGTTTTCTTCCCCGCGATCATTTTCAGTATGCCCAGCACACCCTCGGCGCTTTGCTTTTCAATGCGATCCAGTTGCGCCAGCAGCGTATCCACTTTCGCATCCCGCAGCACGCGGCTGAAACAATCCTCCAGTTTAACGCGGTGATCCGCGTCTTCCAGCGGCGGCATGCCCCACGTGCCCTTCGGCCCCTTGCACACTACGTGGTGCTTCGTGCCGTCATCCATCGTCACCGTGATTTCAATGCGCATATCGTGCAGATCGTTCGGAATCGACGCATCCTGCGTGAGCTTGATCTTGCCCAGCATCGCCACCATATCCGCACGGAATCTCCGCCGGTCGGTGAATGTATCGATTTTTACGCTGCCATCCAGCAACGCGGCGGCGGCGGTGTACTGCAAACTGAATTTACCCGCCAGACCCGACACCGGCGCGGCGCGGTCGATGTAATTCATCACCGGCCCACGAATTTCAACCTTGCGAATACGCTTACTGTTGTCGATTTCGTCGCTCACCTTGGCATGCATCTCCAGTCCTGCCGTGATGGCGAAATGCGTGGCGTACTGCGACGGAAACATCTTGATCGAATGCCCTGGATTGACGATGCGGTACGGCTTGCCGAACGCGAGAAAGCGTTTTTTATCAAACCCCTTGGCGTAAAACGCTTCGATGATGCCCTTGTGCGCCTCGAACACATCCATATTCGCGGTAAAGCCGCGCCGCGCCAACAGCGCCGCATCCAGCCCCGACGCGCCGGCATTGCCGCAGTGCGTGCTCTTGGTCATGGAGCCGATGTTGGCGAGTATCGATCCCATGCGCGAACCGGCGATACCTATCGCGTGGCGCAACTGATCGGTGTTGAGTTTCAGCAAATGCCCTGCCGTCACCGCCGCGCCCACCACGCCGGATACCCCCGGCGGATGAAACGGTAACTCTTCGGGCACATATTGATTGCCGGCGTATTGCATGCGGCCCTGTATCTCAATGCCCTTCGCCACCGCCGTCACGATTTGTTTGCCGGTGTAGCCATAGGCCTCGGCCAGCGCAAATGCCACCGGCACCGTGGGCGATACCGAATGCGTGGGCGGACTCCACATCGGCTCAAAATCCAGCACATGCGTCGCCATGCCGTTGACCAGCGCCGCATACGTGGGCGATGTTTTGAAGCCATGCCCCCAAACCGACGACTTGGGTGTGGCGCCGTAATCCGCCACGTGTGCCGCCGCGATTTTAATCGGTGCTTGATCGGCGCCCGCCACCGCCACCGCGAGGCCATCCTTGATCGCGCGTTTGACGCGGGCAATGCAGTCAGCGCCGAGATCGTTGTAACCGATTCCTTGCATGGTGACGCAAATTTTTTCCGTGATGCCCAAAATGTTCTCCTGATGACCCATGATAAAAACTGTAGGTTGGCGCTGAGCCTGCGAAGCCCAACACCACAAAGGTATCACCAGCGGCTGCTGGAACCCATCGGCTATGTTGCGCTGCCCTATCGCGTTCTACAGAAACTGAATTGATCTGCGTTTCCCTAGAGATACAGCACCCGATCCAGCATTCGCAACAAGCTATCGCCCGTAACGGGCTTGGCCAGAAATTCACAAAAGCCGCATTCCCTTGCTCGCGAAGCGACCTCATGCGCATGGTCATTGCTGGTGGCCACGGCGGGAATGTTGGCCAACGCGGGTTGCGCGCGTATCGCTTTCAGCAAATCGTAGCCGTTGGTATCCGGCAGCCCGATATCAATGAGCAAAAAGTCAGGGTGTTCGCTACGCAATTGCGCCTGCGCCTTGGCGCCGGTATCACACACCACCAGGGTGATTTCGGGGCGCAGTCTTTTCAGCAAGGTGCGCACAATCATCGCGTTGATGGAATTGTCCTCGACATAGAGCATTTTTTTCGCCGGCCGCGTCAAACCTGGGTTGGTGCTGCCAAGGCGGCGGCTTACGCCCTTATCGATAGTATTCAATGACGCTACTCCTTAAAATTGGGCAATTGCCTTAATTCGTAAACTACTAGTGTAGTGCGTCAAATAGAAGTGCGCTTATTTAAGGCCGCCCGGGCACGGGTGACTTTGGCAAGAATGTCAGTTGCCTTAGCGGTCCAGATGAAAGGTTTGGGGTTCGCGTTGTGCAAGGCGATATATTCGTTGATGGCGATCT
>CANIID010000333.1 GCA_947467315.1 Betaproteobacteria bacterium | reverse complement strand
TAAGTATTTGAATTAGCATCGGAAATTTGGTATCGTTCGCCCGGTGAATACTCCGCCGCGAACGATATCCAGCACCGAGTTATACCTGCGACTGCTGCGCTATGTCGCGCCGCATAAGCACGTGCTGATCGTGGCCTTGCTCGGCGCCGTGGTGGTGGCACTCACCGAGCCTGCGCTGCCCGCGATCATGAAGCCGTTGTTCGACGGCGTATTTGTTGACCGCGATGCGGCAATCATTCGCTGGATGCCGCTGATTATCATCGGCCTGTTTGTGGTGCGCGGCATCGCCGAATATACCGCCAGCTATTGCATGGCGTGGGTGGGCAATCGGCTGGTGATGGACCTGCGCACGCGGATGTTCGCGCGGCTGCTGGAGCTGCCCACGCCGTATTACGACGAGCAGGCTTCCGGCAATCTGATTTCCAAGCTCACCTATGACGTGACGCAGGTGACCGCCGCCGCGACCAGTGTGCTGACGGTGATTTTCAAGGACTCGCTGGCATTGATCGGGCTGCTCGGTTGGATGCTGTGGCTCAACTGGAAGCTCACGCTGCTGACGCTGGTGATGACGCCGCTGATTGTGGTGATCGTACGGCTCATCAGCATCCGTTTGCGCAACACCAGTCGCAGCGTGCAGGATGCGATGGGTGAAGTCACCCAAGTGATACAGGAAACCATCGAAGGCCAGAAAGTCGTCAAGCTCTACGGCGGACAGGCCTATGAAGCCAGCCGCTTTGACGTGCAGACCAACCGCGTGCGGCGCTTTATGATGAAGCAGGCAGCCGCGGCGGCAACCAGCGTGCCGTTTGTGCAATTGGTGGCGGCGTGTGCGCTGGCGGGCATGGTGTATCTGGCGACGCAAGAATCCGGCACGGGCGCGATTACCGTGGGCGGGTTTGTGTCGTTTATGACCGCGATGCTGATGCTCACCGCGCCGTTAAAGCGTATTACCAGCGTGAACGAGCCGTTGCAGCGCGGGCTGGCAGCGGCGGAGAGCGTGTTTGCGCTGATCGATCAGGCCGGCGAGCCGGACCCCGGCACCGTGGAAATCGAACGCGCGCGCGGCGAGATTCGTTTTGAAAATGTGAGTGTGCGTTATGACGGCGCGTCGCAACCCGCGCTGGATGGCGTCACGCTCACCATTGCGCCGGGCGAAACCGTGGCGCTGGTGGGCGCGTCCGGCGCGGGCAAAACCACCATGGCGAATCTGGTGCCGTGCTTTTACCGGCCCACGTCGGGCCGCGTCATGCTCGACGGACACGACCTCGCCACGTTGAAACTTGCCAGCCTGCGCGCGAATATCGCGCTGGTCAGTCAGGACGTGGTGTTGTTCAACGACACGGTTGCCGCCAACATCGCGTATGGCAGCATGAATGGCGCCAGCGAGGCGCAGATCACGGCGGCAGCAGACGCAGCCCACGCCACCGAATTCATCCGCCAGATGCCGCAGGGTTTTGCCACGCTGGTGGGCGAGAATGGCGTCAAGCTCTCCGGCGGGCAGCGCCAGCGCCTCGCCATCGCGCGGGCGCTGCTGAAAAATGCGCCGGTGCTGGTGCTGGATGAAGCCACCTCCGCGCTCGATTCGGAATCCGAGCGCCACGTGCAGGCGGCGTTGGAGGTTCTGATGCAGGGCCGCTCCACGCTGGTGATCGCGCACCGCTTGTCCACGGTGGAGAAGGCCCATCGTATCGTGGTGCTGGATCAGGGGCGTATCGCCGAGGTCGGCACGCATCGCGAACTGCTCGATCGCGGCGGGATTTACACCAAGCTGTACCGCATTCAGTTCGCGCAACACGACAAGGCTCACTAAGCGATGCCGCCTACCATGATCGATGCCAGCGAAGAAAAATATCCAGTATAATCAAATACCTGCGAGTAGGCTCGCACTCTGATACCAGCGCCGCGCCCATCCATGCCGATCAGTCATACGCTCATTATTCCGGTTTACCGCAACGAGGCGTTCTTGCCCGAAGTGTTGCAGGCGGTGCAGGAAATCGCGCATCAAACGGCGGGCGAACTGGAGGTCGTGTTCGTGGTGGACGGCAGTCCAGATCATTCCGAAGCCTGGTTGCGTGAGCACCTGCCGGCGTTTGCCGTGCCGTCGCAACTGATCGCCTTGTCGCGCAATTTTGGTTCGTTCACGGCGGTGCGTACCGGCTTGGCAGCGGCGCGGGGCGAATTTATTGCAGTGATGGCGGCGGATTTACAGGAGCCGCCGTCGCTGGTAACGGATTTTTACCGCGTGCTCGCCGAGGGCAACGATGTGGCCGTCGGCACACGCGCCAGCCGTGACGATTCACTCAGCCAACAGGTGCCCAGCCGCCTGTTTTGGTCGCTGTATCGTGCGTTGGTCAATCCGGAAATGCCGCCCGGCGGTGTCGATATGTTCGCGGTAACGGCGCGCGCGCGTGACGCGCTGCTTGCCATGGATGAAGCGCACAGCTCGCTGGTGGCGCAGCTTTACTGGATCGGCTTTCCGCGTGTCGAAGTGCCGTACGACCGTCTTGCGCGCAAGCACGGCGAGAGCGGCTGGACGTTGCGCAAAAAAGTTACCTACCTGCTCGACAGCATATTTTCGTTTACCGATATTCCGATAACCCTGCTGACGCTGATGGGTTTCGTGGGCACGATTGTGTTTTTACTACTGGGCGCGGGGTTGATGGCGGCGCGGCTGCTGGGCATGATCGTGGTGCCGGGCTACACAGCGATCATGGTGACGATACTGTTTTCCACGTCACTCCTTTTGTTTGGGCTGGGCATCGTTGGCAATTATGTGTGGCGCGCTTATGAGAATACCAAGCAGCGTCCGCTCGGGGTGGTGCGTACGCGCACGGTGTATGGCAGTGCGGAAGCGGCGGCGCGCAATGACTGAAGTGATCGAACAGGGCGGCAAGCCGGGCGGCGCGCTGGTCGCGCAGGTGCTGCGCTTTCTGGCGGCCGGCGCCATCAACACGGTGCTTTCCATCGCGGTGTATCAGGTCGCGTTGTTTGTCACCGGGCACGTTGTAGCCTATGGCGTCGCTTACGCGGTGGGCATTCTGTTTGCCTATGTCGCCTACGCCCGGCATGTGTTCGATGCGCCACTGTCGACAAAGCGCTTTGTGGTGTTTGCGCTGTTCTATGCCGTCAGCGGTGTCGTCGGCACGCTGGTGAACGCGGGACTCATCGAATACATGGCGCTGCCTGCACGCCTGGCGATTTTTGTCACGGTGATTATCATGCTGCCGCTCAACTACGTTGGTTCGAAATGGTGCCTGCGGGGAATTTCCGGGCGGGAACAATGACACTGGCGCGCTATGTTGATTTTGCGGTTAGGGGTGATGATCTCGGCTGGCTGGTGGCGCTGGAAGCGGATCGCAACGTGCCGTTTCCCATCAAGCGCGTCTACTATATTTTCGGCACGCGCGAAGGCATTCGCCGCGGCAAGCACGCGCACCGGCGGCTCACGCAAATGATGGTGTGTCTCACTGGGCAGTGCAAGGTGTTGCTGGACGACGGTAACACCCGCGAAGACGTCGTGCTGACGCGCAACGATCACGGACTGATGCTCGATCCGATGCTGTGGCACGAGATGTATGATTTTTCGCCGGACTGCGTGCTGCTGGTGCTGGCGGACAATTATTACGACGAAGCCGATTACATCCGCGACTACCGCACCTTCAAGGCAGCTTGCGCATGACACGCATACATCCCACCGCAGAAGTGCAAACCAAGGCCATCGGCGAAGGTACGCAGGTGTGGCAACACACCATTGTTCTGGCGGGCGCAAAAATTGGCCGCGACTGCAATCTGAACGCACATTGTTTTGTTGAAAACGATGTGGTGGTGGGTGACAGGGTGACGTTAAAGTGCGGCGTGTACCTTTGGGACGGCATGCGCGTGGGCGACGACGTGTTTATTGGTCCCAATGCGACTTTCGCTAACGACAAGTATCCGCATTCCAAACGAACGCCCGCCGCGTTTCTGCCGGTGACGGTAGGTAACGGCGCTTCTATCGGCGCGAATGCGACGGTACTCGGTGGCGTGACGATTGGCGCGGGCGCCATGGTGGGCGCGGGCGCGGTGGTGACGCGTGACGTGGCGGCAGGCAAGCTGGTGGCGGGCAATCCCGCGCGCGTGGTGGGTGATGTGCCTGCTGTAAAATCGTAACTATTTGTTTTTATTGAATTATTTTGAGCATACCGTTTCTTGATTTAGGTGGCATCAACGCCCGCGACCGCGCGGCGCTGATCGACGCCTTCACGCGCGTGCTGGACAGCGGCTGGTACGTGCTCGGCAAGGAAGTCGAGGCGTTCGAGCGGGAGTACGCGGCGTATTGCGGCACGCGGCATTGCGTGGGCGTGGGCAATGGACTGGAAGCGCTGGTGCTGATCCTGCGTGCGTGGCTCGAACTGGGCGTGCTCAAAGCGGGCGATGAAGTCATCGTGCCGGCCAACACCTACATCGCAACGATACTGGCGATCACCGAAAACGGTTTGACGCCGGTGCTGGTGGAACCCGACCTCGCGACCTGCAATCTTGATCCGGCGCGTATCGAACCCCATCTGGGGCCGCGCGCGCGTGCGATCCTGCCGGTACATCTGTACGGCCAGACCGCGGATATGTCGGCCATCAACGCCATGGCTCGAAAACATGGATTGAAAGTCATTGAAGATTGCGCGCAAGCCCACGGCGCGCGCCACGCGGGTGTGCGTGCCGGGGCGCTGGGGGATGCCGCCGGCCACAGTTTTTTCCCCAGCAAGAATTTCGGTGCGCTGGGTGATGCGGGGGCCGTGACCACCAACGACGATGCGCTCGCGGAGGTGCTGCGCGCCTTGCGCAACTACGGCTCGCACCGCAAGTACGAAAACAGCTACCAGGGGGTGAACAGCCGGCTCGACGAATTGCAGGCGGCACTGCTGCGCGTCAAGCTCGGTCGTGTGGATGCCGACAACCAACGGCGGCGCGATATCGCTGGTCGTTATCTGCGCGAAATCCGGCATCCGCAAATCACGCTGCCGGTGATTGGCGCCCACAACGAACCGGTGTGGCATGTGTTCGTGGTGCGCGCAGCGGCGCGGGACGCGCTACAGGCGCATCTGCAACAGCAAAACATCGGCACGCTGATTCACTACCCGATACCGCCGCACCAGCAGCAAGCCTATCGCGAATGGAATACGCGCTCGTATCCCATCACCGAGAAAATCCACCGCGAGGTGCTGAGCCTGC
>CANIID010000332.1 GCA_947467315.1 Betaproteobacteria bacterium | reverse complement strand
GCGTGATGGCCGACGTGATCGGCGGGCAAATCATCGCCACCCTCGACAACCTGCCGCCCTATATGCAGCAAGTCAAAGCCGGCAAATTGCGCGCGCTTGCCGTGAGCGCAGCCAAACGCTCACCCGCCGTGCCGGACATTCCCACCATCGCCGAATCCGGTGTGTCAGGTTACAACTCCGGCTCCTGGTTCGGCCTGCTCGCGCCCGCAGGCACACCCAAGCCGGTGATCGACAAACTCGCGACCGAAACGCAGCGCATATTAAAGCTGCCGGATGTGGCGGAACGGCTGTCAGGACTCGGCGCGGAATCAGTGGGTGATCGGCCGGAGCAATTTGCGGCCCACATTAAATCGGAAATCGCCAAGTGGGCGAAGGTAATCAAGGATGCAAATGTCGAGCTCCAATAAAGTTAGCCAATGATCCGCGACCCCGCCTCGTTCCAAATCCTCCTCGACACCATCGCGCGTCTGGTGCGCGAGAAGCTGATTCCGCGCGAGCGTGAAGTCACTGAGACGGACGAAATCCCCGCTGACATCATGGCCGAGATGCGGCGCATGGGTTTGTTCGGGCTGACTATTCCCGAAGACTATGGCGGGCTTGGACTGACCACTGAGGAAGAAGCGCTGACCAGCATGGCGTTGTGTGAAGCGTCGCCGGTGTTTCGTTCGATCATGGGCACCAACAACGGCATTGGTGGCATGGGCATCGTGATCGACGGCACCGAAGCACAGAAGAAGAAATATCTGCCGCGCTTGGCCACCGGCGAAATCATCGGTTCGTTTGCGCTGACCGAACCTGGCTCTGGTTCGGATGCGGCATCGCTTACCACGCGCGCCGAGAAACAGGGCGATCACTACATCGTCAATGGCGCGAAACGTTACATCACCAACGCACCCGAAGCGCACATCTTCACGCTGATGGCGCGCACTGACCCCAATTCCAAAGATGCGCACGGCGTGTCGGCCTTCATCGTCGAACGTGATTCCCCGGGGCTTACCGTCGGCAAGCCGGACCGCAAGATGGGCCAGCGCGGCTCGCACACGGCCGATGTGATATTCGACAACGTGCGCGTGCCGGCGGAAAACGTCATCGGCGGCGTTGAAGGCATGGGCTTCAAGACGGCGATGAAAGTGCTGGATCGTGCGCGGTTGAACATTGCCTCGGTATGTACAGGCATCGCGCAACGTTGCCTCAACGAAGCGCTGGCGTATGCGAAGGAACGCAAACAATTCGGCAAACCCATCGCGGATTTTCAGTTGATCCAGGCGATGCTCGCCGACTCCAAAACCGAAATCTACGCCGCGCGCAGCATGGTACTGGAGGCCGCGCGCAAGCGCGACACGGGCGCGAACATCACGCTGGAGGCGTCGTGCTGTAAATTGTTCGCTTCCGAAATGGTGGGGCGCGTGGCGGATCGCGCGGTGCAGATACACGGCGGCGCGGGCTATATGCAGGATTATGCGGTTGAGCGCCTCTATCGCGACGTGCGGCTATTTCGTATATTCGAGGGCACCACGCAGATTCAGCAGTTGGTGATTGCTCGGCATATGTTGCGGGATGCGTAGCTGGATTCTGGCGTGCGCCAGAATGACGAAATTCGCGCGGCGCCGGACGAGAAACACCTATAAGTATATGTTTATATTGATATTTATTGTCGGGGATGTATCGTGGCCTATGAAAAACTGATTCAGGAATTCCAGGAACGCACTGCCGAAGCTATCGGCATGGGCGGGCCGGAAAAACTTGCCAAGCGCAAAGCCGAGGGCAACCTCAACGCACGCGAGCGCATTGACTACTTGCTCGACAAAGACAGTTTCATCGAATCGGGCCGCTTCGCGCGCAGCAATCGCGCCGAGGTCAAACACAAAACGCCGTCGGACGGCAAAGTCGCGGGCTTCGGCAAAATTCATGGCCGCGAAGTGGGGCTGGTGTCGAACGATTTCACCGTGATGGGTGCCTCCAGCGCGGTCATCAACATGAAAAAGATCAAGCACGTGAAGCAGACTGCGGCCAAGCGCGGCATGCCGCTGGTGCTGCTGGGCGAATCATCCGGCGCGCGCATGCCCGACCGCATGGGTGCCGCAGGCCGCGCCATCATCGCGCAAGACCCCACCGAGTATCAGCGCCTGCGCGAATCGCCGTGGTGCTCCGCGTTGCTCGGACAGTGCTACGGCTCATCGACGTGGTATTCGGCGATGTCGGATTTTGTGGTGATGCGTAAGGGCGCGATCATGGCGATCGCCAGCCCCAACGTGACCTCGATCGCGATCAACAAACCCATCACCGCCGAAGAACTCGGCGGGTGGAAGCTGCTCACCGGCATTTCAGGTCTGGCCGACATGGCAGTGGATACCGACGAGCAGTGTCTCGATGCGATCAAGAAATTTCTCTCGTATCTGCCGAGTCACCACATGGAGGCCCCGCCCGAAGTTGCGGTGCCGGAAGGCTCCGACGAAGCCAGCAAAACCATACTCGACATCATGCCGGAGTCGCGCAATCAGGTGTACGACTCGCGCAAAATCATCAAGGCGGTGGCGGATAAAGATTCCACCTTTGAACTGAAAGAACGCTACGGCAAATCGATCGCCACCGTGCTGGCGCGGCTTGACGGCAAAAGCGTCGGCTTCATCGCCAACAACCCGCTCTACAAGGGCGGCGCGCTGGATGCCGATGCCTGCAACAAGGTCACCAGCTTCATGGTGCTGTGCGATTCGTTCAACATTCCGCTGGTGTTCATGGTGGATGTGCCCGGCTTTCTGATCGGCATCGAAGGGGAGCTGCGCGGCATGCCCGGCAAGGTGATTAACTGGATGAACGCGATGACGCTGGTGACGATGCCGAAAATCACCGTGATGATGCGCAAAAATTACGGTCAGGCGTTTATCAACATGGCGGGCGGTAAAAACGCCGACGAAATCGCCTGCTGGCCGATGGCGGATCTGGGCTTCATGGACCCGGCGGTTTCGGTCAACGTACTCTATGGTGTGAAGTTCGAGGATGACCCGGAGCGCTTCAAGCAACTCAAGGCCGAAGTCGAGCGCGACACTTCCGCTTGGGGCCTCGCCGAGTTATACGAAGCGCAAAACGTGATCGACCCGCGCGACACACGTGAATATTTGATTCGCACGCTGGAAGTGCATCGCCTGCGGCTGAAAAAAGGCGTGGGCGAACATTTGCTGCGCAATTGGCCGACGAGTTATTGATGGTTACCAGGGAATCGGCTGCCCATGCTGGTCGAAGAAACGTCCCGATGACTCAGGCGACAGCGCGTCGAGCACTTTCAGTATCCGCGCCGCTGCCGTTTCCGGCGATTGAACGTCAAGCCCAGACTTTGCAAAACGCGCCGACAGTCGTGTTGCAACGGTCCCCGGATGTATGGCTACGCACAGCGCCTCAGGACGGGTGCGGTGCAATTCGATTGCGGCGGTGCGCACGATCTGGTTGAGAGCCGCCTTCGATGCGCGATAGCTATACCAGCCGCCAAGCCGGTTATCGCTGATGCTGCCAACGCGCGCGGACAATGTGGCGAAAACGCATTTTCCCGCAGACGGCAGCATCTGCAGAAAATGCTTCATGATCAATGCAGGCCCGATGGTATTGACGGCAAACGCGCGCGCCATCGCCTCGGGATTTAGTTGACGCCACGACTTTTCAGCGACGCAACCCTCTCCTTCGAGCACGCCCGTGGCGTCGATCACCAACCGCACCTCTTTTTTACGGCATGCAACGTCTGCCGCTACGGCTTCGATACTGTCTGGCTGGCACAAGTCGAGCGCGATCGCGCTTGAGCGCGCGTAACCGAGTACGCTGGTAAAACAACCTTCAATGCCAAGCTGTACAGCGCGCGCGCGGCCAATGCCGACGCTGGCGCCAAGCACTACGGCGATGCTGCCGGAAGGCAACGACGCAGCAGCGGCTGCGGCTGGCGCGCCTAAGCTTTCTTCACCCACGCGGCGCACCAGCCCTTAGCGCTCACCAACTTGCCGCCTACGGCTGCGCAAGGCCCCCACGGGTCGGTTGCCTTTGCCGGATAGAGCTGGCAGTTGGCGCAATTGCTACCGGCGGCGTAAGCCGGGAGTTTCTTCGCATCGACTTTGCTGGCGTCGTGTTTGTAGCCGAGCGAGACGGCAACGGCGTCGGTCTCCTCCAGTCGCGCGGCCTGTGCGGATGCGGTACGGGTCGCACCCAACGCCAGCGTGGCGGCGGGCAGGGCATAAAGAAAGTGGCGGCGTGTAGTCAAGGTGGTTCCTTGAAAGGTTGTGAGAATCGCAGGGGGTTAGTAAAAAGGTTTTTCCGGTGTTGCAGAGCAAGCGCGAGTTGCGGGCGTGCGTCACGAGCGTCGCATACGCAAGAAGCCGGAATAGAGGGTTTCGAGCATCGCTAACAAGGGGCGTATCGAGCAGACACGCGCAAGCCAGGCGAACGCGGGCAGTTGCTTCCAGAGTTCAACGAACGCCGCGGCGCCTGATACAAGCGTTCCGTCCGCGCACCGAACATGGAGACGTTGTAGCGCCGATACGCGGTCGAGGTCACCGTTGAGCGCGGCATCCTCGCAGGCTGATGCATCTACCCAGAAGATGCTTTCTCCGCCGCGCAATCGACGGTAGGCGGCAATTTCGCGGCTGCAAACAGGGCACCCTCCGTCAAAGTAGACCGTGCAGGCAAAATCATGTGTCATCAGATTGGCGACTGAGGTGTGGTGGAAAATGGCACTTAAAATGATGAGGCTGTCCAGTCGCGTACGTGGCAGAACATACGCAAGACCTTCCTCTGTAAAGACTCGTTAATTACCATAAAGTTTCTGGTTCACTGGCGGTTCACTTTTCACTGAAAGCGCAAGTGCGGCTTGGACGAAAGTGCCACTGTGTTCGTTGCGTGTCGCACTGCGTCAGCAACTCCGGTTCCCTACCGATGCCGTAGCGATCAGTTCATTGAGTAGCGCCATTGACGCTTGCCCGGAACAATTGAACGGATCCAACACTGCTTTTTCAGAGTATTTGAGTAGCAGCGAAGCGTTAACCTTCGCGATGTTTACTTGGCCCATGGTCCAGCCGCCGAAACACCGTTCAGCAGTCTCTTCGTAAAGCAAAATCCGAATCCCGTGGTGCCGGCTATCGCGGACGATGGTGTTGAATAGTTCGCACACGGTGTCGCGACTGCCTTCGAGCACTTGTAAAAATATATCGTCGCTGAAACAAAGCATGCCGGTGATGCCCTGCGGC
>CANIID010000331.1 GCA_947467315.1 Betaproteobacteria bacterium | reverse complement strand
CGGGAAGCTGCAATGGTGGGCGGGGATGGTGGGGTTGCCCGCGTAATTCGGGACAGCACGTGATCAGGCCGTGGCGCGCGAATGCTTCACGGTCTCGGCCGCCACCTCGGCATCGAGCAGATCGATCAAGGTACGCACCCAGGATTCGCGCACGTTGCGCCCGATAAACACCAGGCGCGTGCGACGATCCGCCGAGGGCCAGCGCGGGAGCCACACCGGCGCATGATAGACATGCTGCACACCGTGGATCACGGCGGGGCGCTGCGGATTCTCGCGCACGTTGACGATGCCCTTCATCCGCAGCAAATCGCTGCCGCAGTTTTCCGCCAGCGCGGAAAGCAGCAAGCTCAACGTCACCGCGTGCAGCGGTACTTCACGCACGATGCAAAAGCTGGTGATGTCGCCGGTGTGCGCGTGGGAAGCATGGGAATGATGCTCGTGCGCGCTGTCGTTGTCGTTATGCGCAAGCCACGCGCCGACATCAGGGTGTTTTCCGGTGACATCGTAAAACCCGCAATCGAACAGCACTGAAGCCGAGACATCACCGCTCGCGGCTTCGACAATTTGCGCGCCGGGATTGATGATGGCGAGACGCTTTTTGATGGCATCTGTCCGCACGCCGTCGATATCCGTTTTGGTAATGACAATGCGGTCGGCCACCGCCGCCTGACGCCGCGATTCCTCGTGCTGATCCAGCGTTGTCGAACCCAGCAGCGCATCAACCGTGGTGATCACACCGTCAAGCGCGTAGACGCCGTTCAAATCGCGGTCGGTCATCAGCGCGTGCAGAATCGGCGCGGGGTCGGCCAAGCCGCTGGTTTCGATCACCACGCGCTCGAACGGCGGCAGCGTGCCCAGCGCGCGCCGTGCCGCCATATCGGCGAGCGTGCGCGTGAGATCGCTGCGCACGTTGCAGCACAGACAACCGTTCGAGAGTTGAATAAAACTCTCTTCACTGGTTTCGATCAGATCATGATCCAACGCAATCGCGCCGAACTCGTTGATGATGACCGCAGTGCGCCCCATCGATGGATCGCGCATGAGACGTGCAAGCAGCGTGGTTTTGCCGCTGCCGAGGAAACCGGTGATGACGGAGACGGGGATCAAGAGCGTCCCGCCAAGTGCGACGCGTAGGATGGGTGGAGCGCAGCGCAACCCATCACAAACACACGCGACAAGTTGAAACTCACCGCGATCGACATTACGTTGTGATGGGTTTCACCCATCCTACGGCGGGTGCCTTTCACGCCGCCTCCGGCGCCGCCGCCACCACCCGCACCGCACTCCCCCGCTCCACCCCCAGCGCCTCACGCACCGCCGCGAGCAAACCCACCAGCGAACCGCACGCACGCGGACGCACCTCGCGCACGCCGCCGGGCGCATCGCCCGCGCCGCGCCAGCGAGCGAACCATCGAAACGGCGTGTCATCACCCGCACGCTCCACCCACGCCACGGCGCCGTTGGCCGCGCGAATTTCCACCACCACGGGAGCGGCGCCTAATCTCGCCGTGCCGTCGACCTGCCACAGCGCCAGACTCTCTTCGAGAAACGCGCGCAGTGATTCGTCGTCCGCAGTGTTCACAACATCGCGCCGCTGCGGATTTCTTCGGAAATTTTGCGCGGCAGAAACTGTCCATCTGTCAGATCGCCCAGATACTTGCCGCCATCAACCACCACCTTGCCGCGCAGCACCGTGGTCGTGGGCCACGCCAGCATTTCGTGACCTTCCCACGGCGAATAATCGGATTCGTGCAACATCTCCTTGGTCAGCACAAAGCGCCGCGAGGGATCGAGCACCACGATATCAGCGTCGGAGCCGACCGCAAGTGCACCTTTGCGGGGATACAGGCCCATGATTTTCGCGGCGTTGCTCGACACCAGATCGACAAACCGTTCAAGCGAATAGCCGCGCCGCCCCACCATCTCGGAATACATCAGCGACACGCGCGGCTCCACGCCGACGTTGCCGCCGGTGGTGTCATCGACGCGTTTGCCCTGTATCTTGTCTTTGAGCGAGCAGCACACCTCGTCGGTGGCGATGGTGTGCAGCGTGTTGTCGAGCGTGGCGGCCCACAGGGCATTTTGATCCGACTGCGCCTTGATCGACGGATACGTGTGATAAATCTGCCCGTTCGGGCGCTTGTAGTCCTCGGACGTGTACATCAGGTATTGATGCAGCGTCTCGCCATACACAGGCAGGCCGCGCCCGCGCGCCTCGCGGATCGCTTCGACGCCGAATGCCGCGCTGACATGCATGAAGTAGAGCGCGATGCCCGGCACGTTTTTCGCCAACCCCAGCACGCGGCGGAACGACAAATCCTCGGACATGGCGTTATGCACCTCGGCCATGTTCTCGAAGCCGGCGCGGTTTTCGCGGATCACCTTGTCGTACATGTGCATCACGATGTCGTTGTCTTCGCCGTGGATTACGCACAGGCCGTGCGCGTCGGCGACCACCTTGAACACTTCCCAGATATCGCCGAAATCGACCATGCGCCCGCGCCGGCTGGGCGTGATGTCGGTGGT
Source organism: Betaproteobacteria bacterium (assembly GCA_947467315.1). Classification (GTDB taxonomy): domain Bacteria; phylum Pseudomonadota; class Gammaproteobacteria; order Burkholderiales; family SG8-41; genus UBA5216. Next base: position 2,722 of record CANIID010000331.1, on the reverse strand, counting down.
GAACATTTTCACCGTCGGGTAACCCGCGCGCAGCACTTCGGCCAGCTGCCCGAAAATTTCCGGCGGCAGCGCGCCCTCGACCATCACGTGAAAACTGTAGTCGCATTGGCACTGGCCGGTCCAATCTTTGTGCCGGTCGTCGATGGCCTGCTGGATAGTTTTGCCGTGCGTCCAGCGCACGAAGTCGATCATCGTCGTGGTGCCGCCATACAACGCCGCGCGTCCCACCACCGACGGCGGATCGGTGTAAGTCACGCTGCCATCCGGATGCGGCGAATACCATTTCAGATGCACATGCGGATCGATGCCGCCGGGCATCACGATCTTGCCGGTGGCGTCGATCAGGCGCTTCGTGGTGTCGGCGCCGAACGAACCGGCGGCGCCCACGGCAACAATCTTCTCGCCCTGGATCGCCAGATCGCAGGCGGCTACCCCTGCCGGCGTCACCACCCTGTCGCCGCGAATCACTAGTTCAAACATACATAACTCCTTGTTTTTACACGGTATTTTGTTTACGCAATAATGCCGTGAAATCCACGACGCTCGCCCATTCTTCGCAGCGATCAATCGCTTGCTCGATTTGCGCGACACCGTGCGCATCGAGCACATGACCCGCAAGCTCGCGAAACTTGCCGCGCAACACGGCCTCGGCATACGGCTGATTGAAATCCCCTTCATGACTTTCGCAAGCGTGCGTGGCGCTGCGGCCATCCTTCAACGTCACCGTCACGCGCGCGGGCCGCAGACGCGGCGCAAGGACGCTCATCGCCGGGTCTTCAACCACGCTCACACGTTGGCGCAACGCGGCGATGGCCGGATCGAGCAACGCGCTGTCGTCGATATCCGCGTGCTGCGCGCGGCCCCGCACCACCATCACTGCCGCCGCATGCGGCAACGAATATTTCGAGGCAAAATAATTCGGCGGATTCGCGCCGCGCATCACTGACGCAAAACGGTACGTTGCGAACTCGATGCGTTCGATGTCTTCGGCACGCGGCTTTAATGCCGCGAGTGCGGCTTTCAATACATCCAGCGCGGGGTGTATCGGATTGCAGCACGCATACAGGCGAAAATAATTGCGCGTGATTTCCCAGCGCGTGCCAAGTTCATCCAACAGATGATCGGACGTGAAGCCATCGCCGACGAGCTGGCTTAACGCTTCTTCAATCGCGTTTTCCTGCGCCTCAATGCCGGCCAGCGCAAGATCAGGCGCCAGCACGCCGGCGAAGCCGCTCATGCCGCCGGCAATGTTGAGCGCCGTGGCGCCCGCGCCGGTGTTCATGTAACTCGGCGTCATCATCAGCACCGCTGAAATACGCATGGCGCGACTGACGCCCGCCGCATCCAGCCCGCGCATGCGCGCGCCCGCGGCAGCCGCCGCGAGCAACATGGCCTGCCCGTTTTGATGTGCCAAGGGACGCGGTGTGAACCCCATGCCGAGCCGCGCGGCCACATCGTAGCCCAGCACCAGCGCAGCGAGCAGTTCCTTGCCGCTGGCGCGCGCGTGCTCGCCTACGGAAAGTATGCCCGGCAGAATCTGCATCGCGGCTTGTCCGGTAACGAGCCGCAACCCTTCGCACAGTTCAATCGCGCGGCCCGCGATGCCATTCAACAACGCAGCCGTGCGCGGATCGTGCGTGGGCCAGCCGCGCGCATACACCGTGGCCCCCGTGCCAGCCGTAACGGCCATGCGGCTGCGCACCTGCGCCACTTCGGGCCGCACCGAACCGGCGAGAATGACGCCGATGGTATCGAGCAACACCAACTTGGTGTGCCGCTGCACTGGCGCGGGGATGTCTTCCCAGCGTGTTTCGGCAGCGAACTTTGCCAGCGCTTCTATTGGTTGTCCCATGCGACCTCTTTCCTGAAAACCGTACTCCTGCACTAACCCAGCGCCCGTAGGTTGGCGCTGAGCCTGCGAAGCCCAACACAAACGCCGGTGATAACGCGACAGCCACCGTGCATCCCCGAGTATGTGGTGTTGGGCTTTGCAGCCCAACCTACGGCCATTTGTTTATTCCAGCTTGATCCCCGCATCACGAATAATGCGTGTCCACTTCGCAATCTCTTCGCGCACGAATTTATCAAACTGCGCGGGTGTGTTTCCCACGGGCGTCGCGCCATCCTGCACCGCGCGCTCGCGTATTGCGGGCATGGCCATTGCCCTGGCGATCTCGCTACTGATTTGTTCGACCACCGCCGCAGGCGTATTCGACGGCGCCAGCATGCCGAACCAGCCGATGGCTTCGTAAGCCTTGATTCCCGCTTCAATCGCGGTGGGCACATCGGGCAGTGCCGGCGCGCGTTCGCGCGTGGAAACGGCCAGCGCGCGCAATCGCTTGGCGCGCAGCAGGCCCATGATGGTTTCCGGCGTGTTGAAGGCCACCGTCGCCTCGCCGCTCATCACCGCCGTTGCGGTCTGCGGCCCGCCTTTGTAGGGCACGTGGCCCAATTGTGTTTTGGTCACCGCCGCGAACAGCGCGCCCGCCAGGTGCATCGCGCTGCCCGGCCCCGCCGAGGCGTAGAGCACTTGCCCGGGCTGCTGGCGTGCGAGGCGCACCAAATCGTTAACATCTTTCACCGGCAGCGTCGGCAGCACGGTGATCACATGCGGCACGCGCACCACCTGCGACACCGCGGTAAAGTCCTTGAGCGAATCGTAGCGCAGCTTCGGATACAGGCCGGGCGTGAACGAAAATGAAGCCGATGTCATCAACAGCGT
>CANIID010000330.1 GCA_947467315.1 Betaproteobacteria bacterium | reverse complement strand
TCGATCAAGGCCTACGCCAAGGCCATGTTCAGCGGCGAGAATTTGCCGCACAAGTTTGAAGGCGAGCAGCCGGAATTCTCTGACGCGCTGGCGCATGCGTGGGCGACCTACGCGCCGCAGAACGAGGCGTTCATGCGCGGGCTGGACCCGCAATTTAAAACATTCCGTAGCCTGGGCGCAGCGTTTGCCGATTTCCCCGGTGCGGATCGCGCCCAATATGCGTGCCTGCGCAGCACGTACATCGGCGAAGTCTACGAAGCCGGCGCGACCGGCAATACCGCGAACGCGGCCAAATCGCAAAAAGAATCCGGCGAGGCGTTTCACGCCTGCCTGCTGACGGGTGTGCAATCGCGCAACATCCCGGTCCATTACGACACCGTGGCGCAAAAGCTCATCGTCAACGACGAAGGCGCGGTCACCGGCGTGGTAACCGAGCACAACGGCCAGCGCGTCACCTATCACGCGCGCCGCGCAGTCATCATCACCAGCGGCGGCTTCGAGTACAACGCGCGCATGCGCAAGGCCTTTCTCGATGGCCCCGGCAAGGAAGGCTGGGCATTCTACGGCTCGCCCGCCAACACCGGCGACGGCATCCGCATGGCGCTGAAAATCGGCGCTGCGCTGTCCAAAGTGGGCAGTGTCGCGGGGCGCGTGATTTGCGCGATACCCGAACGGCGACATGGCCTGAAAATCGGCCTCAATACCTCAAGCGTCGGCAAGCCCAATGAAATCGTGGTCGATAATCTGGGCAAACGATATGCCGCCGAACGCCGCATCACCAAAGACCCCAGCCGCTATATTTTTTACAAAGAGGCGCTGCAATTCGACACCGTGACGCTGACCTATCCGCGCATTCCGTCATGGATGATTTTTGATTCAACATTGATGAATGGCGGTGCGCTGGTCAGCTCCGCCGCCGCGGCCTACAACGATATCGATTGGGACAAAGGCAATCAAAACGCCCTGAAGAACGGCTGGATACTGCAAGGCGCAACCATTGCCGAACTCGCGCAAAAGATACGCGAGCATCCCGAAAATAAAGAATTGATGGATGCCGAAGCGCTCGAACAGCAGGTCGAACAATGGAACCGCTATTGCGACGCCGGCAACGACCCTGATTTCAACGCTGAGCCCAACACCATGGGCGAACTGCGTAAGCCGCCGTTTTTTGCGATCCCGCTGTATCCGGGCGGCCCCAACACCAAGGGCGGCCTGCGCTCCAACGCCAAGCGCGAAGTGCTCGATTGGGACGACCAGCCGATTCCGCGTTTATACGCAGCCGGCGAAATCAACTCGGCGTTTCAGTTCGTGTATCAGGGCGGCGGCAATCTGGCGGAATGCATCGTGTTCGGCCGCATCGCGGGTATGAATGCGGCGGCGGAAACACCGTTGATGCGCGAGCAGGAACAAGCGCCGGGAGCCGCGCGGGTGGCGCGAAAAGTCTGAGGGGAATTGCGCGGTGGCGTGACTGCGTGATCACGCTTTCGATTCCCGCGTCAGGCGGCTTACGGTAGGGTCGAGATGTGGCGCGGTAGCAGTAGGTTTGGTTTGTCTGTTGCCGCTTTCGTCTGGCGCTGCCCGCGTAACTTCACCCTAACCCCGTCTCCACATCCCGCTCATCGAACTGGACGTGCAGTGCTCCCGCATCCGGCTCTCGGACAAATCCTCAAGCCTTCGCCCACGACTGCTCACGCCCACTTGCACTCAGCCGTACCAGCCGGAAGTGCCCGCACAGATGCGAGAGTGGATAGCTCCCGCCCCGTTTACATCTGACTTTGTGCTCAGTGGCCCTGCGCCACGAAATTCAAATGTAACAGTGACCGTCGGCTGATGGCCGATAGCGCCAGTTCACGAACCAACGCTATTGGCTCTTTCCCAAGAGCCGCATTCGTCCATTCCAGACATTCAGGTCGTTACTCGATCCCTATCAGATTGTCGCCCGGCCGCAGGATCACTTACGGAATCCGGATACCGAGCCAAAACGCTGGATGAGGAAAACGCGGCGAGCACGACGCAAGCGGGCGCATTCGATTGACGCGCACAACCCAAACGGGTTTCATTTGCGCAGCCTGGGCCAGGCACACGCGCAACCGCTATTCGCTTTTCAGGCCTGACAGCGTAACCGCCTTCTGCCACTTCGCGGTTTCGGCGCTGGCGAACTTGGCGAAGTCGCCAGGTGTCATCGGCGTCGCGGCGACGCCGATTTCGAAAAATCGCTGCTTGAGTTCGGGCATTGCCACGGCCTTCATCATCGCCGCGTAAATCTTGGCGACGTGGTTTTGCGGCGTGCCTCTGGGCACGGCGAATCCCTGCCACACGGTGACATCGAAATCCGGCACGCCGGATTCGATGACGGTCGGCACTGTGGGCAACTGCTCGGCGCGCCTGACCGACGAGACAGCGAGGGCGCGCATTCGTCCTGATTTGACGAAGGGCAAAACGCCCGGCAGGGTAAAAAAACACGTCTGTATTTGTCCGCCTGCCACATCGGAGAAACCCTGCGACGAATTCTTGTACGGCACGTGTACGATATGGATGCCGGTCGCCGCCTTGAAAAGCTCCATCGACAAATGCGGCGTGCCGCCGACACCGTTGGATGAATACTTCCATAGCCCGGCATTGCCCTTGGCCGCGCTGATGAACTCCTGCACGGTCGCTATGCCCAGCGACGGCGTGACGGTGAGCAGGTTGGGCGTCATGGCAAAAGTCGAAATCGGCGCGAAGTCGCGAAGGTGATTGTAGGGCAGGTTCTTGTGCAGCGCCGGGATGATCGATTGACCGATGCCGAAATTGAAAATCGTGTAGCCGTCGGGTGCGGCTCTTGCCGCGATTTCAGCGCCTATGATGCCAGCGGCGCCCGCGCGGTTATCAACCACCAGGGGCTGCCCCCACGCTTCGCTGAACCGCTGCGAGAAGATGCGCGCCATGATGTCGGATGACGAACCCGCTCCGGATGGCAGGATAAGCCGCCCCGGCTTGGAGGGATATTCATCAGCCGCTGCGGCTGTGGTCACCGTCAATAGGGGGAGCACAGCGACTGCGGCGACCACGACAACGCAATGTGACCACGTGTTGCAATGGATACGGTTCATATTTGATCCTTAGGATCGGGTTACAACCTGCTGGAACGACGACGGTGGCGTTGATGCGTCAAGCCGCCCAAGTGAGCCACGTTAAAATAACACCCTTGATCCATGAGTTCCACCACAAAGGAGTGCAGCCATGCCGGGTAATAGCGTCAACGTAGAACTGTGGAATCTGCGCGTTCCGCTCGATCCGCCTATCCAGGCGCCCAAAGGCTTGACGACCGAGACCTGCCTGTTGCTGGTCTTTGCGTCGGACGACAAGGGCCATCGGGGCATCGGCTATTCGTCCTTCCGGCGACCAGCGGACATGGATCAGGCATCGGCGATTGCCCGCAAACTCGTCACTGAAGCAGCGCCCGGCCTGGCGGGCCTGCTCAATGTCGAGCGTCAGGAGGAGGCTACCTGCGAAAGCAGCGCGGCGAGCCGGTGCGCGGCCAGCGCCGTCAGTCTGGCCGCTTGGGATCTTGCCGGCAAACAGGCCGGCGTGCCCTGCGCCGATTTGTGGGGCCGCCCGGCGGGACGTGACAAGCTTGAATGTTATGCGAGCTCGCTGTGGTTGGACAAATCGCCCGCTGAGTTGATCGCCGAGGCAAAGATGCACCGGCAAAACAATTATCGCGCCGTGAAGATGCGGGTCAACCGATCGCTGAAGGACAACCTGGAACGTATCGATGCCGTGCGCCAGGTGTATGCCGAACCGGGCACCGTGGCGCTTGAAACAGGCTCGGATTGGACGGCAGAAATCGCCAACGAATTTCTCGATGCGTGCAGCGCGAAGCTCATGTGGGTCGAAGATCCCTCGCCCCATGACCAATTACATCGGGTGCGCGACCACCCGTTTAACCCCATCGCGGCGGGAGAAAAATCCACCACCGCACGCGAACTCTACGAGCTGTATACGCGCGGTCGGCTACGCAAGCTGATTATCGACGTGCAGTACGTCGGCGGGCCGGTGCGCTTTCTCGAAGCCGCGAGAGCCCTTAACGCGCTGGGCGCAACGGTGGGCGGACACCGTTTCTCGCATTACTCCATGCACCTGCTGGCCAGCCTGCCGCGCAGTCTGCCGATCGAGATGCTCGACTGGACCAACCCGGCGTTTCATCCGCTCGCGGGACCGGATGCGTCCGGACGATTACCTGTTGAAGGGCCGGGCTTTCGCATTCAGCTCGATCAGGCCGTCATCGACCGGCATGGCGTGAAGCTGCCGCTTTAGGCTTGTTCACGTGCGAGCACTTTGGCGAATGTTGGATTGCGCAAACTTCGCCAGCGGCTAGTTTTCGACCTTATGGAAAGCTTTCCATAAAGCCGACAAGGGGAAGTTCGCACGCCCTCCCCCGACCAGCGGTTCGTGGCGGACTGCCAGTCTCTCGGTTCGCAAAAATGACCGGCAGCTTCATATACCGAAGCCGCCACCGGCGCCGAACGGTCAGCGATCCTTTGCAGAGCAGCCGGACAGCTATTTGAAATCAAAGAACAACCCAGTCCAGGCGCAGCCCAAATAGTGCGTGCCGTCAACTTTGCCTTCCACCACAACAGTAACGCTCAAGCGCTCATGCTCTGTAGAGTTTGCGCAGCCGGCGCACGTTGGTGACCTTCTCGATGTCGTGGAGCGCGGTGATAAGTTTACGGCTGCGCTGCGCGCCGAGCGTCGGGGCCATCAAGCCGAGCGCTTTCTCCGCGCCGTCTTCGCGGGAGAGCGGACTGTCCACGCCGCCCTTCGCGGCCATCGTCTTGCGCGAGAGCGTGCGGCCGTCCTTGAGCGTGACTTCCATCACGGCCCGCCAGCGGCGGTCGGGATCCGTCAGCGCGGCATCGCCGACGGCCTCGATGCGTTTGCGCAGCCGCTGCACTTGCGCGTCGCGCACGCGGGCATAGTCGTGCGCGCTCTCGAAGGTGACATTGCCATCGATCAGCATGATGGCGAGCAGGTGCCGCACCGAAATGTCGGGCATGTCGCGATCGTTGACGATGCCGAGTTCCGTGTCGGGCATGCGCACGACGAGCTTCTCGACGTCCGCGGCCTTGACCCCGTGTTCGCGGATGATATCCCGCAGCACGTGCAGCGGCGCCTGTATCGGGCCGCCGACCGGCCAGTACTTGATGCCGCCACGCATGATCTCGTAGTCGCGTCCCAAGCCGCGCGTCAGTGCTTCGCGGTTCGCGTCGGGA
>CANIID010000329.1 GCA_947467315.1 Betaproteobacteria bacterium | reverse complement strand
GTGTCGGGATTGGCCCGGCAACCCGTTACACAAAAGTTACACAATGATTGTGTAAATACGTGCAAAAACGGGCCTTTTGCAAAAGTGTGATTGCTTAAAATTCAAGGGCTTAGCGGTTAACTCAGCGGTAGAGTGCCACCTTCACACGGTGGAAGCCACTGGTTCGATCCCAGTACCGCCCACCACAAACAATCGAAGACTTAGCGATTTTTGTGGGGAAAAAATCCTTCTGAATTGTCGGCAGTTACACAAATCTTTCACGCCGCGTACGCCGATTGCCGCGGTTGCTTGAGGCACCTCTTAGACGAGCGACTCTACCTCACGGTTGATCCACGTCAAACACAGCGGGGATCGCCGGCGCTACCCGCTTCCCGTTGCGCTCGCGCGCTTACTACAACGCAGCGCAACAGCACCGCCGTCTATCATCGCGTGGCTTGCGTTAAATCAAAGGAGTGCGGCGAGTCGTGTGGCAAAGTGCATTTTGCACCGGAGAATCAACTACTTATAAATACCATTAATAATCATATACTTACATTGGTTAATACAATTTTGGATATGATGAACATATGATTCGTTCAGCACACGCACGCCGGATGGTGATCGGCGTATTCATCACCCTGATGCTGCTGTGCCAGACCACGGCTGCGGCGCTGATGTGCGTCGTCCGTGCGTTGCCGACACCCGCAGTGGCGACGACAGCCCCTGCCCCCTGCCACCCGCAAGCGCAATCTGCCGACGACGAAGCGCCCGCGCAGAGTGGTTGCCAGGATCGATGTCCGTCACGCGACGCCGCATTTACGTCGGTGAAGATCGACATTCCTGCTGCGGACGCCGTGCTTTTACCGCGCTTCGTTTTTGCCGCCGCGAACCCGGTCGCCACGATTGCTGCACCGTACGCGCGAATCGTCTCGAACGCCGCGCCGCCGCGCCTGTTGGCGTACTGCCGCCTGCTGATTTAAATCTCCGCCGCTTAACTCGCCGGCCCCTCACCGGCGCTGTTCGAACCACGAACTCGCGGAGGTTTTATGTATTTCTCAAGGTTATTTTTTGCAGCCGCAGTTGCCGGCTGTCCCATGACTTATTCGTTGTCGCTGGCGGCGGAGCAACCACTGTCGCTTACTGAAGCGCTCGCCATCGCCGTGCGTGATTCGTCGTTGCTTGCCGCGCAGCGCGCAGGCGTAGCCGCCGCCGAGGAAGGTACGGTGTCGGCACGCGAATTGCCGGATCCCAAATTAAGGTTCAGCGTAGAGAATTTTCCGCTCGACGGCCCCGACCGATACAGCGTCACGCGAGATTTCATGACGATGCGCAAAATCGGCATCGCGCAGGAATTTCCGCGTGCCGAAAAGCGCGAGCTCAAAGGCCGCCGCGCCGAATATCAACTGGCGCGCGAGCAGGCCATGCTGGGCGACACCCGCGCAACGCTGCGCCGCGATGTCGCCCTCGCCTGGATGGAACGTTATTACGCCGGGCAGATGGCCAGGCTGATCGAAGAGAAATATGCCGAAACCCTGCTGCAACGAGAGGCGCTGGAAGCCGGTATCGCCGCCAACCGCACCACGCTGTCGGAACGCATTGCGCTGGATTCGACCTTGCAGATGCTGCTCGACCGTCGCGCCGAATTCGACAAACAGGCGGCGCGCGCGCAAGCCATGCTCTCACGCTGGCTCGGCGAGTCGGCAAAGCGGTCGCTGTCCCCGCCGCCGGACGCCACGACAGGCGCAGTGTCAGCAGATCACACGTCGCATCACCCCCATCTGCAGACGCTGGAACGGCAAATCGACATCGCGCAAAGTGAAGCCGATCTCGCGAAAGCGGCCACCAAGCCCGACTGGGGACTGGAGCTGAGCTACGCTCAGCGCGGCTCCGCCTACAGCAACATGCTCAACGTGCAGATATCCATCGATCTGCCGCTGTTCGCGGACAAGCGCCAGAACCGCGAGGCGGCAGCGCGCGCGGCACAGGTGGAACAGGCGCGCGCCCTTCGCGAAGACGCGCTGCGTTTGCACCGCGCCGAAGCTGCCGCGGCACAAGCGGAGCTGGACACCGCCACCGCGCGCCTGAAGCGCTTTGATGACTCACTGTTGCCGCTGGCGCGCGACAATGCGGCGGTCGCGCTCGCCGCCTATCGCGGCGGCTTGAGCTCGCTCGCCACGGTGCTGGAGGCGCGGCGCATGGAGATCGAACTGCGTTTGCAAAAATTACAACTGGCCGCCGAGCAGGGTCGCGCCCGCGCGCAGCTCATGTACTTTGTGCCCGAGGAGTCCGTGAAATGAAGCGCAATGTAATCCTATCGATACTGATCCTGGTGAGTGCCATCGCCGCCGCTGGCGGCTATTGGTTCGGCACACGCCGTGCGCACGCTCCCGCCGCACCGCAAACCACGCCCGCGATCAGCGAAAAATCCGCCGCCGAGTCCACCACGACATCGGGACGAAAGGTGCTCTACTGGCACGATCCGATGGTGCCCGGTCAAAAATTCGACAAGCCCGGCAAGTCGCCGTTCATGAACATGGAGTTGGTGCCGGTTTATGCCGACGAGGCTGCGGGTGTTGCGGATGACGGCAAGGTCACCATCAGCGCGCGCACCGCACAAAACCTCGGCATCCGCATCGCCGAGGTAACAGAAACGCTGATGCCCATGGGCTTCACCGCCACCGGCGCGGTGAGCGTGGACGAGCGCTCACTCAGCGCGGTGCAGACGCGCGTCAACGGTTACATCGAAAAGCTTTACGTGCGCGCGCAGTACGACACGGTGACGCGCGGGCAGGCGCTGGTGGAAATCTACTCGCCCGAATGGCTGGCAGCGCAGGAGGAATATCTTGCGGTCAAGCGCAGCACGCAGCCCGGCGTGGAATCACTCGCGCAGGCGGCGCGCACGCGCCTCGCATTGCTGGGCATCTCCGAAACACAGATTCAGCGCATCGAACAAAACGGCAAAGCCGAGCCGCGCGTGACACTCCATGCGCCCGACGCCGGCGTGGTGTGGGAGATCAATGTGCGCGACGGCATGGCGGTCAGTTCCGGCATGCCGCTGTTCCGGCTGGCGAGCCTGGGGACGGTGTGGGTCAACGCCGAGGTGCCAGAAACCGAAGCGGCGCTGGTGCGCCCCGGCGCGCCGGTCACGGCACGCGCGGCGGCGCTACCCGATGCGCTTTACAAGGGCACGGTGGCGACGCTGCTGCCCGACGTGAATGCCGCCACGCGCACGATCAAGGCGCGCATCGTGCTCGCCAATCCCGGCGGGCGCTTAAAGCCCGGTATGTTCGTGTCCGTGGCGTTTAGCGGCGACGCGAAGCCGATGCTGACCGTGCCCGCCGAAGCGGTGATCAGCACCGGCAAACGCAGCGTGGTGATCGTCGCCGAGGACGGCGGCAAGTTCCGTCCGACCGATGTTGATACCGGACGCGATAGCGGCGGCATGACCGAAATTCGTAAAGGCCTGATCGCCGGGCAGAAAGTGGTTGCCTCGGGACAATTTCTCATCGATTCAGAATCGAGTCTGAAGACCACGCTGAGCCGATTGGAAGCAGAGACACCCAAAGCCGCGCAACACACCTCCAGCGGCAAAATCAACCGCATCGACGCGAAAGACGGCACGCTCGAATTGAGCCACGGCCCGATACCGGCGATGAAATGGCCTTCCATGACCATGATGTTTCGCGCGGACAAAGCCGTCCTCGAAAACGCCAAACCGGGCGACGAGATCGAGTTCGACATGCTGGCCGAACCCGGCAAGGACGGCGATTACGTGATCACACGCATCGCCCCCCGCAAGCCGGTGGCAGCCAAATGATCGCCGCGCTGATCCGCTGGTCGATCACCAACCGCTTTCTGGTGCTGGTGGCGGCGGCGATGATTAGCGCCTGGGGCGTGTGGTCCGTAATGAAGACGCCGCTCGATGCGCTGCCGGATTTGTCCGACACGCAGGTCATCATCCGCACCACCTGGCCGGGCCAGGCGCCGCAGATCGTCGAGGATCAAGTCACCTACCCGCTCACCACCACCATGCTGTCGGTGCCGGGTGCTAAAACCGTGCGCGGCTATTCGTTCTTCGGCGATTCGTTTGTCTACGTGCTGTTCGAGGATGGCGTCGATTTGTATTGGGCGCGCTCGCGCGTACTGGAGTATCTGAATCAGGTGCAGGGCCGCTTGCCGCGCAACGCCAAGGCCGCGCTGGGGCCGGACGCCACCGGTGTGGGCTGGATTTACCAATACGCACTGATCGATAAAAGCGGCCGTCACGACCTCGGCCAGTTGCGCGCACTGCAAGACTGGTTTCTCAAATACGAATTGAAGAGTGTCGCCAACGTCGCCGAAGCCGCCACCGTCGGCGGCATGGTGCGCCAGTACCAGATTGTCTTGAACCCGGATCGCCTGCGCGCCTATTCGATTCCGGTCGCTCGTGTGATTCAAGCGCTGAAAAACGCCAATCAGGAAAGCGGCAGCTCAGTGCTCGAACTCGGCGAAGCCGAATACATGGTGCGCGCGCGCGGCCACCTCAAATCACTCGATGATTTTCGCGCGATACCGGTGGGGCTGGGCGATGGCGGCACGCCGATACTGTTGAAGGACGTGGCGCGCGTGCAGATCGGCCCGGAAATGCGCCGCGGCATCTCCGAACTCGACGGCGAGGGCGAGGCCGTGGGCGGCATTGTCATCATGCGCCAGGGCAAGAACGCGCTGGAGACCATCGCGGCGGTCAAGGCCAAAATTGAAAGTCTTAAACCGGGACTGCCGCCGGGCGTGGAAATCGTGCCGGCGTACGACCGCTCCGATCTCATCCTGCGCGCGATCAAGCATCTGCGCGACAAGCTGATCGAGGAATTCGTGGTGGTGGCGCTGGTGTGCGTGGTGTTTTTGCTGCATCTGCGCTCGAGTCTGGTCGCCATCATCACCCTGCCGCTGGGCGTACTGGCGGCCTTCATCATCATGGTGCATCAGGGCATCAACGCCAACATTATGTCGCTTGGCGGCATTGCGATTGCCATCGGCGCGATGGTCGATGCCGCAGTGGTGATGATCGAAAACGCGCACAAGCATTTGGAAACGTGGCGTCACGCCCACGCGGGCGAAACGCTTGCCGACGACCAACGCTGGCAACTCATCGGCGACGCGGCGGTGGAAGTCGGCCCGGCGCTGTTCTTCAGCCTGCTCATCATCACGCTGTCGTTTGTGCCGGTGTTCGCGCTCGAAGCCCAGGAGGGACGCTTGTTCGCGCCGCTCGCCTACACCAAGAGTTATGCGATGGCGGCGGCGGCGGGCC
>CANIID010000328.1 GCA_947467315.1 Betaproteobacteria bacterium | reverse complement strand
TCAGAAAAACGAAGGTCAAATTCCATCATTCCCCCGTACTCAAATAGCGATAACAAATTCTACCCCGCGCCTAACCTGAAAGGCTTACGAATCCATGACTTCCGCTAATGGCTTCCATTAGAAATGAGGGCTAATGGGAAATCTCGGTTTATAAAATACCGTTTAAAAACAAATACTTAAATAAAACGTCCCTCCAGTTCGTCCCGGCAAGACGTGTTTGCATCGATGTTGATCGATCGCGCTACACCCGCTCCAGTATATGCAACCCCCGCACCCGATCCAGCAGATAAATCAACCCGCGATCATCCACCGTCACATCATTACTCTGCACGCGCGGGCAGCCCGGCGGCACATCGGGCATGAAGTAGGCGACTTCCTTCGGCGCGTGCGGTTTGGCGATGTCGATGATGCGCAGCCCGTTGGCGAACCACGCCACGGGGATTTCCGTGCCGGTGACGATTTCGCACGGCTGATGGCAGCCGGTCATCGCCGGTTGCGGCGTGTCGGGCATATCTTCCAACTGGAACGATGATATCGGCACGGGATTTTTCTCGTCCGAAATATCCACCACCCACAAAAACGCCGCCGGGTACGGCGTGTCGCAGCCTTCGAGACGGCCCACGTCTTCGTCGGACACCACCATGATGTCGCGGCCGCCGATCTTGAACGGCATTTTCAAACAGGTGTGGGTCGGCCACGGGAACGGCGGGCTCCAATCGACGTGCGATACCAGTTTCGGCTTGCTCATGTCTTCGATATCCAGAATCACAAAGCCGCCATACCAGTAGCTGGTGTAGAGCCGATTGCCCTGGCGCAACGGGTGATGGCACTTGTGATGCGAGCCCTTCCACGTCGACTTTTCGCCGCCCGCCGCCCACTGCCCCGGCATGTGCCAGCGACCGACCTCCACCGGCTTGGCCGGGTTAATCAAATCGAGGATGACGACGATGTTGCCGATGTAGCCGTCCATGGTCGGCGAGATGTAGGCGTAGCGGCCATCGAAATCGAAGCGATGCACGCCGCGCGCGTAGTTGGCATTGCTCTTGTCGGTGGCGTCCCAATTCGTGATGAGCTTGTGCTTGGCCGGATTAGAGATATCCCAGATCGACAAGCCGCCGGTGTAGCCATCGGGCGGTGTTTCGCCTTTGAGTGCATGCGCGCCCAGCACTTCGCGATTGGTAATCATGATGTCGCCGTGTACGCGCACCTTGTGCGAGTGCGTGCCGGTGGGCATGTTGATTTCGCCGATCTGTTTCGGGTGCTTGGGGTCGGACACATCGATCACCAGCGTGCCCGCCGGGTTGCGCATATTGCCGACGTAGGCGGTTTTACCCTGCACCACGACTTGCCCGCCGCCCGCGCAGTCAAACCACGCCTGCTTGCCGAACTGATCGTGCGTGTGACTGTGCGCGCCTTCGTGTCCACCTGCCTGGCGCACGTCTACATAGGCAACTTCTCTGACTCCCTTGGCTCTGCTCATGTTGGTTTCCCCAGTGATTGATTCAATGTTTTGCGGCACACAGTTTACGCTTCATTGCACCCGCCCGGATACGGCAGCGTGTACGCGCGCCGCCGTATCCTGCCGATAAAACAGGGTCAGTTGCGCGTAGACATCCGGGTATTCTTCACGCACCGCCAGCGGCGTCTCAAAAAACGCCTCGCTGATCACGGCAAAAAATTCCGCAGGATTCTCGGCGGCGTATTCGTCGATGACGGTTTCTTCCCACGCATCGACGCGCTGGCAAAAATGATCGTAGGCCGCACTGAACGCGGCCGCCCACTGCTCGCGATTCATGTCTTTGTGCAGCGGCGGAAAGCCATTGGCGTCGCCGTTGAGCATGTCGATCTGGTGCGCAAACTCGTGCATCACCACGTTGTAGGCGCTCTCGCCGTCGGCGCGCCCCGCCTGCATCACATCCGCCCACGACAGCACCACGGTGCCATGCGCCCATGATTCGCCGCTCATCGAGTCTTCGACGACATGCACCACGCCCGCCTCATCCACTTCTTCATGGCGAGTCACAAATTCGCCGGGATAAATAATCACCTCGGTCCAGCTTTTGTACCAGTCGAGATCGAGGTTGAGTATCAGCATGCACGCCTGGATCGCAATCGCCAGGCGTGCGCCGTTGTCGATATTGAGATTGCCCGCGCCATTGATTGGCTTTTCGGCAATAAACAAAATCACCAACGCCTTCAACCGCTCGCGTTCGTCGGCATTGAGCACGCGCGTGAAGTTGTAACTCGCCAGTTCCCGAGTCCATGCCACATCGTCAATGCGCGCTTCGCGCAGTGCGCGTTCGCGACGACGCCTTTTTAAAAAACTCAACATAAACAAAG
The DNA here is from genome assembly GCA_947467315.1 of Betaproteobacteria bacterium. Taxonomy (GTDB): domain Bacteria; phylum Pseudomonadota; class Gammaproteobacteria; order Burkholderiales; family SG8-41; genus UBA5216. The sequence goes on along the minus strand of CANIID010000328.1, from coordinate 2,976 downwards.
GTAGTTTGGGCGCAACGTCACCAGCGGTGATTTTAAGGAAGTGCGAGAGTGTGCTCTCGTCACGATGATTGTAACGGTATTCGATTGCCTTCAACCCGATTCGAAAGTGAACCTTTGACACACCAGGATTCGTGCCGCTCAAATTCACCGCTTTCAGCACCTTTAACACTGCGCCACCTTGACCCGAGAAGCCGGTAGGGTCTATCGTTTGGTCAGACTTTGATTAACCGGATAAAGTGAGCGCAATGATGGACGATGGATCGTGGGGATTGAGCGCGGCAGAAGGTAGCAGCACCAAACAGCGGCCGGAGGCGTTTGGCCTGCGCGGCATGGTAGCGTCGGCGCATCCTGCGGCCGCATTTATCGGACTCAGCATATTGCAACGCGGCGGCAATGCGTTCGATGCAGCCATTGCGGTTGCGGCCGCCGAAGGCGTCGTATTGCCCATGAAATGCGGCCTCGGTGGTGATGCCTTCGTGGTGCTGCATGATGCAAAAAAGCGCGAGATGGTGGCCTATAACGGCAGTGGCGTCGCAGCCGCCGGCGCGACTGCGGATTACTACACGAGTCGCGGCCATCAGCAGATGCCGATCGATGGCGTGCATGCCGTCAGTGTGCCGGGCGCGGTCAGCGTCTACGAAGCCATCTGGAAGCGGTACTGCACCCTGCCTTGGGCCGATCTATGGGCGCCGGCCATTCAACTCGCGGAAAATGGTGTTGCGATCACCGATTACATCAGCCGGCGCTATGCCGAGCGCGCGGACAAACTGGCGAAGTTTGAATGGTCGGCCAAACAGTTTCTCCCCAAGGGGCGCGCACCTGCCGCAGGCGAGCGTTGGGCAGCGCCGAATCTTGCGCGCAGCCTTCGCATTGTTGCCCAAGGCGGCGCCGACGCGTTTTATCGCGGCGAGATCGCGGAAAAACTGGTCGCCTTTTTCAAAAGCGAAGGCGGCTTGTTCGAACTTGATGATTTTGCGCAACAGCAAGCTGTCACCTATACGCCGCTGTCCAGCGATTATCGCGGCCTCACGGTCCATGAAACCGCCCCGCCGTCGCAAGGCTTCCTGCTGCTGGAACAACTCAACATCATCGAAGGCTTTGATCTCAAATCGCTGCACCCTTTCAGCGCCGAACGCATGCATCTACTGATCGAAGCGAAGAAACTCGCGTTCGCCGACCGTAACCGCTACGCGGGCGATCCGGCATTGGTAAAATGGCCGCTCGAAACACTCATGTCCAAGACGCATGCAGCCAAACGCCGCGCGCAAATCGATCCGAAACGTGCGCAGTGGCCCGCCGGTGCGGTGGTGCCTGAACACAACGGCGACACCAGTTACTTTGCCGTAGCCGATGGCGACGGCAATGCACTGTCGTTCATACACAGCCTGTCAAACTCGTTTGGATCGTGCCTGGTCGGCGGCGAAACCGGCATCACGCTGAACAATCGCGCCGGGCGCGGCTTCAGCCTCGACCCGAATCATCCCAATGTAATCGCGCCCGGCCGCCGTACCATGCACACGCTGAATGCCTACATGATGTGCCGCAACGGCGAACCGTGGCTGGTCGGTGGCACGCCCGGAGGCGACCAGCAGACACAGTGGAGCACGCAAATCATCAGCAGCGTGGTCGATCACGGCATGTCACTACAGGACGCAGTGGATGCGCCGCGCTGGTACAGCTTTCCCGGCACCGATCCGGGAAATCTGGGCCGCACACCCAAAGTCAAAATTGAACAGCGTGTACCGCAAGCCGCGTGCGATGCCCTGGGCCGCATGGGTCATGCCGTCGAGATGATCGGCCCGTGGTCCGGTGGCGGCGCGGTGCAGTTGATACAGTTGGATCGTGAAAACGGCGTACTGCGCGGCGCGAGTGATCCACGCCCCGGCGGCATGGCGCTTGGGTTCTGAAGAAAGCAGGCCGATTATTTCGTCAAGGTCACTCGATCCACGCATCCGCCGTCAATCGCCTTCGCGCCCTGCGCGCCCGCCAGCGTACCCAGCGGCCCATCCACAAACCCGCCCACCGCGCAGCGGATGGCGACGCCGCCGTTGTTCTGGCCCGCGGCAGTTTGGTTCGGCCCATCCTTGCGCGTTTCGCTGCTGAGATTCACGCCGCCGTTGTAGCTCACCGAGATCGCGTCGCCGCCGTTGGCATTGATGGTGTTGCCGATCCCGTCGGCGTGCGAATTGCGATGCACGGCGATGCCCGCCTGCTTGTTGCCGCTGATGGTGTTGCCCACGATCCACGCGCCCGAGCCCCGCTCGAGGTTGATACCGGGGCCACCGTTGTTACGAATGATGTTGGGTGACAGCGTGGGTATGCGCGGAATGAACACGCCGATGTAGGCGTAGGACGTTCCCGTGACACTGATGCCGATGCCGCCGCTTTCCTCCACTGTGTTATTCAGCATGCGCGCGATGCTGCCCTTGTCGATGTGGATGCCGCGCCCGCTGTTTTTGATGACGACATTGCCGTCGATCACCGCCGATGCCGGGCCAGACAGATGTATGCCGTCGAGGCCGCCGGTCACCGTGAAACCCTTAATGGTGATTTCCTTGCCGCGGTTGTAGAGCGCATGGGGTGACGTCTGTGTGCCACCGGGATGATGGATGGTGGCTTTTTTCTGGCCATCGAGCGTGATGCGCGCGAGTTCCGGCGCGATGTTGACGTGTTCCTTGCAATAGCCGCTCACCAGTATGGTGTCGCCCGGCTGGACCTTGGCCACTGCGCTCATGATGGTGCCGCCGGGGTCGCAATCGACAGTGAGGGTGGCGGCGTTGGCCCATGTGGCCGAAAAACAAAGACTCACAAACCATGCCGCCTTGCTTGTTGTAATCCGTTGCATACCCATTTCATTTCCTCCAGTCAGCAAATAATCCCGTAAGGGCCGTAGGGCGGAAAAGCGCAGCGCCTTCTGCCGCATATCGTTATCCCGACCACCGCATTGGCGGAAGGCGCTGCGCTTTTCCGCCCTAC
>CANIID010000327.1 GCA_947467315.1 Betaproteobacteria bacterium | reverse complement strand
CCGCCGGCAGCACCAGCAGCGCCATCGACGCCATCACGTGGCCCGTGAGCAACGCGCCGACCAGAAAGACGAGTGAGATTTCCCTGGCGGGCAGTGGCGCGGCGGAAGCAGTCATGTGGGTACTGTAGCCGATGCCGACACGATGCGGTAAATTCTATTCCACATGTTCTGAAGCTTGACGCGCGCGGGCATTCATCATTGAATCGCTGCCTCAAACTTTTCACCGGGAGCAAAAATGCTGATCGCCGATTCGCAAGTACACGTCTGGGGCGCCAACACACCCGAGCGCCCGTGGCCGGGCCGCGCGCACGCGCAGCGCGACATTCCGCTGGGGCATGAAGAACTATTGCAAGAGATGAATGCCGCAGGCGTTGAGCGCCTGGTGATTGTGCCGCCGTCGTGGGAAGGTGATCGCAACGATCTCGCCCTGGCCGCGGTGAAAGCGCATCCGACGCGCTTCGCGATCATGGGCCGTTTCAACCCGGAAGCCCCCGACGCGAAACAAACCATACAAGGTTGGCGCAAGCAGCCCAACATGCTCGGCATGCGATTCTCGTTTCACATCCCCGTATTGCAGCAGCCGCTGATCGACGGCAAATTCGATTGGGTGTGGGCGGAGGCTGAAAAGCAGGGCATTGCATTGATGATTCTGGTGCCGCAACACATGGTGGCTGCTATCGACGACGTGGCCGCGCGTTACCCCGGTTTGAAAATCGTCATGGATCACATGTCGCTCACCAGCGGCAAACCGTTTGATGAAACCTTCCGCGATTTCGACAAGCTGCTGCCGATCGCCAAGCGGCCCAACGTCGCGGTCAAAGCCAGCGCGCTGCCGTGCTACAGCGCCGAGCCGTATCCGTTTGTCAAAGTGCAAGAGTACGCGCGCAAGGCCTACGAAGCGTTCGGCGGCAAGCGCACCTTCTGGGGCAGCGACCTGTCGCGCTCGCCGGTGCCGTATCGGAACCAAATCGATATGTGGCTGAACGACGCGCCGTGGCTCAAGGCGGAAGACAAGGAATGGGTGATGGGGCGCGGCATTTGCGAATGGCTGGGGTGGAAGCTGCCGTAAGGTGGTGGATTATAAAATCAATAAAAACATATACTTACATTAAGTTCCGGCGGTGGCATGGATGCGCTCCCGCAGCGTGCAAGCAATCTACTACACTCGCTAACAGCATCGCAATTACGGAGGAGGGAGTAGTAATGAAATCAAGGATTATGCGCACGCTGTTGTGCGTACTGTCGCTGTTTTCGGCGCTGGCCCACGCGCAAGCGCCCACCGACGGCTCGGTACAAAATAAAGAGATACCGATCACCGTGACCGAAGTCGCGCCCGGATTGTTTTTTCAGTACCACCATCAGGGATCCAACAACGCGTGGCTGGTGACCGACGACGGCGTGCTGGTGATCGATACACGCCAGCATCCCAAGCACGCCGAGGAATTGCTGGTGGCGATCCGCAAGACCACCGACAAGCCGATCAAGTGGGTCATCAACACCCACGCGCACGGCGATCACTATTTCGGCAACGGGGTGTTCAAGCGTGAAGGCGCGACCTTCATCGCGCACCGCGACACCGCCGGCATGATGCAATCGCATCTGCCGATTGAAATGAAGCGGCGGCAGGGGTTTTTCAAGCAGACGGGTTTTGACCCGAAAGAAGTGCAGTTGATTCTGCCCGACATAACCTTCGACACCACGGCGACGATCACACTCGGCGGACGCACGGTGGCGTTGCTGTATCTGGGGCCGGGGCAGAATCCGGTTGACACGCTGGTGCATTTTCCGAAGGAGCGGGTGATCTTCACCGGCGGGCCGTTCTCGAAAGACAGTTGGCCGAACCCGTCGTTCACCCCGTCGATGTCGAACTGGGTGGTGATGCTGCGCAAGATGGCGGCGATGGACGTGGATAAATTTCTCGGTGGCCACGGCGACATCGGTAACAAGCAGGACGTGCTGAATCAGGCGCAGATGATGAGCGACTTTGACGCAGGGTTGCGCGACGGCGTGAAAAAAGGCATGAGCCGCGAAGCCATTTTCAAGAGCGAGCCGTTTGCAAAATACAAAGACGTGCGCAACTACTTTCGTATGAATCTGTTTATCAACAGCTACTATCATTATCTGACCACGGGCAAGGTGGAGAACGCCTACCCGTAAAGTTCGGGATGGGGTGTATAGCGTAAGCCGCAGGATGGGTGAAACCCATCAACCAAGGAAGCCTTTATGATATTCCGCAATAGCATGATTGCAGTCACCCTCACCACGCTAACCGGTTCCAGCTTCAGCGCGCTGGCGCAAACTTCGCCCACGCGCCCCATCCGGGTGCTGGTCACCTACGCGCCCGGTGCCTCGACGGATATCAATGCACGCGCGATGGCGGCGAAGATGGGCGAAAACATGAAGCAGCAGATCATCGTCGATAACCGCCCCGGCGCGAGCGGCATGCTCGCCACCGCCTTGCTGGCCAAATCCGCGCCCGATGGACACACGCTGATGGTGGTGGATTCGGCGCACGGTGCGAACCCGGCGATCTACGACAACATGCCCTACGACACGCTGAAAGATATCGACAGCATCGGCATGATCGCGCGCCTGCCCATGGTGCTGCTGGTGACGCCATCACTGCCGGTGAAGTCGGTCAAGGACCTGGTGGCGTACGCGAAAGCCAATCCGGGCAAACTGAACTACGGTTCCGCAGGCACCGGCAGCGCGATGTTTCTGGTGGCTGAGCTGTTTAAATCCGCCGCGAATATCGAGGTGATGCAGATCGCCTACAAAGGCGGTGGCCCGGCGATGGTGGATCTCGCGGGCGGTCAGATCCCGATGCTGTTTATCTCGGTGCTGGCCGGCATGCCGCTGGCGCAGTCCGGGCGCGCGCGGGCGCTGGGCGTGAGCAGCGCGGCGCGCGTGGCGTCGTATCCGGATTTGCCCACCATCGCCGAATCCGGCGTGCCGGGCGTGGATTTCTATCTGTGGCAGGCGATGCTTGCCCCCGCTGGTGTGTCGCGCGCCACGCTCGCGCAACTCAATGGCGAACTCAACAAGGCGCTCGGCAACGCGGAAGTCAAAGAGCGCATGATGCAGCAGGGCAATGAACTGATGGGCGGCACGCCGCAACAGGCCACCGCCTTCATCAGCGCGGAGATGGCCCGCTGGCGCAAGATCATCAAGCCGGAGATGCGCATTGCGCGATAGTCTACAGAGGCGCCTATGAAACGTTCTGTCATGACGCAGTCTCTCGCCGGCGTCTTTGTGTTGATCAGTGGTCAAGCGGTGAGTCAAACCTACCCCGTCAAACCCGTGCGCCTGTTGGTGGGTTTTCCCGGTGGCAGCACCACCGACATCATCGCGCGCACCTACGGCGCGAAACTCACTGAATTGCTGGGCCGTCAGGTGGTGGTTGAAAATCGCGCCGGCGCGGGCGCGAATATCGCGGCGGAAGCAGCCGCTAAATCCGCGCCGGACGGTTACACCACGCTGCTGGGCAGTCCCGGTCTTGCGGTGAGTCCCGCGCTCTACAGCAAGCTTGGTTACGACGCGCTGCGTGATCTGACGGGCGTGGGCCAGGTGTCGGCCACGCCGCATATTCTGGTGGTGAATCATGCGCTGCCGGTGAAGTCGCTCAAAGAGTTGATCGCATTGGCGCGCGCACGGCCGGGGCAGCTTAATTTTTCGTCGGCGGGCGCGGGTGGTTCGGATCACCTGGGCACCGAACTGCTCAGTTCCATGGCCGGTGTGAAAATGCTGCATGTGCCGTACAAAGGCGGGCCGCAGGCGATCATCGACGTGATCGCGGGCGAGGTGGCGATGTATTTTGCCGCGATGCCGGTGGGCTTGCCGCTCTACAAGGCGGGCAAGGTCAAGGCGCTGGCGGTGTCGTCGACGCAGCGCCTGGCGTTTGTGCCGGAGTTGCCGACCGTGGCGCAATCCGGCTTGCCCGGATTTGAACACACGCTATGGAGCGCGCTGCTGGTACCGGCAGGCACGCCGCGCGAGATCGTGATGCGGCTCAACGCGGAAATCGTCAAAGCGGCGAACACGCCGGAGCTGCGAGAACGGCTTGCCACGCTCGGCGCCGAGGCGGTGGTGACCAGCCCGGAGCAGTTCACCACGTTCCTCAATAGCGAGACCGAGAAATACGGCAAGATCGTGCGCGCGCTGGGCTTAAAGGCGGATTGATAAGGCATGCAGAATAATTTTTCCCACGTCACCTACGACCAAGCCCTGCGCCGCGCACAGGAGATGATTCCTTTCCTGCGCGAACATGCCGCCGCCGCCGACCGCGCCACGCGCATGGTGCCCGAGGTCGAAGCGGCGTTGCACCGCACCGGCCTCTTCCGCTATCACCAGCCGAAAGCGTGGGGCGGCATGGAACTTGATTTCATCGCTTACTTTGATATCCCCGAAATGCTGGCGCGCGGCGATTGCTCGGTGGGCTGGAATGTCGCCAATCTGAGTTCGCACCATCGCAATGTGGCGATGTTCAGTGCCGAGGCGCAGCAGGAAATGTGGGGCGACAATCCCGATTGTCTGATCGCGTCGGGCATCGCCTATGCGCAGGGACGCGGACGTTTGGTCGATGGCGGCTTGATGCTGACAGGGCGCTGGTCGTTCAGTTCGGGCGTGGATGTGGCGCAGTGGAATATGCTCGCCTGCCAGGTGCGCGACGCCGACGACAAAATTCTCGATTACCGTTACTGCATGGTGCCACGCGCGCAGTACGAAATCATCGACGACTGGCAAACGTTGGGCATGCGCGGCACCGGCAGCCGTTCGGTGCGCTGCGAGGATGCGTTCGTGCCGGAGCACCGCACGCAATCGATGTTTGTCACCAAGCCGGGGCATGCGTTTCCAGGGCTGCGCATCAACACCAACCCGACCTTCAAAGTGCCGGCATCGTCATTGGGCGGGCACTGCATTGCCGGCGCGATCGTCGGCAATGCGCAAGCTGCCGTGGATGTAGCCGTTGAGATGGTCAAGGCGCGCAGCACCAGCTACACCGGGGCCAAGATGCGCGATTTTCAGAGCGTGCAATTGCGCGTGGGTGCGGCGGCCGCCAAGGTGGATGCCGCGCGCGCAGTGCTGCGCAACGATTGTTTGCAGGCCGACGCCACCATCCAGTCGGGAAAAACGTTAGCGCTGGAAGAAAAACTGCGCAACAAACGCAACTGCGCGGCGTCGGTGAAGCTGTGCGTTGAAGCCGTTGATTCGCTGATTGAAATGGCGGGCGCCAACGGCATCTACGACAGCGCGCCGTTGCAGCGCCTATTCCGCGACGCCCACGCCGCCGCCGCGCACATCAACTTCAATGCCGATGT
>CANIID010000326.1 GCA_947467315.1 Betaproteobacteria bacterium | reverse complement strand
GAAGGGGATCAAAATCTCTGACGAGGAACACGCCGCTCTTGCCATCGAGCGCGATGCGTTTCACGGCGAATGGAATTACCGCTTGCCGCCGCGAATGATTGCGGCCGAATGAATCTGTTCATGTTATTATTGCTTGATTCCTAAAGGCCACGGCGTTCTATGGCGCTTCTTACTTAAGCGACCATCGCCAAGACTTTCCCCCTCTCCCGCCTCGGGGCGGGAGAGGGCTGGGGAGAGGGTGGGGAAGCAACGTGATTGCCAACGACTGCGGCCCTCTCCCTAACCCTCTCCCACAAGTGGGAGAGGGGACGGAAATTGGGTGGATGAATTTCCTTAATTCGATCCGGCACCTTTTATTTTATTACGGCGTCAGGCTTAAACCTGTCCCAGCCACCCATTCACGGCATCAATATACCCGCCGGGGTTATCCAGCGTGACGTGGTGGTCGGCGCCGGGCACTTCGATAAGATCGACGTGCGGGCAACGCGCTTTCGCGTCGGTCGCGATTTCGGGCGTGATGCGGTCGCTGATGCCGCCTTTGATCAGCAGCGCGGGGATGGTGATGCGGTTCCAGTGCGGTGGGATGTCGAGCAGCACCCGCTTTGAATACACGTTGCGGTCAAACTTGTGGCGCCACACGCCATCCGGCCCCTGCCGCCCGCTGCGCTCGGCCAGGTAACGCAAGATTTCCGGCGCGGCGGTGGTACTCGCGGGACGCACGCGAAAATTATTTACGAAATCATCGTGCGTGGCGTAGCTTTTGCCCTCGCGCCCGCCCACCTGATGCAGCGCGGCGACGCGGTCGGGTGTGGCGACGAGCGTGGAGTCGATGATGACGATTTTTTTCACGCGGCCGGGATAGGTGGCCGCATAGACCAGCGACACCAGTCCGCCCATCGAATGGCCCACCAGCACGAAATCCCGCAGATCGAGTTTCTCGACCACTGCCGCCACGTCCGCCGCGTAGCGCGCGTAGCTGTAGTCCGGCGGCTGGGCATGGGCGCTGTCACCGTGGCCGCGCTGATCCATCGCGCGCACGTGGTAGTTGGCGGTGAAGCCGGCGGCGACAAAATCAAACCAGTGCGCGTTCACCGCGCCACCGTGGAGACACAGCATCGGTGTGCGGCCGACGGCACCGTAGTCGAGGTAATCGAGTTGGACGCCATTGGCTTCGATGACGTGGTTGGTAAACGGCGCGGGGCGATGGACGGTGTTCGGGGTGGAGGTCATGGATAAGTTAGGAGGAATGGAAACAAAGCCTGAAGGATGAAAGCAAACGCGCGAAACTGCAATCCCTTAGTCCACTACCGGTTCATTGCCGCACCTCCGGATTGATTTTGCGTCGGGTGGCCGGTTACAGTGAACAACCCCACGCAAAGGATACCAACATGCCCGCCAACAAATTCATCCGCCCCACGCATTCGATGCCGCCGCCGATTCCGCCGCTGCTGCAACCGCAGTTGCCGTTAGCACCCTTGCTGCCGCCGGCGCATGTGGTCGATCTGATGACCATTGCCGGGTCTGCGGCATTTGGCGCAGTGTGGCGCGCGAAAGAAGCGAGGCTTGTCGAGTGCCCCGCGCTCACCGACGCGCGCCCGCCCTTCAAAACCACCTACGATGTCGAGCCGCACGCCGAGCTGATGGGCTTTGATGATTCCGCCTGGGAAGTGGTGCCCGCCACCGATCTGGATGGTAAACGCGGCGGCGGCATGGTGTCGTTCCATTGGTTCCGTACCACATTGACGATACCGGCGAACGCGGCGGGCTTCGACACCGCGGGCGCTAAAGCCGTGTTGCGCGTCAATGTCGACGACTACGCGGAAGTGTGGGTCAACGGCGTGCTGCCACGCACGGCGGGCCGGCCCAGCCCCGCCGCCATTCAGGGATTCAACATGCCCAACCGTTTGGTGCTCGGCGACAATCTGGTGACGCCCGGCGACAAATACGAGATCGCCGTGTTCGCGATCAACGGGCCGATCTCGGCGGTGCCGGCGAATTTCCTGTGGTTCCGCGAGGCGAAGGTCGAGTTTTTCCGCTGATGTTGTTTCGCCGCAGTTCCTTTGTTTAACCGGGCGGTAGCGCTACGCCGTCGCGCGCACGGCACCCTGCTGAATTTCAAACTCCGCTGTCGGCGCCTTGTCCAACGCCCACAGTTGCGCCAACAGGTGCTTGGCGCCCGCGTCACCCAGCACCGGCTCGGCGAGTTCCATAAACTTGGCGTTCAGTTCGTCGTCGGTCAACGGCAATTCCGGGTCGCCCTTGCGATAGGGTTGGAAGTGCGACAGCTTACGGCCATCGGTGGTTTCGATATCTACCTGCGATGCGCGCTGGCCGGGATACCCTTTTGAAAACACCGGATCGGCGACGCATACAATTTTTTTCATCATGTCGCGCAGTTCGGCATCTTTCATGCGTTCGCTGGTAAAGGCATTCAGGCGCACGCTGCCGAAAATAGCTGCATGCGCGACGGTGTATTGCAGGCTGAACTTCGCCTGATACTCGCCTTCGGGCGTGGCATTGTCGATGATGTCGAGGCCGGCCTTGTAAGTGGCCAGCGTGATTTTTTTAATGTCTTGTGGCTTGAGTTGATGTTGCATCACCAGATGCAGCACGCCGTCGATCGACGGAAACGTATGGCCGCAGCAGCCGTGCGCCTTGAACGTCATGTGATTGATGTGATAGTCGATGCCCAAACCTTTGGTGACTTTCGACCAGTCGGGATTCACGCTCATCGCGTTGCCGAAACCCTTTTTGCCCTCGATGATATCGAGCGCGCCGGTCACGCCTTTCGATGCCGCCAACGCGGCGAGCACGCCCGCGTCGGCCGCGTGGCCGCCGTGCAGCGGTTTGCTCATCGCCTGCGACAAAAACGCCTGCTGCAAACCCGCCGCAAACGTGCCCACTGTCGCCACCGCGTGCATGAACTGTTCGTGATTCAGATTCAGCGCCGTGGCCGCCGACGCTGCCGCGCCGAACGCGCCGACGGTGCCGGTGGTGTGCCAAAAATTATAGTGCGAGGGCATCACCGCTTCGCCGATGCGCGTGGAGGTTTCGTAACCCACAATCACCGCGCGCAGGAATCGCTCGCCGGTGGCGCCACTCGCCTGTGCCGCCGCGAGCGCTGCGGAAATAGTCGGGCTGCCGGGGTGATAACCGGCGTCGCGATAAATGTCGTCGAACTCCACCGTGTGCGATGCCGCGCCGTTAATCAGCGCGGCGGTGCGCGTGGTGGCGCGCCGCCCGGTGGCGAGCCGCGCGCGGCCGCGATCGAGGTCTTCGGCGAAGGCCTGTTCCAGCAGCGTGGCCGGCGGACACAAGCTGCCCGGCAGCAGCGCCGCATACCAATCGATCACTGCACGCTTGGCGTGGTGGATTACGTCGGCGGGCAATTTTGATGTTTGTTCTTTAATCGCGTAGTCGGCGAGTTGTTGCATCAGCATGGCGGGGCTCCTGTATCAAGACTGTAATGATAGCAGGCAGGAAATGTTCCCCAGCGTATGCCCGGTGGGTGTGGCGGGAGGTAATTCATCCGAGCCGATCGTCGGATAACTTTTTCTCAAGCCATCCGTGAAAATGTTCGTTTGCTGCGACGCAGCAAATATATTACAATACGGTTACTGTATTGTATATAAAGCATTTTATATGAGTTATCGGATGGCATGTTAGCAATAATTAGTGCCCCGCACTACCCGTCAATCGGCCGCTAATGAATCGCTTTCTTAACCTTGAACGGAGTGTGTCACTATGTTTACAACAAGGCTTGACGCTTCAGATCGACCCGCGCTGCTGGCGCACTTTCTGGCGCTGAACACCGAAGACCGCCGTCTACGGTTCGGTTTTATTGCGCGCGATACGTCCGTCGAACGCTATGTCAAGGACATCGACTTCGAGCAAGATACAGTGTTGGGCGCGCACAGCGCCAAGGCGCGCCGCCAATTCGATGGCATCGCGCATCTTGCGCGCGCAAGACATCACACTGAAATCGGTGTGTCGGTGCTCGCGCACGCGCGCGGTCAGGGCCTGGGTCGTGCAATGATGTCACGCGCGGGGATGCATGCCTGCAATCTCGGCATTGAAAAACTGTTCATTCACTGCCTGAGCGAAAACGACGCTATCAAGCGTATTGCGCGCTCGCTCGGCATGTCGGTCGCGACATTGGGCGATGACGGCGCAGCTAGTAAGGCACTTCCGGCTACCGGTGCGCGCAAGGTGTCGCGCGAAGCGGCGGCAATTCCCATCTCGTTGTACGATGCCGAGTTGCGCCTAACAATGTCGCCGCCAGCCAGCCGCGCGCGCAACCAACTGCAGGCCATTCGCGAAGAGCGGCCTAGTTTTGTTTAAAAACAAATACTTACGGGTTATCGTCTGCTGAGGCGATGGCGGCAACCCGCGGTGGTCCGGGCTTCTTTAAGCTGGGTGCAGCGTGCCGTTAGCGCTGCGCAATCAACCCGTCCACCGCCACCACGCCTGCGCCTTCGGCCTTGACGATCAGCGGATTGATTTCAGCCAGCGGCAGAATTGAATTTCACTAGGCGCGGCCAGTCGATAACCCCGTCAACGCAAAAGTCCGCAATGAAATTTTCCGTAAAGCCATTTACTACTTTCGCGTAGGCTCGGTCGAAATCTTCGTTCCGTTGTTTGGCTTGATGCCCTAACGGTTCAATAATGTCGATGTACAAATTCACATTCCCGGAGATGAATTCCCAGAAGCGCTGACCGCAGAGCTTTTGGTAATCACCTTTGTCAGGCGATTCATCACGGCCATAACAGCAACCATTAACCGCACGTATATCGAGCTTTGACTTGCCGGTGCGCGCAATGCGTGTGGCTTTTTGAAGTTGTCACGCATTTTATTGATCTGGCTGCTATTGCCCCAGTTCGGCCCGGACTTGATGGATACCAGGTAGCGGATACCATCGCGATCAAATTCGAGATCAATGCCTTCCGCATTAGATTTTTTTCCACCGAGCGCGCGGGCGTTAATATAGATCGCCAGTCCCTCCAGAAAATCACCGAACAAGGTTTCTTCCTGTGACGAGAGATGCGCGTCGAGCAGCACGCGAACCAGCGCTTCTGCTGTTAAGATATTTTTGGCTTTGAAAAGATAGGGGTTCTTGCGTTTGAGTATCTGCTTGAGCTTCAACCCTTCCAGCCGCGCCAAACGTGTTAGGTGAAATCCGCTAACGTTTGCCGCAACATAGTCACGGATTTCCTTGAGGCTAGTGTAGTGCATCATAAATAACGGAACTTATATGGCGACCTGAACTCCAACGAAAAAGGAGATCAGTGCCATGCGAGTTGCCAAGCCAGTTAAGTTGAGTGCCGATGATGATCGAAATCTGCGGATTCTTTCCAAGCGAAAGCGT
>CANIID010000325.1 GCA_947467315.1 Betaproteobacteria bacterium | reverse complement strand
TGCGCGTGCGTGGTGAAGGTTTGCTGGCGTGTTTTTGCATGGATGCCGTAGGCTTCCATGAACGCCGGGACCAGCACGACGTAACCTTCCAGCAGCAGGCGCTTTGCATACTCCAAATCTGCCGCTTGCAGGCCGCCGCTGGTGTGCATTAGCAATAACGCGGGATAGGGGCCGGGGCCGTCCGGCGTCAGCAGGTGGGCGTTCATGTTCTGATTCACGCCCACCTTGATGGTGGTGGAGGCCGCTGACGCGACCGAAGCAGGCATCGCGGAGAATAGCCACAAGACGCTGGCCGCGAGCAACACGCCTAATGTTTTTGAACCTGCGGCCGCATTCGCTATTTTCATGAACAGTCCCATTTTTTTATATTTGGATTAGATCGTCGCGCTGCCGCCCACGGTCACGCGATGCATCAGCCGGCGATGTTGCGGCCATTTATAATCGAACGACGCCAGATGCTGTAGCGCACAGTTGTCCCACATCAGCAGGTCGCGCACCTGCCAGTGGTGGGTGTAGCGAAAGCGCTCTTCGACGGTGCGGTCAGCGAGTTCGTCGATCAGCGCCAGCGCTTCGTCTTGCGCCATGCCTTCGATGCCTTCACATTCGCCCTTGCTGACATACAGACACTTGCGGCCCGTGAACGGGTGCGTGCGCGCCACCGGGTGTACGACCGCGGGTTGCGAGAGTCGCAGCGCCTGATCCTGTTGGCCGGTGCCGGTCTTCGCGCGGCGTCCCGCCACCTGATGAATCGCGCGCAAGTTCGCGATGCGCTGCTTCATGTCGGCGGGCAGGCTGTCGTAGGCCGCCGCCGCACTGGAAAATCGCGTGTCGCCGAGCGCCTTGCCGCTAACCGTGTCCATCGGCACTTCCAGCGCGTAGAGCAGCGTCGCGCGCGGCGGCTTGTCGGTATAGGACATGTCGGTGTGCCACACGCTGCCCGCATCCGCGTGACCGATATCCTTGCCGTTCTCTTTGATGTTGGAGATGTAGAGAATTTCCGCGTGGCTCGGATGCGTGTAGTGCTTCAAAAAATGCGGCTCCACGCTGCCAAAGCGCCGCGCGAAGGCGATCAGTTGTTGCTCGCTGATATTTTGCTGGCGGATGCAGATGACGCTGCGCTCGTTAAACGTGCTTTCGATGTGCGCAAACTCGGCATCGGTGACGCGCGCGAGATCAACCTCGGTGATGTGTGCGCCGATGACGCTGGGGGTGTGGGTGATTTTCATGGCGGGCCTCCTCGGCAATGGCGTGCAGGGATGTCAACATGCTGGACTTCATGCCTGACGCTGTTCCTGTAACGGCTTGGATTCTGACACAATCGGGTAGTACCGATTTCAGGAGAAATAAGATGGCACAGTTTGACGTATCGAAGGCATTTCGCGGCAGCACTTTTCGCACCGATGTCGAGCGCACTGCGTGGACTAAAAAACGGCAAGAGGCGGCGCTGGAGCCGGAACTGCCGATCATCGATCCGCACCACCACGCGTGGGACAAGGACATGGGCCGCTACCTGATCCATGAACTCACCGAGGACGTGACTTCAGGGCACAATATTATCGCCACGGTGTTCATCGAATGCGGCTCGATGTTCCGCGCCGAAGGTCCGGCGGCGATGAAGCCGGTGGGCGAGGTGGAGTTCGTCAACGGCATCGCGGCGATGAGCGCGAGCGGCCGTTACGGCAAGACGAAGTTGTGTCACGGCATTATCGGCCACGCCGACATGATGCTCGGTGAAGCCGCGCGCCCCGTGCTGGAAGCGCAGATCGCGGCAGGCAACGGGCGCTTTCGCGGCATCCGCCACGGCGTGACGTGGGATAGCGGCAACGCCGCCAAGTTCGGCCGCAAGCACCCGCCGCGCCATCAGGTGATGGACCCGATGTTTCGCAAGGGCGTCGCACAACTGAAGCCGCTGGGCTTGAGCTTCGAATCGTGGCAGTTTCACCCGCAACTCGACGACACGGCCGATTTGCTGAAGGCGTTTCCCGACACCAATGTGATTCTCAATCACTGCGGCGGGCTGCTCGGCATTGCGCCGCACGAAGATCGCGACGCCGTGTTCAAGGTGTGGCGCGAAAACATGCGCGCGCTGGTGCAGTTTCCGCACCTCAGCGTGAAGGTCGGCGGCTTGGGCATGGCTTATTGCGGCTGGGATTTTCATTTGCGTGACGTGCCGCCCTCGTCGGAAGAACTCGCCGCCGCGTGGCGCCCCTATGTCGAAACTTGCATCGAGTTGTTCGGCCCGGATCGCTGCATGATGGAAAGCAACTTCCCGGTGGACAAGGAGTCAACCGGTTATGGCGTGTTGTGGAATGCGTTAAAGCGCATCACCCAAAATTATTCGGTGGCGGATAAGGCGAAGCTGTATCGCGATACGGCGGCGCGGGTTTATCGTCTGGAAGTTTAAACAATACCCGTAGGTTGGCGCTGAGCCTGCGAAGCCCAACACGGCGATATTGCGACGTGCGTTGGTGTTGGGCTTCGCAAGCTCAGCGCCAACCTACCCATGCACTGTTTGGTTATAGGAATTGAATATGTTGCCCACCCCCACCTTCCATCACCTGCATCTGAATTCGGTGAACCCCGAAGCCGCCATCGACTTCTATGTAAAGCAGTTTCCCGATTCGTCCTCGAAGATCACCTGGGGCGGCCAGCCCGCGTTGAAGGTAAGAACCGCGCCCAGCAATTCGATGCTGTTGTTCAACAAGGTGGATAAGCCGCCCACCATTGAGCCGCAATCCGCGATCTGGCATTTCGGCTGGTACGTGACGGATGTGCGCAAGCATCTGGAGATGTTCACGACGCGTCCCGAGGTCAAGTTGCAGCCGTTATATACCACCGAGGACGACGGCGAGTATGTGCTGATCAACAGCGACACCTGGCCGGGCGTGGGCGGCGTGCTGGGTTTGACCAAGCCGCAGATAGCCCAGGCCCGCGCCAAGGGTGTCAAACCGAAAGGCGGCCCTGGTTTTGCCTACATGAAGGGGCCGGACGATGCGCTGATCGAGTACATGGGCAATTTTCCGCATGAGCGGTTCAACCACGTGCATATGTATCAGACCGATCCGTTCTGCGCGCAACTCTGGTATCAAAAGCATCTCAACGCGCCGGTGATGGCTGGGCGCGAAAGCCCCACGCCGATGACCGAGGACACCTGCAAGGTGCCGCGCGGCGCGGATCGCACGTGGCCGTCGCTGGATCGTAAAGGCTCGTTCCGCACGCCCAGGGCCGCCGTGATGTTTGGCGACGTGGCGTTGACGTGGTACGCGCCGCAGAGTGATAAAGGCGATCAGCCGCTGGCGGGTTCGCGCGGGCAACTCTACGATCACCTTGCGTTTGGCGTGGCCGACCTCGACGCGTGGATCGCCAAGCTCAAGGGCGAGGGCGTTACGTTTCTGGAAGACGTCTACACGCTCGGCGACACGCGCGCGGTGATGATTGAAGGCCCGAGCCGCGAGGCGCTGGAATTGGTTGAGGTATAGCGCACTTGACGAAATGAGTTTGACCACCCATTTTGGGTTTGCCGAACCCTCTCCCCCAACCCCTCTCCCGCTCGCGGGAGAGGGTGGCCGTCAGGCCGGGAGAGGGTGCGGACAGTGCAACTATTTTCGGATGCGTAACCGTTCCCACCCATGACGATTTACCTCGTAGTCCTGATATCCGTATTAAGCCAGATCGGCTTCGGCGGCAGCCGTGTCGCGGTGTCGCTGTACGCGCTGGAGCTGGGCGCCAATCAGTTCATGGTGGGCGTGATCATCGCGCTCTATTCGTTGTGCCCGATGTTTCTGTCGATCGTGATCGGACGCATGTCGGATCGCGTGCCGCCGTACGTGCCGATGATTTGGGGCTCGGTGCTGATGGTGGCGGCGTTGCTGCTGCCGGTGGCGTCGCCCGGCATGGTGGCCTTGTGCGTGCTGGCATTCCTGAACGGGCTGGGTCATCTCGTGTTCAGCATTCCGCTCGAAGCCACCGTCGGCGGTATAGGCGGCCCGCAGCATCGCGCGCGCAACTATGCGCTGATCACGATGGGTTGGTCGGTCGCCAATTTTATCGGCCCGCTGATCACCGGGTTGTTGATCGACAGCATTGGCAACCAGCGTGTGTTCTGGGTGTTGACGCTGTTTGTGGCGTTGCCGATACCGTTGTTGTGGTGGCGGCGCGGCGTGCTCTCCGGCACGGTGAAGCCCAGCACCGGAGAAGAGGGCGTAAGCCGCAGCGTCATGGACCTGTGGCGCATCCCGTCGCTGCGCGCGACGTTCATCGCCGGCGGTATCATCGGCTCGGCGCAGGATTTATTCCAGTTTTATATGCCCGTGTATGGCCACGCAATCGGGCTGTCCGCGTCCGCCATCGGCACGGTGCTGGGCATGGTGGCATTGGCGGCATTTGTGATCCGCGCCGCGATTCCCTTTCTGGCAAAGAAATTGAGCGAGGCCACGATACTCACCTCCGCCATTTTTATGGCGGCGCTGGCGTATCTGCTGCTGCCGTTTTTTGTCAACCCGGTTGCGCTGGCGGTAATCGCCTTTGTGCTTGGGCTGGGCGTGGGCTGCGCGCAGCCGATGATCATGTCGCTGCTGTATGTGTTGGCGCCGGCGGGGCGCATCGCGGAAGCGATCGGCCTCTACAAAACCTTGCGCAGCGTGACACACGTGGTGATACCGGTGTTTTTCGGCAGCGTCGGAACGGCGTTCGGCTTCAAGACCGTGTTCCTGTCGAATTCAGGGTTGCTGGTTTTTGGCGGCTATTTGCAGAGTCGAACCCATATTCCGGCGACCCGCACGCGGGCAAAATGAGCAGGGGCATTGCCCCGGCTACTGTGGTTTGATGCCCGCATCTTTCGCGATACGGGCGAAATCCACCGCCCATTCCGCGTAACGCCGGGCGAGTTCTTCCGGGCTGCTGGGCGCGGGTTGCGAACCGGCTTTGTTGAAGCGGTCGCGCAGATCGGGCGCGGCAAGCGCGCGACCAACGGCGGTGTTGAGCGTCGCTACGATGTCGCGGCGCATGCCCGCAGGCCCCAGCAGGGTGCGCGACGACGGCATGTCATAGCCGGGCAGCGCGGCCTCGCTCATGGTCGGCACGTCGGGCAACATCGTTGAACGCTCGCTGCCGGTGACCGCCAGCGCACGCAACTTGTCGCGATTGGCCAGCGCCAATACTGCCGACGGGAAAAAGTAATCCACCTGTCCCGATATCAAATCCACGATCGCTGAGACGCCGGTTTTGTAGGGAATCTCAACCGCGTTGATGCGCGCCATGCTGTTAAACAGCGTCACGCACCAGTAGGTGGTTTGTCCGGTGCCGAGGCTGGCGTAGGTCATTTTTCCGGGACGGGTTCTCGCCAGCGCGATGTAATCTTTGACGTTGCGCGCAGGCACCGACGGATGCACCAGCATGACGAAATGCGAGTGTTCCAGCAG
>CANIID010000324.1 GCA_947467315.1 Betaproteobacteria bacterium | reverse complement strand
TTAACTCCCTTCTTTGTTCTCTCCCTCAAAGCCGGCGGGGCGGGATTAAATCTGACTGCGGCATCACATGTCATTCACTTTGATCGCTGGTGGAATCCGGCAGTGGAGAATCAGGCCACCGACCGCGCATTCCGAATCGGCCAACAGAAGAACGTACTAGTGCATAAATTTGTCTGCCGTGGCACCGTCGAAGACAGAATCGATCAACTGATCGAATCCAAGCAACAGTTGGTTAAAGATGTACTAGAGGGCGGGGCAGAGCTACTGCTCACAGAAATGAGCGATAAAGATCTACTCGATCTCGTCAAGCTGGACATTCATACCGCACAGGAAAACTGAGCGTTAGGGGGAAAATAAATGGGCTACTGGGGTTGGACGCCGTATGTGCCGGTTGCAGTGAGACGCAAGAAAGCCGAAAAAGCTGCAGCAAAAGCTGCAGCAAAAGCAATAAAAGGCGGTGCTGAGCTTACGCCCATTGCTCCCTATCGCGGTGCCGTTGCCAAGACCTTCTGGGGCAAGGCCTGGTGCGATAACCTGGAACGTTACAGCGACTATTCGAATCGGCTGCCGCGCGGGCGCACCTACGTGCGAAACGGTTCAGTCATCGACCTGAAAATATCGGCGGGGGGCGTGCACGCCCAGGTCGTTGGCTCAAGTCTTTACAAAGTTGTGGTCAACGTAGTCGCGGTTCCTGACATGCAATGGCAGGAGATCCGCGCCGATTGCTCCAACTCAATCGACTCTCTGGTGGAACTACTGCAGGGCAAACTCTCTAACGCCGTCATGGAACGCATTTGCAAGCCAGGTTCGGGACTTTTCCCAGCGCCCGCAGGTATGCAGTTCTCCTGCAGTTGTCCTGACTGGGCCGATATGTGTAAGCACGTCGCAGCCGTGCTCTATGGGGTTGGTGCACGGTTGGATCATGAGCCAGAATTACTATTCAAACTACGCCGCGTCGATGCCAAGGAACTTGTTGCCGAAGCGGCAGTTAGCCTGACCAAGACGAAGCGAACGCCTGCCGCAAGCAAATTGCTCGACGACTCTCTACTCGCTGATGTATTTGGCATAGAGATGGCCGAACCTATTCTGGCAACGCTACCATCGAAGCCAAAATCCCAGCCTCGCACCAATCCGGCAAGGGCTTCCAAGTCGTCGCAGACCAGCAAGAAGAAAATCACCAGAAAGTCCTGAAAATAATTGTTGCTGGAGAAAAGCAGATCTTTTTCAAGAGTTAAGCAAACGCAAACCCACCCCAAACCGACTATTCCGTGCAGATCCGGTGCGCCGTCTTTTGAATACCCAAACCACACCTCACCACGAACTTCCGTTCATGAAGGTACGGGGACGTTTTTGCCGAAACCAGAAAAGTCACGCCGCCGTACTAACCCGAATGTTGCATAAACACAATCCGCTCTCAAGCGTTTGACATCATGTGGAATTTAAATCGCTGCATTTGAGAACGACAAGCGTAGTCTACCCTACCCATTAAGTCGGAGGGTGGCGGCAGGTTGGACGGTGATTGGGAGGGATGGGTGGCCTATTCTCGACTGACCGGACGTGTCCGGGCTAAGGCGAGAACAGCAATTTCGCCGATAGAGCGCTGCAAAAGTAAATGTTGCGCCATCTTTCGCATAAGCAGCCTCGATTTCCTCAACAGCCAAGTCTGCATTTCCGTAATACGCGCACCGGCTAGTAATCGCCTCATCGTCTAGACTTCCGAGAATCTTGAATTTCTTATCTTCAAATTTCTTGCCATACAAAGCGGCTACTAAGCAGCAAAACTCTTGAGCTTCACTCAAGGGCGTGTAATAACCCTTCGATTCGACATTCTCTTCCTCTTTGAACGGCTCTTTCATTGAAAGCTGCTCCCAGCGGCGGAAGATTACGTCAAGGGTAGGGCAGACACATACCGATTCCCACCCAGATTCCCACCCAACTCGGAAAAAAGATAAACAGCCGATTTGAGAAGAATAAAAAAGCATTTAACTATTAGATAGTTAAGTCTCTTTTCTCTCTGGAATGCGCGTTACTCAGCCAATAGCGCATGGGCGCTCCTCTCCATAAAAAAATGCGGCCTGGCCGCATTAATCTTCACACAACAATAAGGTTCCCCCGCCTGTGCCGTCAGGCCCGTTTCTTGAACCAAAGGTTCAAGGGGTCGCCTTCCGGATTCCTTTAGGTTCGTCCGCGTGGGACGCTCACACCGGTATCACTAGGGTCAGCAACCGTTTACAGCATATTGGCTCAAAGAAATTAAGGCCTTAACGAACACCGCAGGGGAATTTCTGAACGGGGATTTCGATCGCCATCGCATCACGATTTCAGAACAGTTTGGTTTGCTCCGACATCGCCTGATCGATCACCGTTTCCATGCTGGTCATTCTACGCTTGAAGGCCGCTATGTCAAAACCACCTTCAACCTTGGCGCCGAGGAATTCATGGGTGATGTTGAGCGCAGCCATGATGGCGATGCGTTCGAGACCGACGATCTTGCCCTGGTCGCGAATTTCTTCCATGCGCCGGTTGAGATAATCCACGGCTTCGAGCAGACTGGCTTGCTCATCATCCTTGCACGCAACGCGAAAATTGCGCCCCATGATAGTGATCTGCAGGCCCTTGGTATCTTTGGTTTCGGCGGCGCTCATGTCGCGTCTTCAGGAATTTGTTGCAGCAAGGCCTCTAATCGCTTGGCGGCACCGCCGATTTTGCTTTCGAGTTGGCGATTGGCATTGAGTGCCGTCGCCACTTCCTGGCGTAATTCGTGGTTTTCCTCCCGTAGCTGCCGGCATAGTTTGACGATCTGCGCCAGCTTGTCTTCGAACGATTTGAGCTCTGCTTCCATGCGTGCACTATAGTTGTAAAAAATCCATCAAGTCAACTGCTAACGGCGAATAGTGAATGTAAATTAACACTTGTGTACAGCCGTTGCGACCGCGCCTGCCGCGCTGCGGCGGCGTCAAAATCGCGTGTTAATATCCGCACCGTTCGTGTCGTGCGCTTTCCGTAAGCGACGGCGGTGCGAACACGGTACTGGGTGCCGGTGTTCCTTGCGGAGCATCGGTTAAACGGGAAACCGGTGCGAGAAAAGTATTTATAAACATATACTTACATCTCAACGCCGGTGCTGCCCCCGCAACGGTAAGTGAACGCGATGGATGGGCGATGGTTGCCCATGCTTCGCGACGATGCATCAACCAGCCACTGTGAGCTTGCGTGAACCTGCGCAACCATGGGAAGGCGATGCGTCTGCTTCACGAGCCCGTATACCGGCCCACGCCGAAGGATGGAAATGTCGCGGGGATGCGGCGTGCCTGATCCCTGTGATCGCGGCATTCTTTGTCAGTGCTAAATCCCCATGGCGTTTCCGATGCGTTTTTTAGCGCGCGGCGGGCGCGCACCATCTTTGGGGACTTTATGAGAAGCATTACCAGCATCACTGCGGCGGTAGTCGCAGGCATTGTCATGGCGTCAGTGTCGCGGGCGCATGCCGCTGAAGCGCCGGTCGCGGTAGGGCCGCCGGTGATTGTTACGGCGACGCGCAGCGCGGAAAAAATTTCCGAAAGCCATGCGCAAGCGATAGTCATTACTGCGTCCGAGATTGCCGCAGGCGGCTATTCGTCGATCACGGAATTGCTGCAGTCGCGCGGCGGCGTTGAGATTTCGTCCAGTGGTGGCCCCGGACAGCCAAGCGTGGTATTCATGCGCGGGGCGGAAGCGCGACATACACTGGTGCTCATCGATGGTTTGCGCGTGGGTTCGGCGACCGCGGGCGGCACGGCGTTCGAGCACATTCCGCTTGCGCAAATTGAGCGCATCGAGATTGTTTCCGGTTCGTTGAGCAGCGTCTACGGCTCGGATGCCATCGGTGGTGTTATTCAAATCTTCACACGCGGCGCGGTGTCGGGCGTTTCGGCCAAGCTGAGCATGGGCAGTTTTGGCACGCGCGAGTTTTCCGGCGGGTTCGGGCGCCGCGTAAACGATACGGAATTCAGTCTGAACGTGGGCATACTCGAGACACGCGGGTTCGATGCAAACAAGCCCGCGACGCCTTTCGCGTGGCATCATCCAGACCGCGACGGCTATCGCAATCAAAATGTATCTGCGCGTTTGGTGCAGCATTTCGGCGCGGCGCATGCGCTGGGTGTGATGGCGTTTCATAGCCAAGGGGCCGCGCATTTCGATGCTGGCCTCGCCACGGATGACGTGAATCGCCAAACCTTGCAGGGGTTTTCCTTGTTCAGCCGCAACCAGATAACGTCCAATTGGACAAGCCTAATCCGCATCGGCACCGCGCGCGACCACTCTGCCAGCGTTGGCGCGTTTCCCGGATACTTTCGTACCGATCAACATCAGGCACTATGGCAACACGAGGTTCGGTTGCCGATGGGCGCGTTGACCGGGGGCGTGGAATATCTAAGTCAGCGCGTGGATAGTGATACGCCATTTAACGGCACCCGGCGTGACGTTAACAGCGTATTCGCCGGGTATCGCGGCGATTTCGCCGGACACGGGGTGCAGGTAAACGCCCGCAACGACAACAATAGTCAGTTTGGCGCGCGTCAGACAGGCTCGTTCGGCTACAGTTACCGCTTCTCGCCGCAGTTCCGTACGCGCATGAGCGCCGGCACGGCGTTCAAGGCACCGACGTTCAACGACTTATATTTTCCGGACTTCCCACCGTTTTACATTAGCAATCCAAATCTGCGCCCGGAGCGCTCGCGCAACCGCGAGATCGGCATCAACCTTGACACGGATCAACAGCAGGCATCGGTGACGGTTTTTCGCAACCAGATTAGCGATCTGATTGCCGTGGTTACAGATCCGGCCACCTTCGTATCGACCACACAGAATCTGAATGCGGTAAAAATCGATGGGATTGAACTCGCATGGCGCGCGGAATTCGGGGGGTGGCGCATGCGCGCCAGCGTAACGGCGCAAGATCCGCGTGATGAAACCACGGGTGCGCAACTGCGGCTGCGCGCCAGGCAATACGGCAGCGTCTCTATGGAACGCACGCTCGGTGCGTGGCGGGTGGGCGCGGAAGCCGTTGCTTCTGGTGCGCGATACGATTCCACCAGCGAGGCGCCCAACACGCGACTACACGGTTACACATTGCTTAATCTCACTGCGCGTTATGCGCTGGCAAAAGATTGGGCGCTGCATGCGCGCTGGGGTAATGTGTTTAACCGTGAATATGAGACCGTGCAGTTTTTCAATACACCGCGAAGCAACGCCCAAGTTTCACTGGGGTATCAATTGCGATGAGGCAGAAAGACACGTAAAGGGTGTAAGTATTTGAATTAGCATCGGAAATTTGGTATCGTTCGCCCGGTGAATACTCCGCCGCGAACGATATCCAGCACCGAGTTATACCTGCGACTGCTGCGCTATGTCGCGCCGCATAAGCACGTGCTGATCGTGGCCTTGCTCGGCGCCG
>CANIID010000323.1 GCA_947467315.1 Betaproteobacteria bacterium | reverse complement strand
TTGCCCGGCGCATCCATGGTGATCTCCACATCCGGCGGCCATTCGCCGAAACCGTAGTCATGCGACACCAGGCGCGTGCCCGGCTTCAGTTCCAGGATGCGCGGGCGCACCATGAGGTTGACTTCCGGCAACAGATAAATCGTCAATACATCCGCCTTGGTGATATCGGTTTCATGCAAATCGCGCTCATAAAATACCGCGCGATTGGCCACCCCTGCCTTGGCGGCGTTGCGATTCGCCAGCGTCACCAGGCTCTTGTTCAAATCAACGCCAAAGCCGCGAGAGCCATATTTTTTTGCTGCGGTAATAATCAGCCGCCCGTCGCCCGAACCAAGATCGATCAAATAATCCTTGGCCGTAACTTTCGCCATTTCCAGCATCTTGTCGACCACTACCTGCGGCGTTTGCACATAGGGCGTGTCGCCGTAATCCTGCGCGGCAGCCGTCGCCGCCACCATCCAGCACGCCATTAACGTAATCCGCGCCATGATTCCCGAAACCTTGATATGCATCAATTCACCTGTCCTGTTGTGAGGTTTTGTTCTGCACGCCCCGCGCGGCGTTCCACTCATATTGACCTTGCGTGCGGCTGCCCGACAGCGACGCACTGCCGATAATACTGTCGCCCTCCACACGCCCCTTGAATTCATGCCTCACCGGCCCAGTGCCCGAATCGACCGTGAAGGAAAAACTGATCTCGGTGCCCGTCAGCTTGACGTTCTGCAACGGCGCTGTGCGCCCTGTGACACTGACATTGCCCGTCACCATCTGAAACGTTTGCGCCAGTGTTACGGTGTACGTCAGCGGCTTCGCACCCTTGCCGCCAGCAGCCAACTCCCAACGCCAGCTCCCCGGCGTTTTCGCGGGCACCACCCACAAAAAAACGTCGCTCTGCCCACCGGAATTACCGTATTTTTCCTTGACGTACATTTGTGCGAACGCGTCCGGCTTCCACTCGTCCATGGAAAAATCATGCGACACAATGCGCGTGCCCGGCTTGAGATCAAGCAGCTTCGGGCGCAATTCCATGTTCACACGCGGCAACAGGTACATGGTAATCACGCTCGCCTGCGATAAATCCGTCTGAAAAAGATCACGCTGATAAAACGCCGCTTTGTCCGTGACGCCCGCCTTTTGCGCGTTTTCCATCGCCTCTGACACGCGCACCGGATTGATATCGACGCCGAAACCGCGCGTACCCAGCGTCTTTGCCGCCGTCACCACGATGCGCCCGTCGCCGGAACCCAGATCGATCAGGTAATCATTCGCGCTCACCTTCGCCATCTGCAGCATGCGATCCACCACCTCCTGCGGCGTGGGCACGTACGGCACGCGGGGTTGCTGCGCGCGCGCGGCGCCGACGCATAGCAGCAGCGCCGCGGCACTGAGCAGAAACGCCTCGGCGCAGCCATACACCCAGCGGCGGACACGGTTAAAACGAGGGATCATGGAAACAGCGATAACAAATAAAAACTCCTTCTGATGGGGTGCCGGCTATGACAGCATGCAGTGGCGCGCCGTTCCCGTGACCTATCCATCGCGATGCGTCTGACTCGGCTACCGCGATGCGGCTATGGTAAATTCGCGAGCAACGATTATACCCGACACCGATCCCCCTACTATGCTGCTGCAAACCGTCATCTTTATTTCCGGCGCCGCAATTCTTGCGCTGGAATTGCTCGCCTCGCGCGTGATGACGCCCTACTTCGGCGTCAGCCTCTACATCTGGACCGGTATCCTCTCCATCACACTGATCGCGCTGGCGGCGGGCTATCGCATCGGCGGCAAAGTCGCGAATGCGCGCGGCGTCACCTCCGCTGCATTGATCGAACGCTTTGCGCTGATGCCGGCCGTCGCCGCGATTGGCATCGTGGCGGCGTGCCTGATCTATCCGTTTGCCTTCGTGCCGCTGGCAAGCTGGAGCCTGATCGGCGGCGCGTTTATCGCATGCCTGCTGCTGCTGGCGTTGCCGCTGGTGGCGGCGTCGGCGATGAACCCGCTGCTGGTGGCTATCCATATGCAACGCAGCGCGGCGGGCGACGGCGGCTCGGGGCAAGTGTTTTTTATCAGCACCCTCGGCTCGGTCGTGGGCGTGTTGGTGACGGCCTTCGGATTAATACCTTACCTGAGTAACTACGATTCGGTATTAATTGTGGCCGCCACACTCGCCTTGTTAAGCCTCACCCTCGTCGCACGGCCCCCACGCGATCTCAAACGCCGTGGCGCCATAGGCGCGACCGCCACGGTGGCGCTACTCGCATCGCTGCTGTTGCTGTGGCAAGCCGATGCCTACACTGGCCGCCAGGGGCCGATCAGCCATCTGGGCAAGCAATGGCATGTGGAAGCGACCTTCCGTTCGCTGTTCGGCACGGTAAAAATTCTCAAACACGAGCCGGATGCGGACGGCCAATACTGGCGTATCTACTTTCAGGATGGGCTGACGCAAAACGCGGTGGAGTCCAGCGGCCGCTCGCGCTCGTTTTACAACTACGCACTCGAAGCGCTGGCGATGTCGTATCAGCCGCACGCACGCAACGCGCTGGCGCTCGGGCTCGGCGCGGGCATGACTACGGCCCGGCTCGCGGCGCGCGGCGTGCGCACGGAAATCGTCGAAATCGATCCGGCGTCATTGCAGGCGTCACGGCGTTTTTTTGGCCTCGATGAAAGCAAAACCCCCGTGCATCACGCCGATGCGCGCACCTTCGTACACGCCTGCCCGCGCACCTATGACCTCGCCATCGTCGATCTGTTTCACGGCGACGGCACGCCCGACTACCTGATCACGCGCGATTTTTTCCGCGATCTCAAGCGTTGCCTCGGGGCTAACGGCATCGCCGTATTCAACACCTTTGCCGATCTGGAAAACCCCATCAGCTACGCGCATTTGCTCACCACGCTGCGCGCGGAATTGCCGCATCTGGCGATCTATCGCCCCGATTCGACCGGCTCTACACACACCAACAGCTTCATCGTCGCCAGCGCCACGCCGCTACCCGCCACCACGCGCGTCATCATGGACAATATGCCCACGCGTCACGAAACCACTCTGTGGGATATGTTGAGCGCGCCGATGGCGCTGACGCCGGAGCTCTTCGCCGGCGGCAAAATCATCACCGATGCGCACAACCGCGCCGCGCTTGATCTTGCTTACGCCCAGCAGTTTTACCGCCAGACCGTGGTCGGCAATACGCCGCCGGCGTTTTTGTTGAATTGATACCTGTTCGGCTCTGGTTCCTTGGGTTCACAACGCCCACGTGAGCGGGCGCAGGCGGTTGCAAATTGCATCCACCTCTCTCAGCTTCAATTACCGTATACCGTAGGGTGGGCACGCTCTTTGTGCCCACCAGCAGTACACGACAAACCCAAAAGAGCGCTTCTTTGTAATGGATGATCGCGCGCGCAATCATTGTGCGTCCGCGTGGGCACAAAGAACGTGCCCACCCTACGCTTGCTAATCGCAAATGCACCTGTGGCCTTTGTTGTACGACTCACCAAGTTCTTGTCATCCACGAATACCCATGGCACCCGTCAAATACCGGGGATGATGGAGTCACACACCATATAGGATAACTATATGTTTTTATTGACTATTTTTGAGAGGCCCGCACCGCCTGCCACTTAGCCTCCTTACCATCCAAATTCACCAGCCCGCTCATCGCGCCGCCTTTGACCTTGCCGCGGTAGTGCTGGCGCGCGGGGCCGTTCCAGATGGAGAAGCTGATGGTCTCGCCTTTAACGCTCACGTCGGAAAGCCCCATGCCTTTGGCGTTGAGCAGCGTGCCGTTGCTCTTGTGAAAATTTTGCGTGAGTTCGATGTCGCGCGGCTCGCTGCCGTCGACTTTAATCTGCCAGCGCCCCGACACCTTGGCGGGAATTGTCCACAGAAACAGCGTCGCGCTGGGCACGCCGTTGATCGGTTCTTTTTCCGGCACGTCGAAGGTGACGCGCTCATCCGCTTCCCAGTCGCCGAAATGGTAGTCGTGCGACACCACGCGCGCGCCGGGACGCAGTTCGTTGTAAATCTTGTTGCGCAGATTCATCATCATCGCCGGCAGCAGATACAGCGTGACCACCGTGGCGCGCGACAGATCGGCCTTGAACACGTCCTGCACCTGGAACGTGGCGCGATCAGCGACGCCGAATTTTTGTGCGGAATCATTGGAGCGCTTCACCAGAGTGGGATCAATCTCCAGGCCCATGCCGCTCGCCTTGAGTTGCCGCGCGGCGGTGAGCACAATCACGCCGTCGCCGGAGCCGAGGTCCATCACAAAATCATTCGCGTTCACGGCGCCAAAGCGCAGCATCTGATCCACCACCACCTGCGGCGTGGGCACGTAGGGGCCGCCGGTGCGGTCGGCTTCCGTCACTTGCGCCTGCGCGCTTACGGCGAACAACGCCAGCGCGACACTTTTTATAAGAATGCGGCGAATATTGGATTGATCCTGCATCTTGCGGCTCCTGATTAGGTTTTAGGTTTAGGCTTGGGCAAACCGAGTTCGCCCGCATTGCACGACTCGGCAATCTCGTGCAGCGAGGTTTCGCTGGTAAAACTCATGCTTACGATCTGGCGCAGCAGGTTGATTTCTTTGGCGTCGAGTTTTTGCTGCAAATTGCTGTTTTCCATGTCGCGCATCACAGCGTTGAGCGACATGCCGTCATCGCGCAGCTTGATCGCCGCCTGCGCGGCAGCAATCACCTGATCGCATTCCAGCGCCGCTTGCGCTGGAATAGCCGCCACAAGCAGAAAAAGTGTGATAAATCCACGATTTAAGGGGCAAAGTAAGCCGCAAATAAACGCACGAAGTTTTCTTAACATAGTGTGTGATTTTACCTTACTCGCCTTACCCGGTTGGTGGGGTAAAATGCGCCCGTTGTTCCTGACATTGGAGTGCCGATGGCCTGTAACAGAATTATCGCTCGCAGCATTTCTGCCACTGGTGCGGTTGCGTCACGGTGCAGGCCGCTGGCGTTCGCTGCGCTGACCGCCATGGCCGCGTACAGCATGCCTTGCGCTGCCGACGTGTGGGGTTATGTCGACGATCAAGGCGTATCGCATTTGAGCGATCATCAAGTCAACGAGCGCTATTTCCTGTTCAAGAAAGAAGCGCCGCGGCCCAAGGCCGAAGAGTTCGATTATTCCTCTATCAACAAAGTTGAGGCCTACGTCACGGGGAGACTGTATCCCGCCAACCCCGCCTTGCGCGCGCAATATGCGCCGCTGATCGCGCGCGTGGCACAAGAATTCAACCTCGATCCTTCTCTGCTACACGCAATCGTCACCGTCGAGTCCGGCTACAACGCGGAAGCCAAATCCCCCGCCGGTGCCATGGGATTGATGCAACTGATCCCCGGTACCGCCGAGCGCTTCGGCGTGAAAAAGATTACCGATCCGCTGGAGAATCTACGCGGCGGCGCGCGCTACCTGCGTGTGTTGATGGGCATGTTCAACAACAAACTCGATCTGGTGCT
>CANIID010000322.1 GCA_947467315.1 Betaproteobacteria bacterium | reverse complement strand
GGCTTCTTCTCGAAAGACACTATTATCGAAGCGCTGCATGCGTCACCCTTGCCGGGGGCGGGCATCGCGTATTTTCTCGCGGTGGCGGGCGTGCTGGTGGGCGGCTTTTATTCCTTCCGTTTGGTGTTCTACGCCTTTCATGGCAAAGAGCGCTTCGCCGATCCGCATGATCCCGCCGTGATGGCGTGCGATGCGGAGCGTGCGGCGCAACTGAAAGCGGAGCAGGCAGCGGATAACGCGAGGCACGCCAGCCACGATGGTCACGACCATCATGGCGCGGCCGCACACGACGATCACGCGCATGGCCACGATGATGCCCACGGCAGCCACGGTAAACCGCAGGAATCACCGTGGGTGGTGTGGTTCCCGCTGGTGATGCTCGCCATCCCCTCGGTGTGCGCGGGTTGGATCATCGGTCGATTTGTGTTCGGCGATTATTTCGGCAACGCGATTACGGTGCTGCCGACGCATCCCGCCATCGCCACGCTCAAGGGCGAGTTTCACGGCGTGATCAACATGATGCTGCACGGCTTAACCAGTCTGCCGTTCTGGCTGGCGGTCGCCGGCGCTGGAACGGCGTACTACATCTACGTGTTGCGTCCCGATCTGCCGGCAGTATTGCGCGCCAAGTGGGGCAGGGTGGTTACCATCCTGATGGATAAATACGGTCTGGATCGTTTCAACGACTGGTTCTTCGCCGGCGGCGCACGCGTGATTGGCACGGGATTGTGGAAAGGCGGCGATGTGGCCGTGATCGACGGTCTGATCGTCAACGGCTCGGCGGGCGCGGTAGGCTGGTTCTCGACGGTGATTCGCAAACTACAATCGGGCTACATCTACAACTACGCGTTCGCGATGATTTTCGGCATTGTGTTACTCCTGACGATTACGCTGTGGTCGTTGATCCCATAAAAAACCATTTAAAAACATAAACTTAACTTAATGTACGCCTTGCCGTTACTGAGTCTTGCGATTTGGATCCCGATAGTGTTCGGCGTGCTGGTGCTCGCCACCGGGTCTGATCGCAACGCGCCGCTCGCGCGCATCATTGCGCTCGTCGGCGCAGTGCTGGGCTTTGTCGCCACGTTGCCGCTCTACGCGGGCTTCAGCCCGTCGATGAGCGGGTTTCAGTATGTGCAGAAGCTCAATTGGATCGAGGCGTTCAACGCGCATTATCACCTCGGCATCGACGGTGTCTCGCTGCTGCTAATCCTGCTCAACAGCTTTATCACGGTCATCGTCGTGATCGCGGGCTGGGAGGTGATCCAGAAGCGCGTGGCGCAGTACATGGCGGCGTTCCTGATCCTATCGGGTCTGATGAACGGGGTGTTCTGTGCGCTCGATGCGCTGTTGTTTTATGTGTTCTTTGAAGCGACGCTGATCCCGATGTTCATCATCATCGGCATCTGGGGCGGCCCCAATCGCGTGTATGCGTCGATCAAGTTTTTTCTCTACACGCTGTTTGGTTCGCTGCTGTCACTGGTGGCGCTGATTTATCTTTACTTTGCCGCCGGCGGCAGCTTTTCGCTGCTCGATTTTTACGATACGCCACTCGCCATTGGCGCGCAGACGCTGATCTTTTTCGCGTTCTTCATGGCGTTCGCCGTGAAAGTGCCGATGTGGCCGGTACATACCTGGCTCCCGGACGCCCACGTTGAAGCGCCCACCGGCGGATCGGTGGTGCTGGCCGCCATCATGTTGAAACTCGGCGGCTATGGTTTTCTGCGCCTGTCGCTGCCCATCGTGCCGGATGCCAGCCATGCGTTGGCCGGGTTCATGATCTTTCTATCGCTAGTGGCGGTGGTGTATATCGGCCTGGTGGCGCTGGTGCAGACTGACATGAAAAAACTCATCGCCTATTCGTCGATCTCGCACATGGGCTTTGTCACGTTGGGGTTGTTTATCTTCAACGCGCAGGGCATGGAAGGCGCCGTGTTGCAGATGATCTCGCACGGTTTCATATCCGGCGCCATGTTCCTGTGCGTTGGGGTGCTGTACGACCGCATGCATTCGCGGCAAATCGGCGACTACGGCGGCGTGGTGAATACCATGCCGGTATTCGCGGCGTTTTTCATGTTGTTTGCGATGGCGAATGCAGGCTTGCCGGCGACGAGCGGATTTGTCGGCGAGTTCACCGTGATACTGGGCGCCATGCAGGCGAATTTCTGGTACGCGTTCGCGGCGGCGACGACGCTGATCTTCGGCGCGGCCTATACGCTGTGGATGTACAAGCGGGTGGTATTTGGCGCGGTGGTGAATCCCCATGTGGCGGAACTCAGGGATATCAACCTGCGTGAATTCCTGGTGCTGGGCCTGCTCGCGATCGCCGTGCTGGTGATGGGCGTGTGGCCGGCGCCGTTCGCGGAAGTGATCCACACGGCGGTGGCCGATGTGTTGTCTCACGTCGCACACAGCAAGCTGCCGGTGCAATAATGCAATATATACAACCCCTCTGGCCCGCGTACCCCGAGATATTCATGCTCGCCATGGCGTGCGTGATCCTGCTCGCCGATTTGTTCGTGAGCGATGAGCATCGCGGCATCACCTACATCCTGACACAGTTGGCGCTGGCCGGATGCGCGGTGGTCACCTGGATGGCGGCGACTTACCTCAATACCGGCGAGCCGGTACACACCTTCAGCGGCATGTACGTCGGCGACATGATGTCCGATGTGTTGAAGTTGATTACCTATTTCGGCGTGATGACGATACTGGTTTATTCACGCGATTACATTTCGGCGCGCGGCATGTTCCGCGGCGAGTTCTTCGCGCTGGTGCTGTTTGCTACACTGGGCATGATGGTGATGATCTCGGCCAATCACCTGTTGACCTTGTATCTGGGATTGGAGTTGTTAAGCCTTTCGCTCTATGCGATGGTGGCGTTGCAGCGCGACTCCGGCACCGCCACCGAGGCGGCAATGAAGTATTTTGTGCTGGGTGCCCTGGCCTCTGGCATGCTGCTGTATGGTATGTCGATGATTTACGGCGCCACCGGCTCGCTGGAAATCACACGTATCGCATCGGTAATCGCGGACGACGGCGCGAAAAACCTTGTTCTGGTGTTTGGCCTGGTGTTCCTGGTCGCGGGCATCGGCTTCAAGCTGGGTGCGGTGCCGTTCCATATGTGGTTGCCGGATGTTTATCACGGCGCGCCGACGGCGGTTACGCTGTTTATCGGATCGGTGCCTAAACTTGCCGCATTCGCCTTCGTGATTCGTTTGCTGGTGCAGGGGCTCGGCGCCGAAGAGGTGCAGGGGCATTGGCAGCAGATGCTGGCGGTGATGGCCGTACTGTCGCTGATCGTCGGCAACATCACGGCAATCGCGCAAACCAACCTGAAGCGCATGCTGGCCTACTCGACGATTTCCCATATGGGATTTTTGCTGATTGGCATCCTCGCGGGGGGGCTCAACGGCTACGCGTCAGGCATGTTCTACGTGGTGGTGTATGTGCTCATGAGCCTGGGCACCTTCGGCATGATGCTGCTGTTGTCGCGCAACGGTTTTGAGGCTGAAAATCTTGACGATTTCAAAGGCTTGAATCAGCGCAGTCCGTGGTATGCGTTTTTGATGTTGCTGCTGATGTTTTCGATGGCCGGTGTACCGCCGACCGTGGGCTTTTATGCCAAGTTCGCGGTGTTGCAGGCCATTGTCGAAGCCGGGCATCTGTGGCTGGCGGTGATCGCTGTGGTGTTTTCGCTGATCGGTGCGTTTTACTACCTGCGCATCGTCAAGCTCATGTATTTCGATGAGCCAGTCGATACTTCACCCATCATCGTACGCGCGGATGCGCGTTTATTGATCTCGTTGAACGGCATCGCGGTGTTGGCGTTCGGCATCTTCCCGCAGTCCCTGATGACGCTGTGCGCGAGTTCTATACTCGCTTCGCTTTAATTTAGCCTTTGTCGCGGGAACCGCCCATGGCTGATCGCACTGACCATGAGAAGGCCGGTCAGGATATGAGCGAAAAGCAGCTCACCTGCCAAACAGTATTCAAGGGTAAGTTGCTGCACGTGGTGTCCGATACCGTTCGTCTGTCGAACGGACACGAAACCGTGCGCGAATATATCCGGCATCCGGGCGCCGCGATGATCATTGCCATGGCGGATGAGAACACCATCGTGCTGGTGCGCCAGTATCGTTATCCGCTGGACCGCCACTTCATCGAGTTGCCTGCCGGCAAGATTGATCCCGGTGAAGAGCCTATGGACACCGCCAAGCGGGAGTTGCGCGAAGAATGCGGCTACGAAGCGAAAGCATGGCGCCACCTGACGACACTGCATCCCTGCATCGGCTACGCCAACGAACGCATCGAGCTCTATCTGGCGCGCGATCTGGTTGCGGTTGGCCAGCAACTCGACGACGATGAGTTACTGGAGGTGCTGCACGTGCCGGTGACCGAAGCGCTGTTATGGGTGCGCGACGGAAAGATTACCGAAGCGAAGGCCGTCACTGGCCTGCTGTGGGCGGAGAAAATTCTGCGCGGGGAGTGGTGACGGGCTGGTCCAAGGGCGGTTCCCGCGTGTGCGCCGTTCATGCGGTACGGCTTGCGGTGCATCACCCAGACCGTTTTGACGCGATACCAGCTTATGCATCAATTTTAAATCACGCTCGGTCAGGCGCAGGGCAGAGTCCACCCATATCTGCACGATATCCATCAACTCATCCATTGTGATGGCATGCACACGCCGCCGCGCGGCAGCCAGTGCCGCATGACCATTGCGGCTGCGTCTGCGTTCCTGAATCAGTCCATTGACGGCTTTCTCGCCGGCACCATCCTCTGCCACGATATCCACCACGCCCATCGACAGCATTTCGTCGGCGCCGTAAATTTTTCCGCTGCTCATCAGGCTTTGGGCTTTTTTGTCGCCGATTCTGCGATCCAGAAAACTATAGGCGCCCATGCCGGGAAACAGGTTGAACAGAATTTCGGGGAATCCAAAGCGGGCGCTTTTTTCCGCCACGACGATGTCACTGGACAGTGCCGCTTCAAAGCCGCCGCCGAGGCACTCACCTTGAACCAGCGAGATCGTGGTGAGCGGTAGGTTATGCCCCACATAGTTGCTGTAAAGCACGTCGATGCAGGCGCGGCCGTAGCAGAGCAGGCCTTGTTTGTCTTTCGCCGCGATCAGTTGCTTGAACAAATCCAGGTCGCCGCCCAAATTGAAGACACCCGGCGTTGCCGAAGCCAGCACGACGTACTCGATGGGGTAGGTGCCATCCGCGCGTTGTAATGTGCCCTTGCTTTGCGACAGAAAGTGATAGTAAGCGCGGATATCCACCAGCAAACGGGGATTGAAACAGGGGCGAGGTTCAGGTGCCCAGCGTGACCAGAAGGCGTTGGTATTCTTGTCGAAATAGGCGCCCAGTTGCGGCGAGAATTCAAAGTGAATGCCCGATTCCTGGTGATGCGCTGCGGGTTGTTGGTGCGCTTCCCGTACTGCCGCTGGAACCTGCATTTCCATGGTGTCCCTCTTTCAAAGTGGTAG
>CANIID010000321.1 GCA_947467315.1 Betaproteobacteria bacterium | reverse complement strand
GACCGTGACGAGCATCGCTCGGGCAGCGGCGGCGGCGGACGCAATCGTCACCGCAGTGAGCGTAGCGAAGGCGAACGCGGTGAGCGGCCGAATCGTACTGAGCGCGGTGAGCGTACCGAGCGTGGCGAGCGCGGACCGCGTCCGCAACCCGCGCCACGCCGTGACAACGAATCCCCAGCCAATGCCCAAACACTGGCAGCCACTCCGGAGGGCATTCCCGGGACCGTGTCGGCACAGGAAAACACCACCAGCGGCAATGGCGCTAACGGCGAAGGGCGCGGACGCCGCCGCCGTGGCCGCGGCCGTGGCGAACGCTCCGAGGGGCAACGGCAGGACGGCGAAATGCAGACCACAGCCGCTGACGCAGCCGCAGAGGGCTCGCCGGCGCGCGAACCGCGCGAGCCACGCGAACCGCGGGGCGAACGTAAGTACCGCTATCCGCGCACGCCGTTTGTGCCACGTCCCCGTATCGGGATGGAGGGTGAATCCACCGCTGAAGCCACGGCAGAGAGCGACAATGGCGCAACAGCCGCACCGATATCGGCAATGCCCGTAGCGCCTGTCGTGGCAACAGCCGCCGTAGCCTCTGTCATGGAGGCACCAACGCCAGCGCCGGCACCGGTAATACCCACGCCCGCCCTGCCGGAGGTAGCCGTGCCGGTAGCCGCAGCGCCAGTGATAGCGAGCGAACCGCTTGCAACAGTGGAACCCGTGGCAGCACAGCCGGAACCCGCAGCCCCGGTAGTCGTTGCCGCACCGCCCCCAGCCCCGGTGGCCGCGATACCCGTGGTCGCACCGACGCCATTGCAGTTGGATTGGTCCAGCGGCCTGACGCAGATCGAAACCGCCCGCGATAAAGCGCAGACTGTCGTCACCACCGCGGTGGAAACGCCACGCCCGCGCCGCACACGTCCTGTGTTGCCGCCGGTTGTGGAAGAACCGCTGATGCAGGTCGAGACCGGGCCCAACCCGCCGCCCGCGTAGTCACTTAGTCAACGCGCCGGCACCGCTACAAACGGTGCCGGATGCGGATATGGCGCAGCAAACCCTGCGCCGCATCCTCTGCCATATCCAGCACGCGCTCGAAGTCCTGTGGGCCACCGTAGTACGGATCAGGCACGGCTATCGGCTCAGCCTGCATGCCATAGCTCATGAGCAGCGCCAGCTTCCCCGCATACTCGTTCGGGCAATCACGTGTGAGCAGCGACAAATTGTTTTCATCCATCGCCAGCACATAATCAAAGCACTCGAAATCGGCAGCCTCGACCCGCCGCGCACGCAATGCGCTTAAATCGTAGCCGCGTTTGGCGGCATGGCGTTGCGCTCGCGCATCCGGCGGATCGCCGATGTGATAGGCGTGCGTGCCGGCGGAATCGCTGCGAATGCGTGCGCTCAATCCTGCCTCGTTCACGACGTGTTTGAACACCGCCTCCGCCGTAGGCGAGCGGCAAATGTTGCCCATGTAGACAAATAAGATATTTATTTTATTACTTTAAAACAAATACTTACAACAAAACTACGCCGCATTCATAAACAACCGCTCACGCAGCACCCGCAACTCGTCGCGCAATTTCGCGGCCTTTTCAAACTCCAGGTTTTTCGCCGCGTCGTGCATGGCTTTTTCAACTTGCTTGATTTCGCGCGTCATTTCTTTTTCACCCATCGACTCGTAGCGCGCCTGATTTTGTGCCGCCTTCAGTTCGGTGCGCGCCTCATCGCGGTCGTAGACGCCGTCGATAATGTCCTTGATGCGCTTGTTGACACCTTTGGGCGTGATGCCATTGGCGGTATTGAACTCTACTTGCTTGGCGCGGCGGCGATCGGTTTCACTGATCGCTTTGCGCATGGATTCGGTTATGCGGTCGGCGTACAGAATCGCGGTACCGTTAATGTGCCGCGCGGCGCGGCCGATGGTTTGAATCAGCGAACGTTCCGAACGTAGAAAACCCTCCTTGTCCGCGTCGAGTATCGCCACCAGCGACACTTCGGGTATGTCGAGTCCTTCGCGCAGCAGGTTAATGCCGATCAGCACGTCGAACTCGCCCAACCGCAGATCGCGAATGATTTCCACGCGCTCCACGGTGTCGATATCCGAGTGCAGATAACGCACCTTGATGCGATGCTCAGCAAAGTACTCGGTGAGATCTTCCGACATGCGTTTGGTAAGCGTGGTCACCAGCACGCGCTCGCCGATGTCCACGCGCTTGTGGATTTCCGACATCAAGTCATCGACCTGCGTGGTCACGGGGCGCACTTCGATACGCGGATCAATCAACCCGGTGGGACGCACCACCTGCTCCACCACCTGCGCCTGATGTTCGCTTTCGTAGACCGACGGTGTGGCCGACACAAACACGGTGCGGCGCATCAGCACCTCAAATTCATCAAACCGAAGCGGCCGGTTGTCGAGTGCCGAGGGCAGCCGGAAACCGAAATTCACCAGATTTTCCTTGCGCACCCGATCACCCTTGTACATGCCACCGACTTGCGGAATCGTCACGTGGCTTTCGTCGAGAAACATGATGCCGTCGCGCGGCAGATAGTCGATCAGTGTCGGCGGCGGGTCACCCGGCTTGCGCCCCGACAGATGTCGCGAATAATTTTCGATGCCCTTGCAGAAGCCCATTTCATTGAGCATTTCCAGATCAAAACGCGTGCGTTGCTCAATGCGCTGGCACTCGACCAGTTGATTGGCCTTCTGATAGAACTCGATGCGGTCGCGCAATTCATCCTTGATCGCTTCAATCGCGCGCAGCGTGGTCGCGCGCGGCGTCACATAGTGACTCGACGGATACACGGTGAAGCGCCCTACCCGCTGCAACATGTGCCCGGTCAACGGATCGAATACGTGGATGCTTTCCACCTCGTCATCGAACATCGTCACGCGCACCGCGTTTTCCGCGTTTTCCGCCGGGAAAATGTCAATCACGTCACCGCGCACCCGGAATACGCCGCGCTTGAACTCCACGTCGTTGCGCTCGTACTGCATTTCGGTGAGCCGCTTGATCGCCACGCGCTGTTCGAGTTTTTCTTTTTCGCGCAGATGCAGAATCATCCCGTGGTAGTCCGACGGATCGCCGATACCGTAGATCGCCGACACCGTGGCGACGATAATCACATCGCGCCGCTCCATCAGCGATTTGGTCGCCGACAAGCGCATTTGCTCGATGTGCTCGTTGATGCTGGAATCCTTTTCGATGAACAGGTCTTTCGACGGCACATAGGCTTCGGGCTGGTAGTAGTCGTAATACGAGACGAAATACTCCATCGCGTTTTCCGGAAAAAACTCGCGCATTTCCGAATACAACTGTGCCGCCAGCGTTTTGTTCGGCGCCATGATCATCGCCGGCACGCCCATACGCGCGATGACGTGCGCCATGGTGTAGGTTTTACCGGAACCGGTCACGCCCAGCAGCGTTTGATAGGCCAAGCCGTCACGCAAGCCCTCCGTGAGCTTGACGATGGCCTGCGGCTGATCGCCCGCCGGCTCGAAGGTCTGATGCAGGCGGAACGGGCTGTCGGGAAAGGTCAGCACCTTGACCGGCTGATGGCCCGCCAGAGTTGGCAAAGGAACGACGTTGGAAAGCTGATCAGGGTTTTTCATCTGCACATTTTTGCCGGGTAACCGCGTATTTTCTCACGATCTGCCCAATACGCGCGAATTTGGCCTAGCCTCTTGGCCGCTTCCGCAGGTAAAATATTCCACTGCACACTTTAACCATCAACACCTTTCTACTGACATGACTGCTTCGCTGCTTGCTAACGTCGAAATGGCTCCCAAAGACCCGATTTTGGGCGTCACCGAGACCTATAACGCCGATACCAATCCCAAAAAGGTCAATCTCGGGGTCGGCGTTTATTTCGACGACAACGCCAAAGTGCCGGTGCTGCAAGCCGTGCGCACCGCCGAGCAGAAGCTTGCGGCCACCGCGATGCCGCGCAACTACCTGCCGATCGACGGTTTGGCTACCTACAACAAAGCGGTGCAGGCAGTGGTGTTCGGCGCGGACAACACGTTGGTCACAAGCGGTCGCATTGTCACCGTGCAAACGCTGGGCGGCACCGGCGGGCTGAAAGTCGCCGCCGATTACTGGCGTCGCGTGAATCCCAAGGCCGAGGCCTGGATCAGCGATCCGAGCTGGGAAAATCACCGCGCGCTGCTCGAATTCGCCGGCTTCAAAGTCAACACCTACGCCTACTACGACGCGCAAACGCACGGGCTGCGCTTTGACGCCATGCTGGCAAGCCTCAACACCATACCCGAAGGCGACATCGTGGTGCTGCACGCCTGCTGCCACAATCCTACTGGCGTCGATCTGACGTTGGCGCAGTGGGAAAAAGTTATTGAAGTGGTCAAAGCGCGCAACCTGCTGCCGCTGCTGGATCTTGCGTATCAGGGATTCGCCGATGGACTGGATGCCGATGCGGCTGCCGTGCGCGCCTTCGCCAAGGCCTGCCCCGCCGTGTTCGTGGCGAGCTCGTTTTCCAAATCGCTGTCGCTCTACGGCGAGCGCGTCGGTGCTTTCAGCGTGGTTACAGATAGCGCCGAACAAGCCGCCAAAGTGCTGAGTCAGGTCAAACGCGTGATCCGCACCAACTACTCCAATCCATCCACGCACGGCGGACAAACCGTTGCAGCAGTGCTCACCACGCCGGAACTGCGTCAGCAGTGGGAAGCCGAACTCGGCCAAATGCGTGAGCGCATTAAAACCATGCGCCGTGCGCTGGTCGATAAAATTCGCGCGCAGCGTGCTGATTTTGACTTCAGCTACGTGGTAGATCAGCGCGGCATGTTTTCGTATTCCGGTTTGACCAAGGAGCACGTGCGCCGGTTGCGCGAGGAATATTCGATCTATGCTCTGGACAGCGGACGTATTTGCGTCGCTGCGCTCAACTCCAACAACATCGACTATGTAGCCAATGCCATCGCCAAGGTGTTGGTGGCATAAGTTCC
Source organism: Betaproteobacteria bacterium (assembly GCA_947467315.1). Lineage (GTDB taxonomy): Bacteria > Pseudomonadota > Gammaproteobacteria > Burkholderiales > SG8-41 > UBA5216. Next base: position 549 of record CANIID010000321.1, on the reverse strand, counting down.
AGCATTTAATTTCCGGCGCTTGAGCGCGGCGATGCCCAAAGCAATGTGTTTAACGCATTTCCTTGCCGTTCCCGGTGCAGCAGTATGTGACTTGGCATTGACCAGCCAAGGCCAAATGACTAAAATACGCGCTCAATTCAGTCGTTTACTGAATATTCCCTGGTAGCTCAGCGGTAGAGCAATCGACTGTTAATCGATTGGTCGCTGGTTCGATCCCAGCCCGGGGAGCCAAATCTCAGTTTTCACCGAAATCGCCGTTTCAGTCGCTTCCCGCCTTGCGACGATCGCTGTGGTTTCTGCCAAGAGATCAAAGGGTTGTCGGAAAGTTGCGACGACCTCGCCCTCCTCCCAAGAGCAGTTCGATAGCAAAAAGTTGAGCAGCCGCCTTTTTTGGCGCGGTTCTTGGCTTTCAAAGAGCGTTTGCGCGTTGCTCGCGAGTTCGAGAATCTGCACGCCCTCATCCATGTAGGACTGGTTCGCGGTTTGTAGCCGATCGATCTCGCGCTGGCAGCGGTTCTGCTCCTCGCGCCATTGGTTCGACATCTTGTC
>CANIID010000320.1 GCA_947467315.1 Betaproteobacteria bacterium | reverse complement strand
GGCATCGGCCAACGGCCGGGTTTTGGCAGCGGTGCGATTCCAAACGGTGACGTCGCAGCCCTGTGAGAGCAAGCGGCCCGCCATCGCCGCACCCATACGCCCCATGCCCGCAAATCCGATTTTCAATTGATACCCCTCAGTAACGACGGTGAATGAGCTGAAATGCTACACGTGTTTCCGCGCACAAAGCGGCCCGGAATGGGTGCGATTCAAACTGAGGCGGTCATTCAAGCGGCTTTTCTCGCTTGGTTCCAATAATTGTCCCATTGCCGGTTAGCCCGATTCAGGCGTAAGGCCAGCATGTGATCGGCGTTGGCGGCGCACCACCACGACCCCGGGAGTTTGAGCCGTTTCTGGACGACGTAACGGTGCGCGCTTTCGATTTCTCCCGAACCGATCGGCAAATTGTTGGCCAACGCGCCGGGGTAGTCGAGTTGATCCTTGCGGCGGATCAAATAGCGGTGGCACGTACGCACGGGCGCTTCGCTATCCGCCACGGCATCGGTCTCACTGTGCGCCCGCAGGGATTCGAGGACTTCGGCGCCATGACCCGCTTTGAGACGTTCTTTCTGCTGCGCGAACCACACCTTGGCCGCTTCCGCTTCGGGATGGATCGCGGCGGCGGCCGCAGAGAGATAGTCGCAGACATGATAAAAGTCCACCAGATAGCTGCCCTGACTGCCAAAGCGTTCGTCCACTTGCCGCGCAATCCATTCGGCGCCATCGCCGACGGCGTGCGCCCGGCTGTTCTTCCCAAAGCCCGCCGAGCGCGCGCAGCCAAAGAGTTGTTTCCCCGCCTGTGCCACATCGCCTTGCAGTGTGCCGCCGTAGCTCAAGGTCTTGCTCCCCGCCGCGTGCGCCAGACAGAGTTTGGCCTCTTTCCATTGCAGCTTTTTGCCTTTACGCCGGTCTTGCTGCGCGGCGTCCGCTTCGACAATCGGCACCATGCCGCCATCCATTTCGACGACCACCGTCCCGCTACCCGCTTCGCTGGGCCAGCTTTCGTCAATCCGTGTCGCGGCGAAGAGTTGTTGCGCGTGCGATTCGGTCACGCGCCGTATCGTGCTTTCGGCAAGGATGATCCCGTAATGCTCGACGAGCTTGTCCTCGACTTGGGCGAAGGCGACATCGGCGCCAAAGTCCGTCACTACCCGTTGCAAAGGCCGCGAACAGCCGCGATGGCGCACCTTGGCGCGGATCACGAAAGGACGAATATGCGTGTTCCCGCGCCGATACTGAATCTCTTCTACGGCGATTTCGCCAAAGGTGCTGTGCCAGCGGAGTTTTTTTTACCCCCGCGCCAGGTGCCGCGCGCGCTCCCGACCGCTTCTGCAGACTTGGCCGCTTGACCGCTCGCCCAGGCTTGCAGCGACTCTTGCCCCATCCGCCGCATCTCTTCAATCAGCCGCAACTCCGCCGCATCGGCCTCTTGCAGATTTCCCATCTCGTCGCCGACAACCAGCAACATCGATTCCACCCGGCTCCGCAGTTCAGGATGCCCGTTCAAACGGTTCAACAAGGTTTCGTCACTCATTCCCATGACTTCCTCCTCATAAAGTGGTGGGTAGGGTGCTAGATTACTCCACCTCAGTTTGAATCGCACCCGCCCGGAATCGGTAATTTCGTAACGGCCTGAGTTTTTGATATAATTGACGGCTCAGCGCCCGTAGCTCATCTGGATAGAGTACTTGGCTACGAACCAAGGGGTAGGGAGTTCGAATCTCTCCGGGCGCACCAAACAGTCAAAGACTTAGTGCTGTAAGCAGTAATAAAAACGAAAAAAACGAAAAAAGGCCGCTCCCCGGAGCGGCCTTTTTCTTTGGCGCATTTATACGGGTTTGAGCACCTCGCTCAAGGCCGCCAATGCATTCAGCGCCGGCGCAAAACCACTGAACGGCGCGGTCTGAATCACCGCTTCGATGACTTCGGTGCGCGTGAGTCCCAGGTTCACCGCGGCCTGGCCGAATTTTTTCGCCTGGGCCTCCAGCCGCAGCGCGGTGAAGCTCGCCACCGAACACAGCACGCGCTGACGTTGCTGCAAGCCGGGCCGAAACCAGATTTCGCCGTAACCGTACTGAATGGCTACCGGGTACAGCGCGCCGGTGACCGTGTTGCCGGGCGATGCATAACCCTTGTTGCCGCCGTCGCGGTGCAGCGCGTGCATCAGCTCGGTGCCCTGTGCTGTGAGCGTTTCGAGGGAATCATCGCGCGGCGCTTGCGCGGGCACGGTGATGCCGCGCTGTGCAAATACGGAGGCGATGGCGTCGAGCGCTTCCTCGGACGCGGCGAATCCGGCGTAGATGCCGATCTGAATGATGATTTCCTGAATCGCGAGTGCATCTACGCCGATGTTGAGCGCCGCACCCACGTAGCGGCGCAGCGCCGGCAAACGCTGCACCGAGGCGAGTGCCGCCAGCGTACAGACCATGCGGTCTTCCAGCGCCAGGCCGGGGCGGCACCACACGATGCCGAATTCGGTTTCGTTGATGAAATCACGGAAGTTGGGCACGGCGTCGCTGTTCGCGGATGCGGACGCATCCGTTCCAAACAGGCGCGCGCGCATCGCGGCGCCGCGCTGGCGCAATTCAGGGCGTGTGGTCATGGGTTTATCTCTTTCTAAGGGGCGGGTGTGGCAGCACTACGAATCAGTCGAGCCTGATATTGCCTTTTTTGATGATCTCGCCAAAGCGTGTCTGCTGATACTTCAGATCACGCGCGAATTCCGCCGGCGGGCGGTAATCAATGTCCACGTCCAGCGCCGTGAGTTTGTCGCGTGCTTCGGCGGAACGCATGATGGTGTCGACGGCTGCCGACAGCCGCGTGACGATAGGTTGTGGCGTCGCATGGGCCACCATCAAGCCGATCCATCCGCTGACATCGAATCCAGTGAGGTTGGCGGTGCGCGCGAGGGGTTCGATGCCCGGCGTCACCGCGCTCGTGCGCGCCATGGAAACGCCGTAGGCTTTTAGCCTTCCGGCGCGCACCAGCGCCATGGTGGCCGCCGCGGTTTCAAAGGTATAGGCGACCTGTCCGCTGATGACGTCGGTGAGCGCGGCGCCGCTGCCCTTGTAAGGCACGTGCGTGGCCTGCACGCCGGCGGTGTTGTTAAACCACTCGGTAATGAGATGCGCCGATGCACCAGTGCCCGATGACGAAAACGCGTATTTGCCGGGGTTGGCTTTCAGCAGCGCAACAAATTCACGCGCATTCGCGGCTGGAAACGCGGTATTGGTCACCAGTAGATAGGGCGAAATAACCAGCTTCGCCACCGGCGCAAAATCGCGATCTACGTTGTAAGGCGTCTTCTGCACCAGCGGACTGATGCTGATGGGGCCACTCGATGCGGCCAGGAGGGTATAGCCGTCAGCAGCCGCCTTGGCAGCGATATCCGTGCCGATCATGCCACCCGCGCCGGGCCGGTTGTCCAATACCACCGGCTGGCCCAGCGCTTCGGCGAGCTTTTGCGCGAGCAGGCGAGCCGTCACGTCGGTGGCTTGCCCCGGCGGCCATGGTACGACCATGCGTATCGGGCGCACGGGATAAGCGGAGCCGCTGGACTGTGCCCATGCGGCGGGTGTCAACACGAGCGCGATAATTCCGATCCACATACGCTTCATTCAAAATTCTCCGCGCACTAACGTGCAACCTTTATAGTCGTCAAAGGTAACTATTCAAGTTCGATAGAAAGCATTGGCGGAACTACCTACGAGACAGTTCCTTCCCCCTGAAGAGGAAGGAGTTTCTTTGACGTGCACTTTCATTGGAATCTGAATAGTTACCGTCAAAGTATACTTCGCGGCTACACTTCGGGCAACGCAGCGCGTTTCGCTATACTGTGCGCTCATGAAAATAAGGAGAATGTGGCGATGTGTCTGGTACGCTTTGGGATGCTGTTGATGGTGAGCCTTATTGTGAGCATCGCCGCGAGCGCCGGTTATGGTTTGGCCGTGGCACAAACAGCACCAACAGTACAAACGGCGGCGTACCCATCCAAGCCGATACGCTTTCTGGTTGGCGTGGCACCCGGCGGCGGCACCGATTTCGCCGCGCGTCTCATCGGCACGAAGTTGAGCGAGAAATTCGGCCAGCCGGTGATTACCGATAATCGCACCGGCGCCACCGGCAACATCGCGCTGGAACTCACCGCCAAGGCCGCACCGGATGGCTATACATTTCTGGTGTTCAATATCGGGCACCTCACATCGGCGTTGCTGTCACGTAGCGCGCGCATCGACGCGAATAAGGATTTTGCGCCGGTGAGCCAGATCGCTACCGGCACACTGGCGCTGGTGATGCACGCCGGCGTGCCGGCGAAAAATCTCAAAGACTTTATCGGTCATGCGCGCGCGAAGCCGGGGCAGGTGAACTACGGCTCCGGCGGGATTGCCAGCAACCAGCATTTGGCGATGGAGTTGTTCAAGCGCGAGGCGCGCGTGGATTTGCTGCATGTGCCGTATAAAGGCACCGGGCCAATCGCGGTGGACCTTGTGTCGGGACAAATCCAGGTGGCGATCTCCAGCTTGCTGGGCTTCTACCCGCACGTCAAAGCCGGGCGCCTGGTCGCGCTGGCGGTGACAGCCGACAAACGCAGCGCGCTGGCGCCCGAAGTGCCGACCATCGCCGAGCTGGGTTATCCGAAAGCGCAGAGCGATATCTGGCAGGGCGTGCTCGCACCCGCCAAAACGCCGCCCGCGATCATCGAGAAAATGTCGCGCGCTATCGCGCAAGCGGTGGCCGACCCCGACGTGGTGCAGAAACTGGTGGCGCAAGGCGGCGGCGCGGTCGGCAGTTCACCCAAGGCGTTTGGTGAATTTCTTAAAAACGAAAGCAGCCGATGGCTGGCGCTCGCCAAAGAAGTGAATATCAGCGCGGATTGAACCCTATGCAATCCAGCGCGCGTCACGGCGTTACTTAGCGGACCGCCTTGCAGACTGCAGCGCCGCCAAAATCTTCTTCTCGTCAAAACCTTCCTCGCGCGCCCGCTTGATCGCATGCGCCATCACTTCATCCACTTTCAGCTTGACTTCCTTGTGCAATTGCCCCAGTGGCGTATTCATCAACGGGTGATCGAGTTTGGGATTGGCAAGTCCCAATTCCTCGCGCAGCTTGAATACCAGCAGTATCTCCACCGGTGTACGTTCAAACCCAAAGAAATCAAATTCATCACCGTAAGGTTTTCCCTTGGTGGTGCGATGCGTGTGCTCATCGCATACCGCCAGCAGCAACGGCGCCAATGCCTCAGCATCCGGATGCCGCCAATGGGCGGCGAGCGCCTTGTAGATAACGTGGCCAACCGCCTCGCCTTCAAGCTTCAGCGGGGCCTCGCCGAAATACGACGCAAAGATCTGCAGCACGCACTGCGCAGCAGGATAAAACTCCCCGCCCCCCGAGTTCCTGTGTTCGTGGAGCAAAACCCTGGCCATCAGTTTCGCCTCCTCTTTGCAGCCGATGGCCATGCCCAGCGCGGCATTAAATTCTGCCGGTATCCCCATTGAGGCACCCCGCTCCGTGCTCCAAGGT
>CANIID010000319.1 GCA_947467315.1 Betaproteobacteria bacterium | reverse complement strand
GGACATATCGCCGGTGTGATTAATCCCGCATCGCGCGACAAGCGCAGCTATTGGACCGATGGCACGGCAAGCACGGATGCGGATGCATGGCTCGCCAGCGCCACCGAGCAACCGGGAAGCTGGTGGAAGCACTGGAGCGCTTGGCTCACGCAACACGCCGGCAAAAAATTGCCGCCGCGCGTGACGCTCGGCGGCGCGGGTTACACTGAAATCGAAGCGGCGCCGGGGCGCTATGTGCGCGAGAAAGTCACGCCGCCGGACCAGTCGCCATGAATACGTAACCAATTGTTTTATAACGATATTTAATCAACAGGAGATTCACCATGACACAACGCACTGCGGTCGTCACCGGCGGCATGGGAGGCTTGGGCGAGGCCATCTGTATCAAACTCGCACGCATGGGCTACAAGGTCATCACCACCTGCTCGCCGGGCAACACCAAGCGCGACGAGTGGCTTGCCGACATGAAAAAACAGGGCTTCGAATTCAAGGCGTATGAGATTGACGTCGCGAATTTCGAGTCGTGCCAAACCGCCGTGGCAAAAATTCAATCCGAGTGCGGGCCGATTGACGTGCTGGTCAACAACGCCGGCATCACGCGCGACACCACCTTTCGCAAAATGGACAAGGCCGCGTGGGATGCGGTAATGCACACCAACCTCGACTCCGTGTTTAACATGACCAAGCCGGTGATCGACAGCATGGCCGAGCGCGGCTGGGGACGCGTGATCAACGTGTCGTCGGTGAACGGCCAAAAAGGCGCGTTCGGTCAAACCAACTACTCCGCCGCGAAAGCCGGCATGCACGGCTTCACCAAAGCCGCCGCGCTCGAATATGCAAAAAAAGGCGTCACGGTGAACACCATTTCGCCGGGTTACATTGGCACGAAAATGGTGATGGCGATTCCCAAAGAAGTGCTCGACAGCAAAATTATTCCGCAGATTCCGATAGGCCGCCTCGGCAAGCCGGAAGAAGTCGCGGGACTGGTGGCCTATTTGTGCTCCGACGAGGCGGCGTTTGTCACCGGCGCGAACATCGCGATCAACGGCGGGCAGCATATGCAGTAGTGGAAATCGTTAGGCGTTAGGCGTGAGGGGTGAGGGATGAGGGGTGAGGCGTAAAACCTGTCCATTGGGTACTCGCTATCCTTGCAATGGGGTTACGCCTCACCCCTCACGCTCCACACATTGCTGCATACGCACGCAGGGTGAGCAAGCCCACATTGACGCCTTGCGTCACGCAGCATAGGCACACTAACCACTTGTTTTTATTATGTTTTTAATATCCCTTCATTGCGCCGCACCACCTTTTCTGAAATAATGCGCTAACTTTTCTGCCGGGGTGCGTCATGGCAACACAACCGCGTTTGATCAAGAAGTATCCGAACCGCCGTCTGTACGATACCGAGACCAGCGCCTACATCACATTGGCGGACGTAAAAAAACTTGTGCTCGAAAATGTCGAGTTTCGGGTTGAAGACGCCAAGACCAAGGATGACCTCACGCGCAGCATTTTGCTGCAAATTATTCTCGAAGAAGAGACCGCCGGCGCGCCCATGTTCTCCAGCGACATGTTGTCGCAGATCATCCGTTTTTACGGCAATGCGATGCAAGGCATGATGGGCAACTTCCTGGAAAAAAACGTCACCACCTTCATGGATATCCAGAAGCGCATGCAAAGCCAGTCGAGCCAACTCTATGGCGCCAACCCCATGTTGAACACCGAAGCCTGGAACGAGTTCGTCAAAATGCAGGGCCCCGCGATTCAAGGCTTGATGGGGCGTTATCTCGAACAAAGCGCGAATGCGTTTGTTGAGATGCAGAATCAAATGTCGAATCAAACACGCAATATGTTCGGCGGCTTTCCGTTTGCGGGCTTTGGTGCTGCGCCGGGCAAAGACGGCGGCGAGAACAAAAACTAACTGCAGCGCAGCGTTATGCGCGGCACAAATTCAGAGAAGCACCGTTTCCTTCGGGCTTGAGCATCCACATACTCAAAGAAACCCCTTCCCCTTCAGGGGGAAGGGACTTTCACAGGGTGCCATGTGCAGATGCTTTTGCCGCAACGGGAAACGAATTTAAATGCGGTAAGGACACCATGCCCACCAAAAAAGTTGGATTTGTTTCACTAGGCTGCCCCAAGGCGCTGGTCGATTCCGAACGCATCCTCACGCAACTGCGCGCTGAAGGCTACCTGATCTCGCCGTCGTATAACGACGCCGATCTGGTGGTGGTCAACACCTGCGGGTTCATTGATTCGGCCGTCGAAGAATCCCTCGACGCCATCGGCGAAGCGCTCGCCGAAAACGGCAAGGTCATCGTCACCGGCTGCCTCGGCGCCAAGGGCGACATCGTCAAGAAAACGCACCCCAAAGTGCTCGCCGTCACCGGCCCGCACGCCACCGACGAAGTGATGCGCGCGGTACACAAGCATTTGCCGCACAAGCACAACCCGCACATCGATTTGGTACCTCCACAGGGAATCAAACTCACACCGAAACATTACGCGTATCTCAAAATCGCGGAGGGTTGCAATCACCGCTGCACGTTTTGCATCATCCCGTCGATGCGCGGCGATCTGGTGAGCCGCCCCATTGGTGATGTAATGACCGAGGCGGAAAATCTCGTGAAGGCCGGCGTGAAAGAACTGCTGGTGATTTCGCAGGACACCAGCGCCTATGGTGTCGATGTGAAATATCGCATGGGCTTCTGGGGCGGCAAGCCGATCAAGACGCGCATGATCGCGCTGGCGCAGGCGTTGGGCGAACTGGGTGTGTGGGTGCGACTGCATTACGTGTATCCGTATCCGCATGTGGATGACGTGATCCCGCTGATGGCGGAAGGCAAGCTGCTGCCCTACCTCGACGTGCCGTTCCAGCACGCCAGCCCGCGCATCCTTAAACTGATGAAGCGCCCTGCCAACGCCGAGAACACCCTGGCGCGCATCAAGGCGTGGCGTGCGATATGCCCCGAGCTGACCATTCGCAGCACCTTCATCGCGGGCTTTCCGGGTGAAACCGACGCCGAGTTCGAAGAACTGCTGGCGTTTTTGGAAGAAGCGCAACTGGACCGCGTGGGCTGCTTTGCCTATTCGCCGGTGGAAGGCGCCACCGCCAACGCGCTGCCCGACCCCGTGCCCGATGAGGTGCGCGAAGAGCGCCGCGCACGCTTCATGCAACGCCAAGAGAAAATCAGCAAGGCGCGGCTGAAACAGAAAGTCGGCCAGACATTAACCGTATTGGTCGATAGCAACGACGGCAAACAAGCCGTCGCGCGCAGCAGCGCCGACGCACCTGAAATCGACGGCAGCGTGTTCATCGCGAAGCCCGGCGCCATCAAGCCCGGCGACTTCGTGCAGGTTAAAATCACGCGTGCGGATGCGCATGATCTTTACGCTGCCATTGCGCCATGAACATTTGTAGCCCTTCGCGCACCCTCTTCCCTACCCCTCTCCCGCACGCGGGAGAGGGTGGCCGTCAGGCCGGGAGAGGGCGGCGATAGAATAATTTCAATTTAAAAACATATACTTATGTTTACACGACTCCTGCAATGGGCAAAACAGCTCAAAGCCGAAGCCGTGACTTTGTGGTTTTGTTATCGCGATCCCCGCACCCCACTGATCGCCAAAATACTCGCCATTGGTGTCGTGGCTTACGCCTTCAGTCCGATTGATCTGATTCCTGATTTTATCCCCGTGTTGGGCCTGCTCGACGAAGCGATTCTGTTGCCGCTAGGCATCTGGCTCACCTTGAAATTCGTACCCAAGCCCGTACTCGACGCGTGCCGCGAGCAAGCCGCGCAATGGTTGGCCGAAAAACACGGCAAGCCGCGTAACTGGTTCGCCGCGGCCATCATCGTTGTGCTGTGGATTGCTGCGGCATGGCTCACCTGGGTGCTGTGCAGGCAGTGGTTTTTTGCCTGACCCACTGCCGCAGCTATAATCCAGCCACCATGGCTTTTAAACGACCCAAATTTGAACGTGCCGCGTGGCGTGAGTGGCTCATCATCATCGGCCCAGCCGTACTGTTGGTCATCGCCGCCTTTGCATTCGCATCGCACTTTGTGCAACCGGCGCCGCCAAGCACCATCACCATCACCACCGGCGGCGAGACCGGCGCTTACTATAAATTCGCGCAGCGCTATCGCGACAGCCTCAAGCGCGACGGCATCACGCTCGAAATCAAACCCTCCGCCGGATCGTTGCAAAATCTCGCGCGCCTGCGCGGTGCCACACCCGAGGCCAGCGTCGCCTTCGTGCAGGGCGGCACCACCGCCCCCGAGGACTCCAACAATATGCTGTCACTGGGCCGCATGTTCTACGAGCCGGTGTGGGTGTTTCACCGGCTGCCGGAAGACATAGACCGCTTCACGCAATTGCGCGGCAAACGTATCGCGGTCGGGCCTGCCGGCAGCGGCACACGGCATCTTGCGGTGCAGGTATTGGCGGGCAGCGAGGTCACGCCTGCCAACGCGACCTTCGTGGAATCGCCCGGCAAGGCCGCCGCCGACGCACTGATCGCCGGAGACGTGGACGCGGCATTTTTCGTCTCCGCGCCCGACGCCACCCTCGTGCAAACATTGTTGCGCGCGCCGGATATTAAGCTCATGAGTTTCACCCATGCGGAAGCCTACGCGCGGCGTTTTCCGTGGCTGGCGCGCGTGGTGCTGCACCGGGGCGTGATCGATTTTGCGCAGGACATCCCCGCGCGTGATGTCGAGCTGGTGGCTGCAGTGGCGCTGGTCGCGGTGCGCGACGATGTGCATCCGGCGCTGCAATTCGCGCTGGCGCAGGCGGCCGCCGATGCCCATCGCGGGTCGGGCATTTTTAATGGCGATGGCGCGTTCCCGCAGTCGCAGGGCACCGAACTGCCGATGAGCACGGTGGCAGAGCGCTTTCATAAATCCGGGCCGCCGTTTTTCCAGCGCTATCTGCCGTTCTGGCTGGCGGTAATGATGGACCGGCTGCTGGTGCTGCTGATACCGATTGTCACTATCCTGATACCGCTGATCAAGATTGTGCCGCTGATTTACGGCTGGCGCGTACGCAAGCGCCTGTGGCATTGGTACGACGAGTTGAAAAAACTCGAGCAGGCCATGTCCGATGCGCCGGTCGAACGCGAAAAACACCTGGCGGAAATCGCGCGCATCGACAGCGCCGTGTCGGGCATCCCGATCCCGCTGCATTACTCCGAGCCTTATTACAACCTGCGCTCGCACATCGAGTTCGTGCAGCGGCGGTTGGCGTCCCTAGTGTAGTACTTCATTCTGTTTGGAACTTAAGCGGTGATGCGGTTTCAGCGAAACCCCTCCCCTTTCAAGGGGGAGGCTGGGAGGGGGATGGGGTAATTTTGCGAAATCGCCACTCCATCCCCACCCTAGCCCTCCCCTTGAAGGGGAGGGAATGTCTCGTTAACTACGAAGCACTACACTAGCCGCGGCGCCAGCGGTTAGCTAAACCGCGACCACCGCAAAAAACGCCTCCACCTCGGCAATCTCCCGTGTGCGCTTCATCGGCGGCAGGCTTTTCCAGATGCGTTTGCCGTATG
>CANIID010000318.1 GCA_947467315.1 Betaproteobacteria bacterium | reverse complement strand
CTGCAAATGCAAATTTTATCATCGCACTGTCGTTGAGTCCGCAATATGTGGGCAGCGCGCCGTCACTCGCGTGCGGCGACTATAATCGGCGCGCTCATGCCTATCATCCGTATCGCGCCGATCGTACTGGTTCTCGCCCTCACCTCGATCTTCTTCGTCGCCATGAAGGCCAACCGCGTGCTGGTGACGTTGTTCGCGGTCGATCTCGGCGCGGGGCCGTTTCAGACCGGTCTGCTGTTCGCGCTGCATGGCATCTTTCCGTTTCTATTCGCGGTGAGCGCAGGGCGCATCGCCGACCGCTTCGACAATCGCGTGCTGATGTACGGCGGCGTCACCGCCTACGGGCTGGCGATGCTGGTGCCGTTTTTCTGGCCCGGCTTACCTGCGCTCTACGTTTCCGCCGCGTTTGCCGGCTTCACCAGCATGCTGTTCGTGCTGGCGACGCAAAACTACGTCGGCGCGTTGACCACGCCGGAAACCCGCACGCGTTACTTCAGCTACTACGCGCTCGGCGAATCGTTCGGCCAAGTGGTGGGGCCGGTGATGATCGGCTACGCCATCGACCACTGGCTGCATCCGCATTCGTTTTTGTTGTTGACCGGCGTGAGCGCGCTCACGATTGTGATGCTGTGGCTGGGGCGCCACCTGCTGCCCTACACGCAAAAGCCCAAGGCCAAGGCGGACGAATCGCGCCGCATGGGCGATCTGTTGAAGCTGCCCGCGATGCGCGCGGCGCTGATCACCAACGCCATCGTGATGGTGGGCTGGGATTTGTTCAACCTCTACCTGCCGGTGTACATGCGCAACATCGGCTTCTCCGCCACCGTCATCGGCTACATCATGGGCACCTACGGCGTTGCGGCGTTTATCACGCGCATCGCGATCCCGCCGATCACCGCGCGCTGGGGCGTGCATCGCATGATCGCCGGCGCGCTGGCGTTGGCGGCGTGCGGCTTTGTGTTTGTGCCGCTGACGCAATTGCCCGCCACGCTGATGGGCTTGTCGTTCATTATCGGCCTCGGCGTGGGCTGCGGCCAGCCGCTGTCGATGACCCTAGCCTACAACGCCTCCCCGCCAGGCCGCTCCGGCGAAGGCATCGCCATGCGCTTGGCCGTCAGCTACGGCGCGCATGTTTTTATTCCCACTGCGTTCGGCGCCATGGGTGCTGCGTTTGGTGTGGCGCCGATATTCTGGCTGTGCGCCACGGCGTTGATGGGCGGCTCGGTGATGAATGGGCGCACGCCCAGAACGCGAAATCCGTAGCAATCCGTAGGGCGTCAATAAGCGAAGCGCATTGCGCCGCATGTCAATCCACGTAGGGCAACAAAGCATCCGCCCCGCCACCCCAATCCGACGGATAAATGCCTTGCTTCACCAAACCGTGAAAAGTTGAAATCGGCCAATCAGACGGTAGGGTGGGCAAAACGCTCTTTGTTTTGCCCACGCCGCCGGACGTCGCATACACCGTAGCGCGTGGGCACAAAGAGCGTGCCCACCCTACGCTTGCTCGACGCCTTAGACGACTTCTCATATGCGTCAATCTCCACCAGAAGACGCTTTTGAAGTTCAGGGTCTCGCTCACATCGAGCCGCGCTTCGAAGCGATTCGAACTCCGCGTGCGTGCCCTTGCTGCTCCCAGTTTCCACCGTTCTACCCCTCGTCCCTCCTTCGCGCTACGCGCAAGGGAGGGAGTAGACATTACGTAGCCGTCTTAGTAAACCGAATAGTAACCGCCCGCGCTTTATCATCCGTCACCACATTCACCAGCGCCGGCTTGCCATTTTTGATCGCCAACTTCGCACGCTCCAATGCAGGCCGGATATCCTCCGGCTTGTCCACCTGCTCGCCATGGCATCCCAACGATTGCGCGAATAAATCAAAGCGCGTGTAGCCAAGGTTGCGCCCCGGTTTGTCGCCTTTGGGGTCGGCCGTCCAGCCGCCGTTCAAGCTGATGACCACGATCATCGGAATGTTGTGGCGCGCGGCGGTGTCGAGTTCCATGCAGTTCAGACCAAATGAACCGTCGCCGTGAATCAGCACGACCTGCTTTTCAGGCCGCGCGATTTTTGCGCCTACGGCAAACGGCATGCCGACGCCCATGGTGCCGAAGGTGCCGGAGTTGATGCGATGCCTGGGAAAAAACGTCGGGATCGATTGCCGCCCAAAGTTCAGAATTTCCTGGCCATCGACCACCAGCACGCCGTCGCGGTCGATGAAGTCGCGCACTTCCTTGCACAGGCGCAGCGGATGGATCGGCAGCGCGCTGGTGGACATGCCTTTTTCGGCTTCGGGTGCTTTGAGGTTTTCAATTTCGGACAGCCGCCCACGCCAGCCCGCATACAGGCTCGCTTTAACCCGCGTGGCTGATGCATCGAGCAACTGCTTCATCACCATTTTCGCATCACCGGTGATGGCCACATCCACGCGCTGGCTGCCGCTGATTTCATTCGCATCGATGTCGATGCGGATGATTTTGGCGTTGGCGGATACGCGCGGCGGCTTGACGTGGCCGAACACGTAATTCAGCCGCGTGCCGACGATCAGCACGCAATCGGTTTCTTTCATCGCCGATGAACGCGCATTCAAAAACGCCTGCGGATGATCTTCTTCCAGCACACCGCGGCCTTGCGGCGTGGTGTAGATGGGGATGCCTTTGTCGATGACGAACTGGCGGAGCTCCGCTTCCGCACCCGACCACAGCACGCCGCTGCCCGATAGGATCACCGGCTTTTGCGCTTTTTCGAGCAGCTTCAACGCTTCTTCGATCAGCGCCGGGTCGCCTTGCGGGCGCGCACGCACGAGGGTCTTGTTGAAGTCAGGCCACACCACGGTTGAATCATCGATGGTGTTGTTGATCACGTCCGACGGCAGATCGAGATACACCGGGCCTGGTTTGCCGCTGATCGATTGACGGAATGCGAGGTCGATCAATTCGGGGATGCGCCGCGTTTCATAAATGCGGTTCGCCCATTTAGTGACGGGCTTCATGATCGCGACCTGATCGATTTCCTGAAACGAGCCGTTGCCGTATTCGTTGATCGGGCTGGAGCCGCCGAACGCCACCACCGGCACGCCGTCGATCAGCGCATTGGCCAAACCTGTGGTGAGGTTGATCGTGCCCGGTCCCGACGCGCCGAAACATACGCCGGGAAAATTCAGCGCGCGCGCATAAGCCTGCGCGCTCATCGCGGCGGCCTGCTCGTGGCGCACGTCGATGCCGCGGATGCCGCGCTTCATGGTGGCAGTCAGTGTGTCGTTGATCGGCCCGCCCATGATGAAGAAAAAGTTGGTGACGCCAATGCGTTTGAGCGATTCGCCTACGAGGTCGTTGCCGGTGATGGTTGCCATTGTTAAATATCCTTTAAAAACATATAGTTATGAATTATTTGCGATGAAGCGAAAATCCCGATCAACCACCACCGTCATTCCGGCGCAAGCCGGAATCCAGTGCGTTGCCCGATGCGCAGCATCTACATTCAGTGCCTGCGGCGCGGGTTACAACCTGGATTCTGGCCTTCGCCAGAATGACGATAGGGGTATATGCGCGCTTATTGCGTGCGTGGAATTATTTCTTCTTCAAAATCACCGGCGTTTCTTTCACGTACGCGGCGATTTCATCTTTGCTCATGCCCAACCACTCGCCGAGCACCTCTTCGGTGTGTTCGCCCAGCAGCGGGCCGCATTTCACCGGCACCTTGCTTTCGGACATGTGGACCGGCCAGCCCGGCACCACGACTTCGCCGCGCTTGGGGTGATTGACGGTGGCGAACATGCCGCGCTTGCGCAAATGCGGATCGTTGGACAGTTCCGCCGTGTCGAGCACCGCGCCCGCCGGCACGCCGGCATTCTGCAACTTCTCCATGGCCTCGATCTTGCTCTGGCCCTTGCACCACTCGCCGACGAGTTGATCCACCGCTGCCGCGTTCTGCACGCGTGCGGCGGGTGACGAAAAGCGCGCGTCGTCTTTGAGGTCTTCACGGCCGATCACCGACAGCAGCCGCAGCCAATGCCAGTTGCCCGCGCGCGAGGTGTAGACCATCACGTAATCGTTTTCGCCGAAGGGCTTGCAGTGATAAATTTCCGACGGCGCGGCAGCACCGATGGAGCTTTGATTGCCGGTGCGCGGCACGGGTTTGCCGAACATCAGTTGCCCGGCGAAGCAGATGCGGTTGAAGTTAATCACCGCGTCCTGCATCGACACTTCAACGCGCTGACCCTTGTTGGTGAACTGGCGCTGATACAGCGCCGCGATTATGCCGACCAGGCAATGAATGCCCGCGCCGGTGTCGCCCACATGCGGGCCGGGGCGCAAAGGTTTACCACCGGCTTCACCCGTTATGGCAAACGCGCCGCCCACCGCCTGCGCGATCATGTCGAAGCTCAGGTAGTTGGCGTACGGGCCATCGGGATTGAACCCTTTGATCTGCGCCATGATTAGCTTCGGATTGATTTTGCTCACCACGTCCCAGCCGAAGCCGAGTTTTTCGATGCGGCCCGGTGACATGTTCTCGATCAGCACGTCGGCCTTTTCCGCCATTTTGAGGATGGTGGCGCGGCCGCGCTCGGATTTCAGATCGCACACCATGCCGCGCTTGTTCGAGTTCATCATGACGAAGTAGAACGAATCGACGTCGCCGCTGTTGGTGGAGGCAAAACGTCCGTTCTCGCCGGTTTGCTGCTCGACTTTCACCACATCGGCGCCCAGCCAGGCCAGCGCCTGCGTGCACGAGGTGCCTGCTTCGTATTGCGTGAGGTCCAAAACTTTGACGCCCGCGAGGGCGGTTGATCCAGCTTGCGTGCTCATGCTTTTCCCTTTTCTTTGGTGATTTGCCTGGTGAATTTGCCTGATGAAATACTTTGAATGCCGATATCGGCGTGGAACCGATAGAGTGTTGTGCAGATTCGAATTCATCATACTGCCAGTTGCTGCTCGTGACAACGCGCGCGCGGCGGGCGCGCGGCATGTACGACTAGCCGCGTGTGACGCAGCGTAGAATACGGCAGAGTAGATTTTCAGCAGTAAAAATTACATTTAAAACATGGGTATACCATGGCCACGCTCAATCTTCTTAGCGCCACCGAAGCCGCGAAACAAATCGCCGCCGGCAAAATCACCAGCGAACAACTGCTGCGCGATTGCCTCGACCACATCGCGGATCGCGAGCCTGCCGTCGGCGCATGGGCCTATCTCAATGTCAATGCGGACGCTGCGATCCAACGCGCGCGCGAACTCGATCAAACCCCGTCATCGTCACGCGGCCTGCTGCATGGCATTCCCATAGCCGTAAAAGATTTGATCGACACCTGCGACATGCCCGCCACCTACGGCTCGACAATCTACGCCGGCCACCGCCCGCCGTGGGACGCGCCCTGCGTGGCGTTGGCGCGCGCAGCGGGCGCGGTGGTGCTGGGCAAAACTGTCAGCACCGAACTGGCGTACTTCACGCCGGGCAAGACCGCCAATCCCAATAACCTCGCGCACACGCCCGGCGGATCAAGCAGCGGATCGGCGGCCGCGGTGGCGGATCACATGACGCCGCTCGCATTCGGCACGCAAACCGCGG
>CANIID010000317.1 GCA_947467315.1 Betaproteobacteria bacterium | reverse complement strand
GAATCCGAGGCGTGGTGGAAAAAACTCTCCAAAAAGGGTTGGCTTGCACCCAATTGGCCGGCCGAATATGGCGGCATGGGCCTGACGCCCGCGAAGCTGATTATTTACTGGGAAGAATCCGAGCGCGCCGGCTTGGGCCGTATGCCGGATCAGGGTTTGACGATGGTAGGGCCGATGCTGATTCGTTTTGGCAGTGACGCGCAGCGCGCGAACTACCTGCCGAAAATTCTGGCCGGCGACATCGTGTGGTGTCAGGGCTATTCCGAGCCGAATGCCGGTTCCGATCTGGCCAGCTTGCGCACCGAGGCTGTGCTTGATGGTGACGAGTACGTCATCAACGGCAGCAAAATTTGGACCTCAATGGCGCACGACGCCACCAACATCTACGTGCTGGTGCGCACCGACAAAAATGTGAAGCAGCAACGCGGTATCAGCTTCCTGCTGGTGGACATGAAAACACCGGGCATCACGCTGCGCACCATCCGCAACATCGCGGGGCACGAAGAGTTCTGCCAGGTATTTTTCGACAACGTGCGCACGCACAAAGACAATCTCGTCGGCAAGCTGAACGAAGGCTGGACCATCGCCAAGGGGCTGCTCACGTTTGAGCGGTTATCCATCGGCAGCCCGCGTCGTCCGTTGCAGGCCTTTGAGCAACTCGATGCGCTGGCGCGGGCGCAGCATCTGTTCGACGACCCCGGCTTTGTCGATCGTTATACGCAATTGAAAATGGATTTGAACGATCTGACCTCGCTGTATGGCCGTTTCGTGGAAAAGGTGCGGCGCAGCGAACCGCTGGGCCCGGATATTTCGATGCTCAAGATATTCGCCATGGACACCTATCAAAAACTCTCCGAGTTGCTGCTCGAAGCTGGCGATGAATACGGCGCGTTTGCTGACGAGATCACGTTGGGCGGCGAACAAATCGATTTGCTATCGCCGTTTTATATTTCGCGCCCCGGCACCATCTACGGCGGCTCGAATGAAATTCAGCGCAACATTCTGTCGAAATACGTGTTGCATTTGCCGGCCTGATTAATTCCCTCCCCTTCAAGGGGAGGGCTCGGGTTGGGATGGGGTTAGTCTTGGATGTCGCGCGACAAAAACCCCACCCCCATCCCAGCCTTCCCCCTGAAGGGGAAGGAGCCTCTTAGCGAAGCTTTTTCCCCATGACCAGACGAATCATCCACACCGACGACGCCCCCAAAGCCATCGGCACCTATTCGCAGGCGGTGCGCGTGGGCAACACCGTGTATTGCTCGGGCCAAATCGGCCTTGATCCCAAGACCATGCAAATGGTCGAGGGCATCGACGCGCAAATACGCCGCGTGCTCGACAACCTCAAGGCAGTAGCGGAGGCCGCAGATGGCACGCTGAATGACGCGGTTCGGTTTACGGTTTATCTAACTGATCTCAAGCATTTCGCCAGGGTGAATGAGATCATGGCGACGTACCTGAAGGAGCCGTATCCCGCGCGCGCGGCCGTCGGCGTGGCGAGCCTGCCGCGCGATGCGCTGGTGGAGATCGACACGATTCTGCATCTGGAGTAGCGCGTGAAGCGTGAGGCGGAAATCGTGAGGCGTGAGGCGTGAGGGGTGAGGCGAAACCCCAGCCGGGCCTGGACGCCTCACGCCTCACGCCTCACGCCTCACTCGCAGGTCTAAGCAAAGGCACGCTAGACAAACTGGCGAAACTCAACATCGCGAGCAAATTCGATCTGGTGCTGCATCTGCCGCTGCGCTACGACGACGAAACGCATCTGTATCCGATCAAGGATGCGCCTGCGGCGCGCGAGGTGCTGATCGAAGCCACCGTGGTCGAGACCGACATCAAGTACCGTCCGCGCCGGCAACTGGTGGTGCATCTCGAAGACGGCAGCGGCGTAGTCACACTGCGATTTTTCAGTTTCTACGGCAGCCAGGTGAAGCACTTCGAGGCCGGGGCACGCATCCGCGCATTCGGCGAAATTCGTCACGGGTTTTTCGGCGCGGAGATGGTGCATCCGCGCTACCGCGTGGTGGAGGAGGGCGCGCCCGTCGCCGAGGCGCTGACGCCGGTGTACCCCACCACGGCGGGCATGGGGCAGGACACCTTGCGCAAATTGATCGTGCGCGCGCTGGCGTCCGAAAAACTCGAAGATACCTTGCCCGATGCTTTGCTCAAACAGTACAAGCTGCCGGCATTCCGTGACGCGGTAACGTTTCTGCACCATCCATCGCCGGACGTAGCGCAGCAGGATTTGCAGGACCGCACGCACCCGGCCTGGCGGCGCATGAAATTTGACGAGCTGCTGGCGCAGCAATTGTCGATGCGCGTGCATCAACAAAAGCGGCGCGGTGTCGGTGCGCCCGCGCTACGCCCGAAAGGCACCCTGGTCAGCCGCTTGCTGAAAGACTTGCCGTTTCAACTCACCGGTGCACAGCAGCGCGCCGTCGCGCAGATCCGCGAAGATTTGTCGAAGCCGCATCCGATGCAACGCCTGTTGCAGGGCGACGTGGGCAGCGGAAAAACCGTGGTGGCGGCGGTCGCCGCGTTGCAGTGCGTGGAAAATAAATTCCAGGTGGCGCTGATGGCGCCGACCGAAATTCTCGCCGAACAGCATTTCCGCAAATTCTCCGGCTGGCTGGCGTCACTCGGAATCGATGTGGCGTGGCTTTCTGGCAGTACAAAAAAAGTCGCGAAAAAACAGACACTTACGGATATCGCTTCAGGCAAGACGCCGGTGGTGGTGGGCACCCATGCGCTGTTTGAAGACGACGTGGTGTTTAACAACCTGGGTCTGGCGATCATCGACGAACAGCATCGATTCGGCGTGCGCCAGCGGCTCGCGCTGCGGTTAAAGGGTACGCAAGGCGCGCAGGGCGCTGCGGGTGCATCGGATGTGAGCGCGCAACCGCATCAGTTGATGATGAGCGCGACGCCGATTCCGCGCACACTGGCGATGAGTTACTACGCCGATCTCGATGTGTCGGTGATCGATGAACTGCCGCCGGGCCGCACCCCGGTGACCACCAAGCTGGTGTCCGACACGCGCCGCGACGAGGTGATCGCGCGCGTGCGTGATGCCTGCGCGGCGGGCAGTCAGGCGTACTGGGTGTGTCCGCTGGTGGAAGAGATCGAAGCCGAAGATACGGCCGAGGATAAAAAGCCCAAGCCAGCCCGCAAACCGGGACGCGCAGGCCTCGAAGCGCTGCAACTCAAAGCCGCGATGGAAACGTATGAAACACTGAGCGCGGCGTTTCCCGATCTCAAGGTGGGCCTCGCGCATGGCCGCTTGAAGAGCGAAGAAAAATCCGCCGTGATGGGCGCGTTTCAGCGCAACGACGTGCAACTGCTGGTGGCCACCACGGTGATCGAGGTCGGTGTCGATGTGCCGAATGCGTCGCTGATGGTGATCGAAAACGCCGAGCGCATGGGCTTGTCGCAACTGCATCAACTGCGCGGGCGCGTGGGGCGCGGTGCTGCGCAAAGCGCGTGTATTTTGCTGTACCGCACGCCGCTGTCGCTGACGGCGCGCGAACGGCTGAAAATCATTTTTGAAAACACCGACGGCTTTGAAGTCGCGCGCCACGATCTGCGCATGCGCGGCCCCGGCGAATTGCTCGGCGCGCGGCAAAGTGGCGTGCCACTGCTGCGCTTTGCGGATTTATCGGCGGATGTGGATTTGCTCGATGCCGCGCGCGATGCGGCAGCCACGCTGCTGACCGAAAATCCATTGGCAGCAAAGGCGCATCTGGATCGATGGCTCTCCGGGCGCGGGGAGTTTCTTAAGGTTTGAGGGGAATTTCACCGGCGGTATTCTGCGATAATCCCTCACAAAATAAGAACCTCGCCACCCAGTGACCCGAACCTTCCGCTGTTTTCCCCACGATAGCTTCTGGCAACCGGCCCCCTGCGCGGCAGGCGCGTATCAGCAGTGGCTTACCGATCGCGGCTCGCTCACCCGCCGCATCGAAGCACGCTCGCCGGGGATGACGGTCAAGGTTGTTTTTCAGGGTCGCCGCCGCCTGCATCGCGACGAGCGGTTTCTCGCGCGCGCAGGCGCCCAGGCGCTGACGCGCGACGTGGTGCTCTTCTGCGGTGCCAATCCGGTGGTCTACGCCCACAGCGTGCTTGCGCCCGGTGACCGGGGCGCGGGCTGGCGCTTGATGCAGGGCATGGGGTCGCGTCCGTTGGGCGCGGCGCTGTTTACCGACCCGCGTATCCGGCGGCTAATGCTACGGCAACACAAGCTGGGGCGCGGGCATGAGTTGTACCGGCAGGCGGCCCGCATAGCGTCGACCGGGAAGTCGCCGTGGGCGCGCCGCTCGCTGTTTATGGTTGGCAAATCGCCTATACTGGTGACTGAAGTGTTCTTGCCGGGGGTGCTAACACTGTGACGTTGACAGAGAAACTGAACGCTTACGAAAAGCTGATGCGGCTCGACAAGCCCATCGGCATCCTGTTGCTGCTATGGCCGGCGTTGTGGGGCCTGTGGTTCGCCGCGCCGCGTATGCAGCGCCTCGATATCCTGCTGATTTTTGTGCTGGGCACGATACTGATGCGCTCGGCCGGCTGCGTGATCAACGATTACGCCGACCGTGATATCGATCCGCATGTCGA
Organism: Betaproteobacteria bacterium; assembly: GCA_947467315.1. GTDB lineage: Bacteria > Pseudomonadota > Gammaproteobacteria > Burkholderiales > SG8-41 > UBA5216. The sequence goes on along the minus strand of CANIID010000317.1, from coordinate 968 downwards.
GCGCACTAAAAACCGTCCGCTGGCCACCGGACTTGTCAGTCCGAAAGAGGCGTTGATTATCGCGGCGATTCTTTTGCTGCTGTCGTTCGCGCTGGTGTTGTTTCTCAACAAATTTACGATAGCGCTGTCGGTGGTGGCGCTGGTGGTGGCGGCGTCCTACCCCTATTCGAAGCGCTTTTTTCCTTTGCCGCAGGCGTGGCTGGGCATCGCGTTCGGCATGTCGATCCTGATGGCGTTTGCCGCCTACCGCAATACCTTGCCGCCCATCGCGTGGTGGTTGTTCATCGCCAATATTTTCTGGGCGATTGCCTACGACACCGAATACGCGATGGTGGATCGCGATGATGATATGCGGCTGAATATCAAGACTTCCGCACTGTTGTTCGGTGTGTTCGACGTGGTGGCGGTGATGGCGTGTCACGGCTTGTTCATCGCCATTCTGGTTGGCATTGGGTTGTGGACGAAACTCGGTGTCGCGTATTACGTCGGGCTTGCGCTGGCGTGCGGCATGATTTTGCAGCAGTACCAGCTCATCAAAACGCGTGATCGGGACAAGTGTTTTGCCGCGTTTCGGAACAACAACTGGGTGGGCATGGCAATCTTCGCCGGGCTCGCGCTCGACATGTATCACCGCATTCGTATTTTTTAGGGGAAGTTATGGTTCACGCACATCGTTTATGCGCTGCCGCCGCTTTTGCCGCCTTGGCAGTGTCGCCCGTTGTTTTTGCCCAAACGTACCCCGCCAAACCGATACGCGTGGTGGTGCCCTTCGCGGCAGGCAGCGCTACCGACACCGTGGCGCGCAGCTACACACAAAAATTCAACGAGCAGTTCGGGCAATCGGGTCTGGTCGATAACCGGCCCGGCGCCAACGGGTTAATCGGCGCGGATGCCGTGGCCAAGGCCGCGCCCGACGGATACACGATCTTGTGCGGCACCAACAGCACCAACGCCGCGCTGGTGAGCCT
>CANIID010000316.1 GCA_947467315.1 Betaproteobacteria bacterium | reverse complement strand
GCCATATCCGGTCACTTGTTGTTACATTGAAACTTTGCCGCGCAAGGCCAATTACTGTAAGCGCTCTGCGCGGGCGCGTTGTCGCGTAGAGCGCTTACGCACCTATTTCGCCAACCCGATATCCACCAGCACGCCCTTCATATCCGCGTAATCCTTATCAAGCTCTTTCGCGAACTGCGCGCTGCCAAGAAACACATTCGACCACATGTTTTTGTCGAGGTCGTCTTTCCACTCCGGCGCTTCGGTGGCTTTGCGCAGCAGGTTTTCCCAGTAGGCTATCTGTTGCGGCGTAATGCCTTTCGGTGCAAGCACGGCGCGCCATGCGCCGAATACCACGTCGATGCCTTGCTCCTTCCAGGTGGGCACGTTCGCCAGCGCGCCGGGCAGGCGAGCTTTGGCGCTGGTGGCCACCACGCGCAGTTTGCCGGACGCCACGTGCCCCGCGACGTTGCCTGCCGCCGTGGTGACCAGATCGATGTGCCCGCCCATCAGCGCGGGTATGGCTTCGGCCGAGCCTTTGAAGGCGATCACCTTCATATCACGCGCGTTGCCCCCGATGGCTTTCATCAGCAAACCTGCGGCGATGTGGTTGTGACTGCCGAGCAGCGGTGAAAATCCGGTGGCGACGGATTTGGGGTCTTTGCGCAGGCGCGCGGCCAGCTCCTTGCCGTTGTTGATCGGCCCGCCCGGCGTGACCGCATACACGGTGTAGTCGTCGAACAACGACGCGATCGGCGTGAAATCGGAGTAATGCAGTTTGCCGGAGCCGGTAATGTGGTTGGTGAGTATCGGCGGGCCGGACACCACCAGCACATGCGGATCAGCAGCATGTTGATGCACATAGGTGTAGGCGATGTTGCCGCCGCCCCCTGATTTGTTGACCACCGTCAGCGACACCGGCAACGCCTTACTCGTCACTAAAATACGTTCGATGGTGCGCGCGGTTTTGTCGTTGCTGCCGCCGGGTGGATTGGGCACCACGAGTTCCACGTTCTTCGTCGGCACCCACGATTGCGCTGCTACTGCGCCTGCTGCGCAGGCCATCACCGCGAGCGAGAAAAACCTTAAGTAATTGTTTTTAAACATGTTTTATCCCATGATTATTACAGCATTGCCAGCGCCTGCGCGCGGATCGGCGGCGGAAAAATGTTATCCAGTTCCGCTAACTGCGCCACCGTCAGTCGGATGTCACGCGCGGCTGCGTTTTCTTCCACGCGGGCGACGCTCGAACATTTCGGAATCACCATTACCCCATTCTGCGCCAGCAGCCACGCCAGCGCCAGTTGTGCGGGTGTGATGCCGGACGCTTTTGCCAACGCTGCAAACTTTGCGTTCTTGAACAAGCGCGCCTGTTCCAGCGGCGAGTACGCCATCACCGGCACGCGCCGTTCGCGCAGCCACGGCAGCAAATCCCACTCGATGCCGCGCCGCGACAGGTTGTAGAGCAATTGATTGGTCGCCGTGGTTCCGCTGGCCTCGCCGCCCGTCGCACGCCACCATTCTTTCATCTCGGTAAGATCAAGATTGCTCACGCCGTAGTGGCGTATTTTGCCCGCGCGTTGCAATGCCGTCAGCGCTTCGAGCGTTTCGTCAAACGGCACACTGCCGCGCCAATGCAATAGATACAGATCGATGCGGTCGGTGTTGAGATTTTTCAGGCTGCGCTCGCAAGCCGCCGCGGTGCCGCGACGCGAGGCGTTGTTCGGCAGCACTTTGCTGACGATGAACACTTCATCGCGTCGTCCGGCAATTGCCTCGGCGATCAACTGTTCCGAGCGGCCATCGCCGTACATTTCGGCGGTGTCAATCAGCGTCAAGCCGAGGTCGATGCCGCGCTGGAGCGTGGCGATCTCGGCGGCACGCGTGGCGCGGCTGTCGCCCATATTCCACGTGCCCTGCCCCAAGGCAGGCACGCTTTCTCCGGAGGGAAGCGTGACGGTTTTCATAAACCGCATGGTAATCGTGCTTGGGATAGACTGGAACCCTCATTTTCTTAACGTGGATTTCTGAACATCATGGGCACTTTCAGCCGATGGGCGACAGCGCTGCTACTCGCCAGCGCAACAACGTCGTGCGTGACCACGCCACCGAACGCTGCGATCTCTGGCAAGGCCCTGCTCGAAGAACTGCGCAAAGGCGACTACACGGTTTATTTCCGTCACACCAAGACGCTGCCGGATCACGAACACGAGGCGAAAATGCGCCGTGATGGCAAGTGGCGGGTGGAAGACTGCTCGACGCAGCGTAATCTGAGCGAAACGGGTTATTACGAAGCGCAGCACCAACGCGATAGTGTGGCCAAGCTCGGCATTCCGTACGGCAAAGTGTACGCGAGCCGCGCCTGCCGCACGCGCATCCACGCGCAGTGGGTGGTGCCGGCGACGGAATTCAGCGATGCGCTGACGCCGGTGCGCAGCCGCGAAAAAGGTTTGATCGTGCGCAAGCTGCTCAACACCGCGCCGACGCCGGGCACCAACACGTTTATTTTTGCGCACGGCGGCATTTTGTGGAACGCCACCGATTACGCCAGCGAAGAAAGCGAAACGTTTGTGTTTCGCGCTGCGCCGGATGGACAACCGCCGCAACTGATTGCTTCAATCAAAATCGGTGATTGGGCCAAGCTCGCGCGCGGCGAACCGTGCTGCGCGCCACGCGCCTATTGGAGCGGCAGCGGCGAACCGCCGGTGGATTGAAGTACTTACCGCGCTTGCGGAAGCATAAAATACTGTTTAAAAACAATATCTTATATCAATATCGCGCAGCTACTGACGCACGTATTTGGTGACGCTTTTGCGCGCCACCTCCGCCGCGTAGATGGCGCCCTTGTCATCCGCCGCAACGCCTTCGCCCATGTTTTCCTTATCGGGTTCCGGCCCTACGCCCGGGATGTGCGATTTGACTACGCCGTCTTTCGCGCTGCCGACGCGGATGCCGCGGCGCACACCGGGATTGCGCTTGGCATCGCTTCCGTGATCGGTGACGTAGAGCGTGTCGCTCGCATCAATGTAGATACCGCTCGGCCGTCCGAACTGTTTCCACTCGGCAATGTATTTTCCGTCGGCATCGAAGATTTGAATACGGTTATTGCCGCGATCGGCGACGAACACGCGTCCGGTTGAATCGAGCGCGATGCCATGCAGCTCCCCGAACTCGCCCGGGCCGGTGCCTTTGGTGCCCCAAGTCTTGATGAACTTTCCATCCTTGGCGAATTTCATTACACGCGCGTTGGAGTTTCCGCCGTGACCGTCCGACACGAAGATATCGCCGTTGGGCGCGGTAATCACCGCCGACGGTCGATTGAAGGTATCCGTCGTCTCGCCCGCGACACCGGGCTTGCCCAGCGTCAACAGCACCTTGCCCTCGCGATTGAATTTGACGACCACGTGGCCCTTGCCGTCTTTACCCGTGGCGTCGGCAACCCAGATGTTACCGTCGCGATCCACGTGTATGCCGTGCGGAAATACAAACATCCCGGCGCCGAACGCGCGCAGGAATTTGCCCGCGGGATCAAACTGGATGATCGGCGCGAGCGTGGACGCGTCGCAGGCATTTTCGCCGCAGCGCTCGAACACCCACAGGTTGCCGCCACGATCCACATCCAGCGTGCTGGTCGATCCCCAGATGCGGCCCTCCGGCATCTTTGCCCAGTCGGAAAGGGTGCGCCACGCGGCGTCTTGCGCGACCACCAGCGGAACAGCCAATGAAACCACCACTAAGGAAAAAGCAACGATGATATGACGTGTGCTGCGCATAGCGACCCTCTCTCGATATGATGATGCGGAATGCGCAAGCATCCGCCCCTGCGCTGGTGACGTCAAGGCATCGCCATCACCTATGGACTCCGCCGCTTCACGGCTTATAATTCGCTTCACTCAGCGGCAGAGCCACGCTGCCCTGCCGATCCGATTTTTCCAAATCACGCGCTCACCCTTCAGGAGTTCACCATGCTAACGCTTTATTTCAGCCCCGGCGCTTGTTCCACGGCTTCGCACATCGGCCTCGAGGAATCCGGCGCGCCGTATACCGAAAAGCCCACGCTGCTGGGCAAGCAGGAACAGAAAACCGAGGCGTATCTGAAGATCAATCCGCGCGGCAAAGTGCCGGCACTGGAAGTGGATGGCCGCGTGATCACGGAAAACACCGCGATTCTGACGTACCTCGCGCGGCAATATCCGCAAGCGAAGCTGCTGCCGGATGATCCCGTCGAAGCCGCGCAGTGCATCGAAACCATGGCGTGGTTGTCGAACATCGTGCATCCGTCGTATCAGCGCACCATGCGCCCGGAGCGTTTTGCCGACAGTGATGCGGGCAAAGCCGAGGTGGTCGCCGCGGGCAAAAAATCCTTCTGGGCCAATTTGCAGGAAATCGACGGCCTGCTGGCGAGCCGCGAGTGGATCATCGGCAGCCGCTTTTCCGTGGCCGACGCCTACGCGCTGGTGTTTTACGGCTGGGGCACGCGCTCGGAGTATCCCGTGAAGGAATTAAAAAATTACACCGCGTGGAAAGACCGCATGCTCAAGCGTCCGGCGGTGATGAAGGTTTTGCAGAGCGAACAAAACGTATTGGTGAAATAAAGGAGAACATCATGGCAGGCTTAACCCCCATCCGTCGCGTCGTTACCGGCAACGACGCGCAAGGCCGTTCAACAGTCACGTGGGACGGCCCCGCGCCGAATCAGCACGAAGCCTCGCTTGGCTCCGGACGCGGCCACACCGATATCTGGGTGTGGGAGCAAACACCGCTGCCGATCAACGGCACGAATGATGACGGCAATCTGAAATACATTTTCTCCGGCCCGCACGGCGGCGGACATTTCCGCGTGGTGCAGGCGCGCGCGAAGCCCGCGAACTACGACCGCGCCAAAGACCCCGACGTGATAGCGCCGCATGCGCCGAAGCCGCGCGCGGGCGGTCAGGGCTTGTGGGATCGCGGCGGCAATTCGCTGTTTGAATCGGCGATGCACAAAACGCAAACACTCGACTACGGCATTGTGATCAACAACGGCCGCGATCTGGTGCTCGACGATTGCCGTCTGCCGATGAAGGTCGGCGACATCGTGTGCCAGGTCGGCGCATGGCATCAGTGGGTTTTCCCCGATGGCGCGCAGATGGCATTCGACATGATCTGGGCGGATTTCGGCGCGGATGGCAAAGGGCTGGCGCAAGGCAACGACAAGCCGTTTCCCGCCCCTACGCTGCCCGCCGGTGTAAAACCCGCACGGCGCATTGTCAGCATAGACCGCACGGAAGGCCGTGGTGAGTTGGTCGGCGACACCGCTGCGCCCGATGTGCGTCTTGATCCCGCGCGTCCCGGCTATGCCGTGCACCGTCTGTGGGTGGCCGATGGGCATCCGGCGAAAATGGTCTACGAAACCCTGCATCTGCCGCACACGATAGAGCCGCCCGCGCGCGGCAGCGTGTGTTGCGTGATCGACTATCCGCCCGATGCGTCGTGGAAAGGCAAAGTCGGCGAAGCCGAAGTGAAAGCTTTTTTCAATGCGATGGGTTCACCGAATGCTTCGACGTATTCGGCCAGCGCGCCGCATCCCTACATGCAAAAAACCCGCACGGTGGATTTTGTGT
>CANIID010000315.1 GCA_947467315.1 Betaproteobacteria bacterium | reverse complement strand
GTCGTCATCGTGGGCGCCGGCCCCGCCGGGCTTGCAGCGGCGATCAAATTAAAACAACTCGCGGCCGAGCAAAGTCATGAAATTAACGTCTGCGTGATTGAAAAAGGCTCCGAGGTCGGCGCGCATATTCTGTCGGGCGCGGTGATGGACCCGATCGCCCTGAACGAGCTGCTGCCGAACTGGAAAGAACTCGACGCGCCGCTGAACACGCCGGTTACCGAAGACCGCTTTTTGTTCTTGAGCGAAACCTCGTCGATGTCGCTGCCGACATTTCTGCTGCCGGGCTGCCTGCAAAATCACGGCAACTACGTAGTCAGCCTCGGCAACGTCTGCCGCTGGCTGGGCCAGCAGGCCGAAGGGCTGGGCGTGGAAATCTTCCCCGGTTTCGCCGCCGCCGAAGTCTTGTTCGACGACAAGGGCGCGGTCGTCGGTGTCGCCACCGGCGACATGGGTATCGGCAAGGACGGCAAGCCCACGGATGCGCACGCGGCGGGCATGGAACTGCGTGCGAAGTACACCCTGTTCGCCGAGGGCTGCCGCGGGCACCTGGGCAAACAACTGCAAGAGAAATACAAGCTGCGCGCCAATGCCGAGCCGCAACTCTACGGCATCGGCCTCAAAGAGCTGTGGGAAATCAAACCGGAGAAACACAAACAGGGTTTGGTGATCCACACCGCCGGCTGGCCGCTTGAAAACGATACCTACGGCGGCTCGTTCTGCTATCACCTCGAAAACAATATGGTGGCCATCGGCTTCGTGGTCGGCCTCGGTTACACCAATCCCTATCTCAGTCCGTATGAGGAGCTCCAGCGCTACAAAACCCATCCCGCCATCCGCACCTATCTTGAAGGCGGCAAGCGTATTTCGTATGGCGCGCGCGCCATCAACGCTGGCGGTTTGCAGTCGTTGCCGAAGTTGATATTTCCCGGCGGTTGCCTGATCGGTGACGACGCCGGCTTCCTCAACGCCTCGCGTATCAAGGGTAGCCACGCGGCGATCAAGTCGGGGATGCTGGCGGCGGACGCCGTATTCGAAGCTGTGCGCAAAGGCCGTGCGGGCGATGAACTCAACGACTACCCGGTGGCCTTCGAGGGCAGTTGGCTGCACGACGAACTGCATCGCGCGCGCAACTTCAAACCCTGGATGGCCAAAGGTCTGGTCATCGGCACGCTGGGCTTCGGCGTCGATCAGGTGCTGCTGCGCGGCAAGGCGCCGTGGACCATGCACCACCACGGCGCCGATCACGAGTCGCTTAAAAACGCGAAGGACTGCAAACCCATCGTTTACCCGAAACCCGATGGCGTGATTACGTTTGACCGGAATTCGTCGGTGTTTATTTCCAATACCAACCACAATGAAGACCAGCCCGCGCACCTGACGCTGAAAGACGCGTCGGTGCCCATCAACGTTAATCTTGAACTGTACGACGCGCCGGAACAGCGCTATTGCCCGGCTGGCGTGTATGAGATCGTGCGCGACGCCGATAACAGCAACCCGCGTTTGCAGATCAATGCGCAAAACTGCGTGCATTGCAAAACCTGCGACATCAAAGACCCGACGCAAAACATTGTGTGGGTGACGCCGGAGGGCGGCGGCGGGCCCAACTACCCGAACATGTAGCCGCCAAGTTTTGTGGGCGGGATGACTTCCGTCCCACAATAACGAATTAAGTATTTGTTTTTAAATAGTTTTTAGAACAACCGGAACCCGCCAGTATCGCCCAGCATCAAGCGCCGCAGCCCGCCATCCACCGGCTTCTTGCCGATCCAGATGCGCAGCATCGCCTGAAAAAAATCCTCGCCTTTGATGACGAGTTTTTCTTCGCCGTTGATGCTGATGTGCGTACCCGTACTCGGCTGGTAATCCAGCACCACGGTGGCCCCTTTCCTCAAGGCGCCCACGGTGCTCATCATGCGATTCAGGTCGCGCAGCCGGCCTTCGACCAGGGCGATTTCGGCGGGGATAAGATTCGCCGCGACTGCATTGTTGAGCGATGCGGTCAAATCCTTGGCCATCAATTCATCGGCCAGCACATGCATCGCCACGCGCTTGGCGCCGGCGTCTTTGATGATCTCTTCCGCGTCGGCTTTTTTCGCCGGCAAATACAGCGCGCCCACATACAACTTCATGAAAGCCAGCTTGGCGCGCACGCCGGCGCCGTTGAGCACCAGTAGCTGGCCGCTGGGCGTGGCTATTTTATCTTCCAGGCGTACGCCCTCGATCTCGGCTGCCTTGGTCGTTAGCACAACGCACAGCAACGCCCCCGTCAACGCCGCGCACAAGCCTTTAAGATACCGCATCGTAATCTCCTCCTTCATCTCGGATACACGAGCGGACAGTCTGCGCTGCCTCGCTCTCGGCGTGCCACCATCAATCGTTTAAATCGTTTATAACGCCTCAAATAGTCCAGCGGCACCCATGCCGGTACCGATACACATGGTGACCATGCCGTACTTCTTTTGGATGCGACGCAACCCGTGCATCAAGGTCGCCACGCGCACGGCGCCGGTTGCGCCGAGTGGATGACCCAGCGCAATCGCGCCACCCAGCGGATTTATTTTCGTCGGGTCGAGCCCCAGCGTTTTAATCACTGCGAGCGACTGCGCGGCAAACGCCTCGTTCAGTTCAATCCAGTCGAGCGCGTCCTGCGCGAGACCGGCCTGTTTCAATACCTTGGGAATCGCCTTCACCGGCCCGATGCCCATCACATCCGGCGGCACGCCGGCGACGGCATACCCCATGAAACGTCCCAGCGGACTCGCGCCAAAACGCTTCATCGCCGCCTCGCTCATCAGCACGATCGCGCCGGCGCCGTCCGACATCTGCGAGCTGTTGCCGGCGGTGACACTGCCCTTCAACGAAAACGCAGGCCGCAGTTTGGCCAGTCCTTCGGGCGAGGTGTCGCGACGCGGGCCTTCATCCGTCGTCACCACGCGCGAATTAACTTTGATCTCGCGCGTTACCAGATCGGGCAATCGGTCGTTGAGGGTGTACGGCGTCATTTCCGCCTTGAAATCACCGTTTTCCGTGGCGTGTAATGCACGGCGATGACTTTCCGCAGCGAACATATCCTGCTCTTCGCGGCTGACTTTCCATTGCTCGGCCACGCGCTCCGCCGTGATGCCCATGCCGTACGCAATGCCGACGTTTTCATCTTTCTCGAAAATCGCCGGACTGAACGAAGGTTTATTGCCGCCCATCGGCACCATGCTCATGCTCTCGGTACCGGCGGCGATCATCACGTCGGCCTCGCCCAAGCGGATGCGATCCGCCGCCAGCGCCACGGCTTGCACGCCCGACGAACAAAAGCGGTTGACCGTCAGCCCCGAAACCGTGTCGGGAAAACCGGCCAACAACAACCCAATACGGGCGACGTTCATGCCCTGCTCTGCTTCGGGCATGGCGCAACCGACGATCACATCATCAATCGTCGTCAAATCCAGACCGGGGCATTGGGCCACCGCCGCTTTCAACACATGCGCCAGCAGATCGTCGGGCCGCACGTTCTTGAACATGCCGCGCGGCGCCTTGCCCACCGGTGAACGGGTCGCTGAAACGATATAGGCGTCCTGGATTTGTTTGGTCATATTGAACCTCGTCTGTTCGTGAGGCGTGAGGCGTGAGGCGCGCGAGGGTGGGTTACGCCTCACCCCTCACGCCTAACGCCTCACGAGTTCAGTTTCTAAGCGGCTTGCCGGTCTTGAGCATATGCTCAATCCGCGCCTGCGTCTTTTCCGTGGCCAGCAGCTCCATGAAATGCTGGCGTTCGAGATCGAGATACCACTGCTCATCCACCAGGCTGCCTGCCTCGATATCGCCACCGCACATCACGGTCGCCACTTTGCAGCCGATCAAATGATCGTGCGCGGAAATGTGCCCGCCAGCCAGCATATTTTCCAGCACCGTGCGTATGGTGGCGATTTCGCTGCGGCCCGCCGCCGGAATCGCAGTCTGCCGCAACGGCGGACGATAGCCGCAGGCCGCCAGCGCGCGCACCTCGGCCTTGGCAATTTCCAGCAATTCAAAACGATTCATCACCACTTTGTCGGTGGCGCGCAAGTAGCCGATGTCGCGCGCGTGTTCGGCGCTGCGCCCGATCTCCGCCATCGCCACGGATTTGAAATATTTCTGGATAAAGAATGAAGACATGCCGCCCTTGGCATCGGCCGCCGCACGCATCGCAAACTCCTTGCAGCCGCCGCCCGCCGGCAGCAGGCCCACGCCCACCTCGACCAGGCCGATGTAGCTCTCATGCGTCGCCACCGCGCGGTCGCAATGCATCACGAATTCGCAGCCACCGCCGAGCGCCAGGCCGTCAACCGCGGCCACGGTCGGAATCATGGAATACTTCAGCGCCTGCGTGGTGATCTGGAACTGCTCGACCAGGTGTTCGACTTCAGCGAGCTTGCCCGCCATCAGTTGATCCGCCACGCCGATCTGCCTCGCGGCTTTCAGCGCTAGCGATTCGGCTTCTTTCTTGAAAGACTTTAATAGCCTGCCGAATCCTGAAGGCTTCGACGCGGGCCTCGCGCCCCCGGCCGGCGTCTTTTTCAGATTCGCGCCGACGGAAAACGGCGGCTCGGTCTGCCACACCACCAGCCCCAGGTAATTTTTCTCGGCAACCTCAATGGCCTGCTGAACGCCTTCAAGCACATCGTCGCCGATGGCGTGCATGCGGCTCTTGAAACTGACAATCGCGATGTTGTCGCCGGTATGCCAGCAACGCACGCCGTCGGTTTCGAATATCGTCTCGCCGTATTGGCGTTCTTCGCCGAGCAGCTTGTCGGGAAACGGCTGACGTTGGTAAACCGGCAGCGTCGAGCGGGATTGATAGCCACTCGACGACGGCGAAAATGAACCTTGCGGCGTATGCACGCCCACCCGAGATGCATCCGTCGCCCAAGCGGGCAAGGGCGCCGCAGTCATCGCTTTACCCGCGGCAATATCTTCGGCCACCCACTTCGCTACTTGCTGCCAGCCGGCGGATTGCCAGATTTCAAACGGGCCGGTATCCCAACCGAAACCCCAGCGTATGGCGAAATCGACATCGCGTGCGTTGTTGGCGATATCGCCCAGATGCGTGGCGCAGTAGTGAAACGAGTCGCGAAAGATAGCCCACAAAAATTGCGCCTGGGGATGACTACTGGCATGCAGTTGTTGAAAGCGTTCGGCGACATTCTTGTTCTTGAGAATCTCAACCACGCCCGCGTCGGCCTCGCCATCCGACACACGATAATTTTGTTGCTTTAAATCAAGTACTTGTATGTCTTTTCCAATCTTTTGATAGACGCCACGTTTGGTCTTTTGCCCCAGCGCGCCCTGATCGATCAGCGCCTTCAACCACGCGGGTACCGCGTAGTATTTGTGCCAGGGATCAGTCGGCAGTGCGTCTTTCATCGTATTCACGACATGCGCGAAGGTGTCGAGCCCGACGACATCCGCCGTGCGGAATGTCGCGCTCTTCGGCCGGCCAATCAGCGAACCGGTCAACGCATCCACCGTATCGAAGCCGATGCCCAACGCTTCCGCGTGATAAATCGTCGCCAACATGGAGAACACACCGACGCGATTGGCGATGAAGTT
>CANIID010000314.1 GCA_947467315.1 Betaproteobacteria bacterium | reverse complement strand
CGCCAAAGCGCCCGCAAAGCCGGCCGCAACTGCCAAGGTCGCGCCGGTCAAAGCCGCGCCTGCCGTCAAAGCCGCGCCCGTCGCGAAGCCTGCGCCGGCGCCCAAGGCGTCCCCGACAGCCAAAGCCGTCCCGCCCGCCAAAGCGTCTGCGAAGCCGGTCGCCTCGACACCCGTCGCCACCGTTGCCCCCGCAGCCGCTGAAAAGCCGGCCAAGGGCAAGGCCGCCAAAGGCGGCGGCGAAGGCAGCAAGATCATTCCGCTGCCGGATCGTCGGCCGGTCAAACCCGAAGAGCGTCAGTCGCAACTGAAGCAACTGATCGCGCTCGGCAAAGAACAGGCCTACCTCACCTACTCGCAGGTGAACGACTACCTGCCCTCGGAAATCGTCGATCCCGAGCAGATCGAAGAGATCGTCAACACGATCAACGACATGGGCATTCCGGTGTACGAAAAAGCACCGGACAGCGAATCGCTCCTCGTCACCGAAGCGACCGCACCCTCGGACGAAGAGGCCGTCGAAGAAGCTGCCGCCGCACTCGCGGCGCTCGATGCCGAACTCGGCCGCACCACCGATCCGGTGCGCATGTACATGCGCGAGATGGGCACGGTCGAACTTTTGACGCGCGAAGGCGAAATTTCCATCGCCAAGCGCATCGAAGAAGGCCTCGATGCCGTGCGCTCGCAAGTGGCGCTGTATCCGCCCACCTTCGATTTCCTGTTCAAGGCCTACGAACCCATCAAAGCGGGCGGCGGTCGCCTGGCCGACATCATCGTCGGCTTCATCGACCCGAACGCTCCGGACGTCATCGCCCAGCCGCAGAACCCGACCAAACTCGAAGCGGCGGCGCCCGCGACCGAAGAGGAATCCGATGACGGTGACGACAGCGAAGAAGCCGTCGATACCGGGCCGGATCCGGTCGAAGCCGCCAATCGTTTCGCCTCGCTCGCGAAGCTGCACGGTCAACTTTTGAACTCCATCGCCAAAGTCGGCATCACCGACCCCAAGAGCGACAAGGTGCGCAAGAAACTCGCCGCAGAGTTCATGGAACTAAAGCTCGCGCCGCGCATGTTCGAAGCTTTGATCGACAACTTGCGCGCGCACGTCAACGAAATCCGCCAACTCGAAAAAGAGATCATGGTGGTCGCCGTGCGCGATGCCGGCATGCCGCGCAAAGATTTCATCACCTCCTTCCCGCGCAACGAGACCAACCCGCGCTGGGTGGACAAGCACGTCAAAGCCGGCAAGAAATGGTCCGCGCCGCTCGGTCGCATGCAGGACGAAATCCTCAAACGCCAGCTGCTGCTCGCCGAGATCGAAAAACTGCACCGTCTGTCGATCGGCGAAATCAAGGACATCAACCGCGAAGTGTCGATCGGCGAAGCCAAGGCTCGCCGCGCGAAGAAAGAGATGGTCGAGGCCAATCTGCGTCTGGTGATCTCGATCGCCAAGAAATACACCAACCGCGGCCTGCAATTCCTCGACCTCATCCAGGAAGGCAACATCGGCCTCATGAAGGCGGTCGACAAGTTCGAATACCGCCGCGGCTACAAATTCTCGACCTATGCGACCTGGTGGATCCGCCAGGCCATCACGCGTTCGATCGCCGACCAGGCGCGAACCATCCGCATTCCGGTCCACATGATCGAAACGATCAACAAGCTGAACCGCATCTCGCGCCAGATCCTGCAGGAAACGGGCGCCGAGCCCGATCCGGCAACGCTGGCGATCAAGATGGAAATGCCCGAGGAGAAGATTCGCAAGATTCTCAAAATCTCCAAGGAGCCGATTTCCATGGAGACGCCGATCGGCGACGACGACGACTCGCATCTTGGCGATTTCATCGAGGATCAGATCACGCTGGCGCCGAACGATGCCGCACTGTATTCATCGCTGCGCGACGTGACCAAGGACATCCTTGACTCGCTGACGCCGCGTGAGGCGAAGGTGCTGCGCATGCGTTTCGGCATCGAGATGAACACCGACCACACGCTGGAAGAAGTTGGCAAGCAGTTCGATGTCACGCGCGAGCGCATCCGCCAGATCGAGGCAAAGGCACTGCGCAAGCTGCGCCATCCGTCGCGGTCCGAGCGCTTGAAGAGCTTCCTGGACAACAACTAGTCGTTCTTTTTAGGGAAGACGCCCCGCTGGTCGGGGCGTTTTTCTTTGTGCACCCGATATAATTGCAGTGTCGGGCCCATAGCTCAGTTGGTTAGAGCAGAGGACTCATAATCCTTTGGTCCCTGGTTCGAGTCCAGGTGGGCCCACCAATTTAATCAATGATTTAGGACACTTTAATCGGTGGCCCTTTTCATTATTGGCACACTGGCGGCACACTCCAAAAAAGAAAAAGACGCTTTTCTGGATTGCCCGACATAAATTAGTCCGCAAAATTCACCAGCCCAAGGCCCCTTCTCGTCTATGAGTAACTACCTATTTTTTGGTTTTTTTTGTGTGCCATAACTGTGCTTTATATGTTTAATATAAAACTAAACAATTGAATTAAAAGAGTAAATATATAACAACAATAGAATTATTGTCTGTTGTTGCTATTTATTGCGTGCTGTTTTAGGATATTGCCATCACTTCCAAAGGGGTGCGTCATGGCAAACATTCAAAAACGCATTGGCAAGGACGGCGCGGTTTCATACAGGACGCAAGTTCGCCTCAAAGGGTTCCCACCTGACACAGCCAGCTTTGCGCGAATAACCGACGCGAGGGCATGGGCGCAAAAGACCGAAGCCGATATGCGGGCCGGGCGTCACTTCGGCGCATCCAAGCGGCACACCTTCAGCGAACTAGCCGATGAGTATTCCCCTCACGCCAGAGATAAGGTGCGACTTGAATATTGGCGCAGCATCTTCGGTGCTGACACCCTCGACACCCTCACGCCAGCCAAAATAAGCAAACAGCGCGATAAGCTACTAAGCGAAGAAACAAACCGCTTTACTAAGCCAGAGACTGGCGACATCGCAGTGGATGCTAAACGTGAGCGTAGAAAGCGCACAGGCGCCACTGTGAACCGTTACCTGGCGAGTTTGTCGGCTTCCCTTGGCTACGGTGTCAAAACACTGCAATGGATTGAGCGCAATCCTTGTGAGCGTATCGAGAAGCCAGCCGAGAGCAAAGGTCGCGTGCGTTTCCTGTCCGATGATGAGCGTAGCGCGTTGCTGTCAGGGTGCAAGGCACATCCTGACCTGTACCTAGCCGTAGTGCTCGCCTTATCAACAGGGGCACGGCAGGCAGAAATAATGACCTTGCGTTACGGACAAATTGATTTTGTGCGGCAAGTTATTATTTTACCCAAGACAAAAAATGGGGAAACTCGAGCATTGCCATTAGTTAGTTCGGCTTTTTCGTTATTGCAGGAACGAGCAAAGATACGCACCTTGAATGATGACCGTGTTTTTCCGCCGACTCGGTTTGCCAAAAAGGCAGAGTATCTCGACCTTCGCCAACCATGGGAAAAGGCGATCAAAGGCGCTGGAATCACAGATTTTCACTGGCACGATCTACGGCATACCGCGGCAAGTTATCTCGCCATGAGCGGTGTATCTCTGGTGGAGATTAGCAAGATACTAGGTCATCGCACGATGCAGATGGTTTCGCGCTATTCGCATTTGAGCGAAGGGCACATTGTTGCCACCGGCGAAAAGTTGGCTGCGCGGCTGGGGATTTGACTATGGATGCTCAAGCCATGATTAGTCTGCTAGCCCCGGCAGCCAAGCCGGAGGCACTCATTAAGTCCCTGATTGCCGAGTCGGGAGTACCAGAGGCTAAATGGACAAAAAATAGGTGGCGTAGTCTTGCAATACGCCTAGCGGAAAAGTTAATTGCAACAGACCGCGCCTTAGTAGGTACAGCTCTTTTCAAAGACCTTTTCAAGGAAAAGCACGAAAAAAATAAATATGGTGTGGCGCACCGTTTAGATAAACGCCGGGATCGAATAGCCAAGAAAGCATTTCAGGATGCCGTGAAAGTTGGAGATTACGAGTCACCGATGGAAGCCGCAAAAGATATGCATGTGAACAAGAATTACGAGGGGTTCAGCATCAATACCTTACGCAATTGGGCGGCGGATGTTATTGAGCCAGCGAAAAGGGGGCGGCCCAAAGGGAAGAAAGTAACGCAGCCAAAATAATACCCCCTCATTCAATGAAATGGGTTTTACTCAATGGAGTGAATTTCAATTAGCAAACGACCGGATTACAGTCAAAAAATACCGAAGCGCGACAACACGCGATGCCGGGATTTTTTGGGAGTAATCGATGGAAGAGTCAAAACAAAACGCAGAACCACAGCCCTTTTATACGGTCGGGAAATTCGCAAAACGGCATAAGGATGCATTCACTGATTCTTCGCTGCGAAACCTAATATTCAAGGCAGAAGACCGAGAGTCCTCACGAGGGCCAATCCAAGGAAACGGCTTGTTTGAGGCGGGGGCGATTACCCGCTGTGGTCGCAAAGTCTTAATCCACGAAGCGCGCTTTTTTGCGTGGATTGAGAATAGGCAAGCCGCCATCGAGAGGGAGCGCCTACGCAACGGTGGCGCAGCATGACCGCCATCAAAGAATTCCGCGATGAGATTCAATCCGCTGGGCTGATCCCGCCTGACATGATTGAACCGGGTAAGTTTCATCGATTCCCCGGCGAGGGTAAACGCAACGGCAATACGGCGGGATGGTGCAAGCTGTTTCCCGATGGGATAGGCGGAATCTACGGCGACCACTCAACGGGGCTTACCGCTGACTGGCAGGCGAGACGTGAAGCTCCATACACCCGAGCCGAACGCGAAGCCTTCAAACACCAAGCGGACGAAGCAAAGGCGCAAGACGAAGCCGAACGGAAAACCAAGCAATCCGAAGCTGCCGGCAAAGCGGCGGGCATATGGCAAGCCGCGAAACCCGCCTCGGAGGATCATCCGTATTTGATCAGAAAGGGCATTCCGCCCAACGGTGCAAAGCTACACAATGATTCGCTGGTTATTCCCATGCGAGCCGGTGGCGAAATTCATTCCCTGCAATTCATTGGGCCGGATGGTGATAAGCGATTCCTGAGCGGCGGGCGCGTGACCGGCTGTTATTTCAGCATCGGCAGTCCCAAGGGCGCAGCAGCATTGTTCATCGCCGAAGGGTTTGCAACGGGCGCGACGATCCACGAGGCAACTGGCTTGCCGGTAGCGGTGGCGTTCAACGCCGGGAACCTGGGGCAGGTAGCGAAGGCCCTGCGCGAACGCTTTGCCGAACTTCCACTAATTCTTTGCGCCGATGATGATGTGGCAACCGAAGGTAATCCTGGCATCACGAAAGCGACCGAGGCGGCGCGGGCCGTCGGCGGGTTACTGGCAATCCCCGACTTCGGCAGCGACCGACCCGCGCACGCGACCGACTTCAACGATCTGCATCAATCGCATGGTCTGGACGCAGTAAAACGCGCCATAGAGACCGCGATAGCACCTGCACAGGCAGGCCATCAACAGGGAGCGGGCGCCGCATCAGGCAAGCATCACGGCTCATCCGTGGAGCTTCTACGGGTGTTGCGGCCGAACGAATATTGACCACCTGTGCCGATTGAATTTTGACCAGGGGCTTTTGCTGACCTGACCACGGCCAGCTGTGGATAACTATATCTGTTT
>CANIID010000313.1 GCA_947467315.1 Betaproteobacteria bacterium | reverse complement strand
CTCGATGCCACTTACGAGAAGGGTGTCAAACTTCGCGGCAACGAGAAGAGAAACCTTGAACACCGACTGCTACGATCCACAGTGTTGAATTGGTGGGACATAACAATTCATCCTAAAACGGTACTTTTGTAAATTCTAAATCCCTAAGCTGCTGGCCAGACAGCTGCGGCGCAAGGCTGGTATTGATGGGGCGGAGGCGCTTGCGCGCGCCTTGGGCGACATGGGCGGTCTCGCGGCACATCCCGGATTAAGCGTCGATGCCGCGAAACTGCTCGCGGCGCTGCCGGCGGTATTGTCCGAGATCGACGCCGCCTACGCGCAGTCCGATCGCGACCTGGAGTTGCGCCGGCGCAGTCTGGAAATTAGCTCCGCAGAACTGCTCGAAGCCAACGACCGGCTGCGCGTGGATGCGGTTAAACGGCAGCAGGAATTGCGGCAGGT
This sequence comes from Betaproteobacteria bacterium, assembly GCA_947467315.1. Classification (GTDB taxonomy): domain Bacteria; phylum Pseudomonadota; class Gammaproteobacteria; order Burkholderiales; family SG8-41; genus UBA5216. The sequence continues at coordinate 5,245 of CANIID010000313.1, read as the reverse complement.
GGAAGAACGGCTGTCGCTCGCATTGACGGCGTCTGACAACGCGATCTGGGATTGGGATGTGGCGCGCAACAGAATCCTGATCACCAGTGCGACCGACCACTTTCTCGGTCATCCCATGGCGTTTTACCGCGATGACGCGAGGCGGCTGTGGTCGATCGTGGAGCCGGAGGATGCGCCGGTTTATCGCGAGCGTACCGTCGCACACCTGCAAGGCCGCACGCCGGAATTTGTGATGGAGGCGTGGATGCGCAATGCCGGCAGCGATCGTCGCTTCGTGCAAATGCACGGCAAAGTGGTCGAGCGTGACGGGGCTGGCCGCGCGCTGCGCATGGTGGGTATCGCCTATGACGTGACCGCGCGCAAGCACGCCGAGGACGCGTTGCGCGAGAGCGAGCAGAAACTGATCGAAAACGCCGAGCGGCTCAAGATCGCCCACGCGGCAGCGAAGATGATCGTGCTTGATCTCGATATTCCGACGGATACGATCAAGTTCAGCGACTCCCCGGAATGGCTGCGCGGCCCGCTGCCGGCGGATAGCGGAAAATATCCGTTCTTCAAGAACCAGGTACACCCGGATGACCGCGAGCGATTCCTCGGCACGCGGCAGCGCGCCATCGACACGCTGCAACCCTTGAGCCAGGAGTTCAGGGTCGTGCGCACCGATGGCAAGGTGCTATGGATACGCTCCGATCTGACGGTGTTCGCGGGCGCCGATGGCACGGCCACGCGTCTGGTGTCGGCCATGCTGGATGTGACGCAACGCAAGCGTCTGGAGGATGATCTGCTCAAGGCCAAGAACCTGGCGGAAGCTGCCAGCCTGGCGAAGTCGCAGTTCCTTGCCAATATGAGTCATGAAATCCGCACGCCGATGAACGGCGTTCTGGGCATGGCGGAACTGCTGCTGGCCACATCGCTCGACGCGCGGCAACGGCATTTCGCGGAAACCGTGCGGCGTTCGGGCGAAGCCTTGCTGTATGTCATCAACGACATTCTCGATTTTTCCAAGGTCGAGGCAGGCAAACTCGAACTCGACCGGGTTGATTTCGATTTGCGCGAGACGCTGGAGGACGTGGTGCAGTTGCTGGCCGAGGGGGCAGCGTCCAAGGAATTGGAGTTGCTGTGCCATATTGCGCCGGAGATACCGGTGCTGATCAACGGCGATCCGAACCGCATTCGCCAGGTGGCCACCAACCTGATCGGCAATGCGCTGAAGTTTACCGAGCAGGGCGAAGTCTCGCTGACGGTACGCATCCTTGAGCAACGCGAAGACAGTAACGTACTGTGTTTTGAAATACGCGACACAGGTATTGGTATTTCCGCCGAGGCGCAAGCGCGCGTGTTTCAGCCGTTCAGCCAGGCTGACGGCTCCACCACGCGCCGCTACGGCGGTACCGGGCTGGGGCTGTCGATCAGCCGGGAGCTGGTGGGGTTGATGGGCGGCGACATTGGCTTGCACAGTGAAGTCGGCAAGGGGACCACCTTTTGGTTTACCGCGCGCTTCGGGGCGGCTAGCCCAGCGGCGCTTGACAGTCAGGCGCGCGATACCGGCGCCGCGCTGCTGGCGGGGCGCCGCGTGCTGATCGCTGATGACAATGCAACCCATCGCAAAGTGCTGTGTGAACAAACGGCGGTGACTTTCGGCATGCGCTGTACGCTGGCCGAGGACGGCGTGCAGGCGGTGGCACTGCTGCGCGAGGCGGCGCGCCGTGGCGAACCCTTTGACGTGGCGTTGATCGACTTTGACATGCCGGGGCTGGACGGTCTTGCGGTGGCATCCGCAGTGCGCGCCGATGCCGCGTTGGCGAAATTACCGATGGTGCTGTTATCGTCGCTTCATCGATCAGATCGGTCGGGCCTTGCGCGTGTAGCGGGCTTTGATGCCGCGCTGACCAAGCCGATACGCCAGATGGATCTTCTGTCTGCATTGTGTAACGCACTGAATTTACAGACGGATTTGCGCGCGAAAACGCTGGAGATGCAACTCGCGGCGTCGGATGCGCCGCGTTTTAGCGGCAAGGTGCTGGTGGCGGAAGACAACCTCGTCAATCAGGAGGTGGCGCAAGCGGTGTTGCAGAACTGCGGTTGCGACGTTCAGCTTGCCGCCAATGGGCGCGAGGCGTTGCTGGCGATCCAGAACGGCGCATTCGATGTAATATTTATGGATTGCCAGATGCCGGAAATGGATGGCTACGCGGCCACCCGCGCCATACGCGCGCTGGAGGAGCAAGGTATGATGAGGCACGTTCCCATCGTGGCGTTGACGGCGCATGCCACCGAGGCTGACCGGCAACGCTGCATGGAAGCCGGCATGGACAGTTTTCTCACCAAGCCCTTTACCCAGGTAGCGCTGCACAAGGAGCTGGCGCGATGGCTGACGAATACGAATACGAAGACAGGAGAGGTTGTAACGATGGGTAATGATCAGCAGCAAAGCCCCGGTGCCGCCAGCGAGGGTTTGAATCAGAGCGCCTTGGACGAATTGCGCGCGCTTGACCCAGATGGCTCCGGTGGCATCCTCAATGAGCTCATACAGTCCTATCTTGCTGACGCGCCCGAGCAGATCGGCCAGCTACGTGCCGCCATCGCCGATAAAAATATCGAGGCCATGTCGCGTGCCGCGCACTCGATGAAATCAAGCAGCCAGACGTTTGGCGCCATGCGCGTGGGCGAGCTGGCGCGCGAGATTGAGTCGATCGGGCGCGCCAACACGATCAACGGCTGCGATGTGCTGCTTGCCGAGCTGGAACAACAATACGCCAAAGCCGCCAAGCTGCTGCAAGCCTGCATGACCGCGCCCGCGGCCTGATATCACCCGAGAACACATCATGAAGCTGGGATTCATAGGACTGGGCGTCATGGGACGCCCGATGGCGCTGCATTTGATGCGGCACGGACACACCCTGGGCGTGTATGCACGGCGCACGGAATCGGCCGCGCCACTGGTGACGGCGGGCGCCACGCGTTACGACACGCCGGCGGCGCTGGCGGCGGCGTGTGAAGTCATCTTCACCATGGTGACCAACTCACAGGACGTCGAGCACATTGTGCTGGGACCTGATGGCATCGCGCAGGGCGCGAAAGCGGGCAGCGTGCTGGTGGACATGGAAACGATTTCGCCGACAGTGGCGCGCCACGTGGCAACCGAACTCGCGAAGCAAGGCGTGGAGATGCTCGACGCGCCGGTGTCCGGCGGGCCCACCGGTGCGGAACAGGCCACGCTGGCGATCATGGCGGGCGGCAAGCCGGAGGTGTTCGAACGCATCAAGCCGCTGTTTGCCTGCATGGGCAAAACCATTATTCGCGTCGGCGACAGTGGTGCGGGGCAGATCACCAAGGCCTGCAATCAGTTGCTGCTGCTGGTCACCGCGCAAGGCGCGGCGGAAGCGCTGGCGCTGGCGAAGCGCTGCGGCGTGGATCCGGCAGTGGTGCGCGAGGTGCTGATGGGCGGCATCGCGTCGAGCCGTGTGCTGGATGTCTTCGGCAAGCGCATGGTTGAACGCAATTTCGCCAACGGCATCGACACGCGGCTGTATCACAAGGATATGGATATCGCGCTCGGCTTGGTGCATGAGCACGGCGCGGCGGCGCCAGCGGCCTCGGTGACCATGCAACACATCAATGCGGCGATCGGGCGCGGCGAAGGCGGCAGTGATTTGTCCGTGTTGATCGACGTGCTCGAAGGCATGAGTCGCAAGTGAACGGTGTAATATTATAAGTATTTGTTTATATTGAGAATTTTTTATGAGTTTTACCCAACCTGAAGCACCTCGCGCGCGTTTGCATCGCAGCGAACTCGCGGTACCGGGTTCCACCCCGGCGCTGTTTGATAAAGCGGCGCGCTCGGCTGCGGACGTGATCTTTCTCGATCTGGAAGACGCGGTGGCCGCTGGCGATAAGGAAAAAGCGCGCGCGAACGTCATCCAGGGGCTGAACGAAGTCGATTGGGGCAACAAGGGCATGAGCGTGCGCATCAACGGTGCCGACACGCACTATATGTATCGTGACGTGATCGACCTTGTTGAAAACTGTCCGCGGCTCGACATGATCATGATGCCGAAAGTCGGCGTGCCGGCTGATATCTATGCACTGGATATGCTGGTGACGCAGATCGAACACGCGCGCGGCAGAAGCAAAAAAATCGGCTTCGTCGCGCTGATCGAAACCGCGTTGGGGCTGACGAATGTCGAGGCGATAGCACAATCCTCCAAACGTCTGGAGGCGATGTACTTCGGCGCGGGCGATCTGGCAGCGTCATTGCGCATGCGCACGACTTCCATCGGCGGAATGCATCCCGATCACGGCGTGTTGAGCGATGCGGATGGCGCGGGGCAGCGCACGTATATGCAAACCGATCCGTGGCATGCGGCGCAGCAACGCGTGGTGACGGCATGCCGTGCGTACGGTTTGCGTCCGCTCGACGGCGCGTTCGGCGACATCAAGGACACGGCGGGTTTTGCCGCAGCAACCCGGCGCGCGGCAGCGATGGGTTTCGCCGGGCGCATGGTGATCCACCCGTCGCAGATTGCGCCATCGAATCAGGCGTTTAGTCCCGGCGAACAAGAAGTCGCCGACGCGCGGCGCGTGCTGGCGGCGATGGCGGAAGCCGCACGCGAAAAACGCGGCGCCGTGCAGATCGATGGCCGCTTGATCGACATGGCCAACCTGCGCATGGCGCAAAACATCGTGTGGATGGCGGATGCCATATCGGATGCGACTGTCGCCCCCGCAGCGGCAAAATAAATCCCGCTTTATCCTTCGCGGGAACGGGACTACACTGTTTGCCGAGAGTTGTTTCTCGGTAGTTTCGTGGCAAGCCAACCCAAGTCAGTACGGAGGCAGCGATGAAAACAGTGAAACAGTTGTTGCAGGGCAAAGCGAACGGCGGCGCGATACACGCGATCGCGCCGGAAGCCAGTGTGCTGGACGCCATCAAACTCATGGCGGAAAAGGGCATCGGCGCGCTGGTGGTGCTCGATCGGGAGCGTCTCGCCGGCGTGCTTTCGGAACGTGATTACGCGCGCAAGGTTATTCTGCATGGCCGTTCTTCGCAGACCACGCAGGTGCGCGAGATCATGACTGAAAAAGTCATCACGGTCCGGTCGGAGCAAACGGTGGACGACTGCATGGCGTTGATGACGGCGAAGCGTATTCGCCATTTGCCGGTGGTGGATGCGGGCAAACTTGCCGGCGTATTATCGATAGGCGATCTGGTGAAAGAGTTGATCGCCGACCGCGAAGAGACCAT
>CANIID010000312.1 GCA_947467315.1 Betaproteobacteria bacterium | reverse complement strand
TTTGCGACACCGCCGTCAGCAGCGCGCCGTTCGGCGCTTGCCCCGCCGGCAGATACGCTGCGGCGCGGCTTGCCACACCCACCTGCCCTGCTGCAAGCGCCATACGCACGCGCGCCCACACGTCCTGCACGCTCAGTTGGTTCGACGCGGCGAGCGCATTGAACAGCGGCGCGCAGCTTTCCGGCGTGTCTTTTTCGGTGAACCACAACGAGCGCGCTTCTCGTACCGCCGTGGCATCCGTGCGCGCGCGCGCCTGCAATGCGAGACAGGTGACGTCGATATCGTCCTCGATCAACAGCGGTTGTTCGGCGGTGAATAAATCCCACTGCTGCGTCTTGCCCAGACGCTTGGCCCAGTCGCTGCGCATGCGCTCGGCGACGAAGGTATCTTTGTATTCGGCGAGAAACGCGCGCACGGTTTCGGGCGCGGCGGCATCGAGACGCGAGCGTAATTGCCAGTACGCCGCATACGGCTCAAGCACATGGCCCTTCAGTCGCGGTGCGTAGGCGTCAAGCTTGCGGGTGTCGTTGACGCGGAAGGCCTCGCGCATCGCGAGAAAATCCTCGTTGGTCTGCGCGAATACCTGCCCGCCACATAGGAGCAGCGCGAGCAACAGGAAATTTCTGAGACAAGTCACGCGATTCATTCTACGAGTGCCTAACAGTTTCTGTTGACCAATCAACGTGTTTGACGGCAGGGCGCAGCGAAAGTTCGATGCCATTTTTTGGTATGTTCCGGGATGGAGGTCAGCGCGACGACGCGCTGACTGCCTTGCTGTTTTTGATCAGGATGGCCATGCGGGCCACATCCTCGCTGCGAAGCTTGCCCAGCTCCGCAGGAGTACTGCTGCGCGGCTCCATGCCCGCACCCAGGAAGCGCTCCTTCACGTCAGGCTGGCTCAACGCGTTCTTCACTTCTTTGCTGAGAAAATGAATAACAGCGGCCGGTGACTGGGCGGGAGCGAACAAGCACAGGACAGATTCCATGTCGTAACCCGGCAAAACGCTAGAGATGGGTGGCACGTCCGACACGACTGGCGATGCCCTAGCACTCGTCACACCAAGCGCCTTGAGCTTGCCCGTTTTGACGTGAGGCATCACCGTCCCCGCCGCAGAGAAAAACAATTGCACCTGTCCGCTGAGCAGGTCGGTCATAGCGGTGCCGGTGTTCTTGTAGGGCACAGCAACCATTTTCACACCGGCGAGCACGCTGAACTGAACCGCAGCCAGGTGCGCGCTGCCGCCCTCCGCGGTCATGACGTAATTGAGCGTGCCGGGTTTCGCCTTGGCGTGGTCGATGAATTCTCTGATCGAGTTCTGCGAGGTCCCTGGAACTCCGGCATTCACCGCCAGTACCGACGGGAACGCCGCGAGCATCGACACCGGCGCGAAGTCCTTCACCGCGTCGTAGGGCACCTGCTGATAAAACGGCAGCACCCAGAGTATGCCGCCGGAAGTCACCAGCAAAGTGTGACCATCGGGCAAGGCCTTGGCCACCGTCTCGCCGGGCACGACGCTGCTGCCGCGGTTTTCGACGATCACCGGACGCTGCAACACGGCGTTGAGCCCCTGCGCAAGCTGGCGCGCGACGAAATCCGTGCTGCCGCCCACACCGGAGGTCACCAGCCGGATGGGTTTCCCCGGCTGAAGTTGCGCCGCTGCAGGCGCAGCAGCAAGAGTAACCAGAGCCACCGAGGCGGCGAGCGCCGTTGCGTACATACGTTCGGTCATCCAAGAAACAAGCGATACGCCGGATTGCGCGTCTCGTCGCAGTACGGGTAACCGATCTTGTCGAGAAACCGCTGAAATTCTTTTTTGTCGCTGGCCGGCACCTGCATACCCACCAGCACACGCCCATGGTCAGCGCCGTGATTGCGGTAATGAAACAGGCTGATGTTCCAGCCACGGCTCATGCTGGTCAAAAAACGGATCAACGCACCGGGACGTTCGGGAAACTCAAAGCGATACAGAATTTCGTTCTTCACCGCCGCGTGGCCGCCGACGGTGTGGCGCACATGCAGTTTGGCGAGATCGTTGTTGCTCAGGTCGTGCGTGGTCAATCCGGCGCGGCGCAGTGCGCGCACCAGCCGTGCGGTCTCGTCGCGATTGCTCACCTGCACACCCACGAACACCTGCGCGCTTGCGGGATCGTCGTAACGGTAATTAAATTCGGTGACGTTACGCGGCCCCAGCAGTTCGCAAAATGTCTTGAAGCTGCCGGGTCTTTCGGGAATCGTCACCGCGAGAATGGCTTCACGATGCTCGCCGAGCTCGGCTTCTTCGGCCACGAAGCGCAGCCGGTCAAAATTCATGTTGGCGCCGCTGGCCACCGCCACCAGCGTTTGCGCTTTTGCGCGCGATTTTTGAGCATAGGCTTTCGCGCCGGCAATCGCCAACGCGCCCGCCGGCTCGAGGATGACGCGTGTGTCGGTGAACACATCCTTAATCGCCGCGCACATGGCGTCGGTATCGACGCGAATGATGTCATCCACCAGCGTGCGGCACAGGCGGAAGGTTTCCACGCCGACCTGCTTCACCGCCACGCCATCGGCGAATAAACCGACCTGATCGAGCTTCACACGCTTGCCCGCTTTCAACGACTGATACATCGCATCGGCGTCTTCCGGCTCCACGCCGATGATTTTGATTTCCGGACGCAACCGTTTGACGTACGCGGCGATGCCCGCGATCAAACCACCGCCGCCCACCGGCACAAAAATCGCGTGGATGGGCTCGGCATGCTGGCGCAAAATCTCCATGCCGATAGTGCCCTGGCCCGCGATCACGTCCGGGTCGTCGTACGGGTGAACGAATGTAAATTGTTGTTTTTGTTCAATAATTTTTGCGTGCGCGAAGGCGGCATCGTACGAATCGCCGTGCAGCACCACGCGCGCGCCGCGTGCCCGCACCGCATCCACCTTGATTTGCGGCGTGGTCACCGGCATCACAATGGTGGCCTTGCAGCGCAGCTTTTGCGCCGCCAGCGCGACGCCCTGCGCGTGGTTGCCCGCCGAGGCCGCGATCACCCCGCGATCCCGTGCCGCCTTGGGCAGCTTCACCATCTTGTTGTACGCGCCGCGCAGCTTGAACGAAAAAACCGGTTGCAAATCCTCGCGCTTGATCAGCACGCGATTGTGCAGGCGCTTGGACAAATTCGGCGCAAAATCCAGCGGCGATTCGATGGCGACATCGTAGACGCGGGCGCCGAGAATGCGCTGGAGGTAGTCGGGGACTTTCATGGGGTGCTAGGTTAGCAGGAATCAGCGTGAGGATGTACCATTGTGCCTGTACAGCCCTCACCGAGAAGTTTATCATCCGCCCATGAATCAAAATGAAATGAAACAAGCCGCCGCCGAAGCCGCGATTCGCTATGTCGAGGACGGCAGCGTCGTCGGCGTGGGCACCGGCTCCACGGCGGATTTTTTTATCGCCGCGCTGGGCAAGATCAAGCATCGCATCGACGGCGCGGTGGCCAGCTCCGAAGGCACGGCGAACAAACTCAAGGCGCTGGGCATACCCGTTTACGATCTTAACTCTGTGCGCGACCTGCCGGTGTACGTTGATGGCGCGGATGAAATCACCCCGCATCTGGCGATGATCAAAGGCGGCGGCGGCGCGCTCACGCGCGAGAAAATCGTCGCGGCGGTGGCGCGCCAGTTTATTTGCATCGCCGATCAGTCGAAGCTCGTCGATGTGCTGGGCAAATTTCCGCTGCCGGTGGAAGTGATCCCGATGGCGCGCTCGTACGTGGGCCGCGAGATCGTCAAGCTCGGCGGACAACCCGCGTGGCGACAAGGTTTTACCACCGACAACGGCAACCTGATTCTCGATATTCATAACCTGTCGATCCTGAAGCCGATGGAACTGGAAGCCGCGCTGAATCAAATCACCGGCGTCGTCACCAACGGTTTGTTCGCGCGGCGCGGCGCGGATGTACTGCTGCTGGGCGCCGCAGATGGCATAAAAACATTAATAAAAACAAATAGTTAGTATCGTGGCTGAATACACCACGATTGCCGCGGTTGATCTCGGCTCCAACTCCTTCCATTGCCAGATCGCCCGCGTAGACGGCGAACAAACCTACCCGCTCGACGGCCTGCGCGAAGCCGTACGCCTCGGCGCGGGTCTCGACGACGACAAGGTGCTCGACGAAGCGTCGCAAGCGCGCGCCATCGCCGCCCTGCAGCGCTTCGGCGAACGGCTGCGCAGCTTTCAGCCCAACGACGTGCGCGCGCTGGGCACCAACACCCTGCGCGTGGCGAAAAACGCCGCCGCGTTTCTGAAAAAAGCCGAGGCCGCGCTGGGTTTTCCGATTGAAGTCATCGCCGGGCGCGAAGAAGCGCGGCTGATTTATCTGGGCGTATCGCACAGCTTGCCGGTATCGGATGAGCCGCGGCTGGTGGTGGATATCGGCGGCGGCTCCACCGAATTCATCGTCGGCGAAGGCTATAAACCGCAACGCCTCGACAGCCTCTACATGGGCTGCGTATCGTTCACCCGGCGTTATTTCAGAGATGGCGAGCTCACCAAGGGCGCGTTCAAAAAAGCGGAACTCGCCGCGCGCGCCGAGTTGCAGCACATCGTCGCCGGCTTCTCGCGCCGCAACTGGAAATACGCAGTCGGCTCATCCGGCACCGCGCGCGCGTTGGCGCAAGTGCTGCAACTGAACGGTTATTCCGAATCCGGCATCACGCCGGGCGGGCTGGCCTTGCTGCGCGCCCACTTGATGAAGGCCGGCGACCTGTCGCTTGTCAGCATCGCGGGCCTGCGCGACGACCGCGCCTCGGTGCTGCCCGGCGGACTCGCCATCATGGCCGCCGTGCTGGACGAACTCAACATTGAGCAGATGACAGTGGCCGACGGCGCGATGCGCGAGGGCATCATCCTCGACATGCTGGGCCGCACGCACCACCACGACGCGCGCGACGCCACCGTCACGCGGTTCATGCAGCGCTACCACGTCGATCTACCACAGGCCAAGCGCGTCGGCCAGCTCGCGATGAATCTGTATGAGCGCTTCGCCGGCGCCGATGCGCGCGGCGCGCAATACCTGACATGGGCCGCGCAGTTGCACGAAATCGGCATCTCTGTCGCTTACAGCAGCTACCACCGCCACGCCGCGTACATCGTCGCTAACGCCGACATGCCCGGCTTCACCCGCGAAGAACAACACCGCATCGCGCAACTGCTGCTCGCCCACCGCCGCTCACTGAAAAAAATCCTGCCCGAACTGGATGCATCGATTGACTGGCGCATGGTGTTCGCGTTACGCCTGGCGGTGTTGTTCTGCCAGCGGCGCACGTCCAGCAACCCGCGCGTCGAATCCGCACGATCCGGCGAGAACAAATTCCGCCTGGCCATTGACCCAGCGTGGGTGCTGCGCAACCCGCTCACCAACACTGTGCTGCGCGAAGAGATTCGCGAGTGGGAGAAGATCGGATTTGATGTGAAGATCAGTGGGCTTTATGAGGTGGATGATGGGGCGGAGGTTGAGGCGAGGGATTGATTTGGGCGATAAGGTGCATGCAAGACGATATAGAATTCCGATACTACGAATCCCCGGAATAGGCTGCGCTTCTTCCGGGCTAAGCTTGCTATTGATATTTCCATAATTCATGACAACCAATCGTAGTCCTGTACGTTTTATCTTCAACGCAATGTTTGGAGGTATAGGGCATGGTCAAGAAGCGATTGGACGAAGCGACAAAAAAGCGAGTGCTTGCGGGTCGGCTGCTGCTCAAAGG
>CANIID010000311.1 GCA_947467315.1 Betaproteobacteria bacterium | reverse complement strand
ATTTCATGACCGCGCACGTCGCTGAATTGCCCCATGCATTGCTGGCGAAGGTGTCCAATCGCATCATCAATGAGGTGCGCGGTATTAATCGGGTGGTGTACGATATTTCGAGTAAACCGCCGGCTACGATAGAGTGGGAATAGACAAAAGCGAAACACCGAACCAAGGCTTCATGTTGGAAGCCTTAGCGCTCGCCCGGCAAGCCGCCGAGGCCGGCGAAGTCCCTGTCGGCGCTGTCATCGTAAAAGACAACCAGATCGTCGGCCGCGGCTACAATCAGCCGATTTCCCGCCGTGATCCCAGCGCCCATGCCGAAGTGATGGCCTTGCGCGACGCAGCGCAGCATATGGACAACTACCGGCTGACGAACTGCGATTTGTATGTCACGCTGGAGCCTTGCTGCATGTGCGTTGGGGCGATCCTGCACGCACGGATAGCGCGGGTGGTTTATGCCGCTGCCGACCCTAAGACCGGGGCTTGTGGCAGCGTCGTCAATCTGTTCGCCGAATCGCGGCTGAACCATCATGGCGCGGTGTCCGGCGGGTTGTTGGCGGATGAATCGAGCTTGTTGCTGAAAACATTTTTCGCGCAGCGGCGCAGATCCAATGAACAGAATTGACGTTAGTATTTCATCGCAAGAACTTGTTTTTAATGATGAAATTAATTCAACAATTTCACGGTATTCGATCGCGACCGCGCGCAATGGCGCAGGTGAGCAAAGCGGCAGCGAATGCACACCGCGTGGCAAACACATCATTCGCGCCAAAATTGGTGCAGGCTGTCCCGAAAACACCGTATTTGTCGGTCGCCGCCCAACCGGTGAGATATACAGTCCTAAATTAAAACAACAATTCCCCGATAGGGACTGGATACTGACACGTATCCTGTGGCTTTCAGGCTGCGAAGTCGGCTTTAACCGCCTCGGGAACGTGGACACCATGCGGCGCTATATTTACATTCATTCCACGCCGGATTCGGTGCCGATGGGTGTTCCAGCGTCGCATGGCTGCATCCTCATGCGCCACGCGGACATTATTGCGCTTTTTGATCGTGTTGCAGTCGGTACCATTGTAAATATTGCTTAAAAAACAATTACTTAATATTTATAATTGACTGTGTGGCATAGGCGCAGCACGCTCGCTACCTATATCTTCCCGAATTTTTGTTGCGCAGCATGATTTTTTATTGTGCGTCGCAGAAAAATCGGATAAATTGTGCGCTGCACCTAAACACACGAATTCGGGAAAAGCACATGCGTCTCAAAGACAAGGTAGCGATTATCACCGGTGCGGGGCGCGGTATTGGGCAGGCCACGGCGCTTAAATTCGCGCGTGAAGGCGCGAAAGTCGTGGTGTGCGATCTGACTCAGGAGAGCATCGCGGAAACGCTCGCGCTGTGCGAACAGGCTGGTGCACAAACGCTGGGTTGCGTGGCCAGCGTGACCGACATGAATTCGCTGCAAGCGATGGTGCAGGCGACGCTGGCGAAATTTGGCCGCATTGATTGCCTGGTGAACAACGCCGGCATTGTGGCTGATGCGCAGATGAAGAATATGACAGAAGATCAGTTCGACAAGGTGATCGCGGTCAATCTCAAAGGTGTGTTCAACGCCACCAAAGCCGTGGTCGATACCATGATCGCGCAGCAGTCGGGCGTGATTCTCAATTCGTCTTCGATTGTTGGGCTCTACGGCAATTTTGGGCAGACCAATTATGCCGCAGCCAAATTCGGCGTGATCGGCATGGCCAAGACCTGGGCGCGCGAGTTGGGGCGCAAGGGTATCCGTTCCAACGCGGTGTGTCCGGGCTTTATTTCCACCAGCATCCTCGCGACCATTCCCGAAAAAGTGATCAACGCACTCGAAGAAAAAGTGCCGATGGGGCGCTTGGGCAAACCCGAAGATGTGGCCAATACCTTCGCGTTTCTGGCGTCGGACGAAGCGAGCTATATCAACGGTGCGGTGATCGAGGTCAGCGGCGGACTGGTGATTTAGTTCGCTAGCAGCAAGCGGATTTTTTCAAAGTCGGGGGCGAATACCACTCCGCGTTCGGTGATCAGTGCAGTGACCAGCTCTGCTGGCGTCACATCAAACACCGGATTTCTCACCGCGACACCCGCTGGCGCCCACCGCGTATCGCCGTAGCCGGTGACTTCCGCGGCGGCGCGTTCTTCAATCGGAATAGCATCGCCCGACGCGGTATTCGCGTCGATGGTCGAAAGCGGCGCGGCCACATAAAACGGCAGGCCGTGGCGGCGCGCCAGCACCGCGACGCTATAGGTGCCGATCTTGTTGGCCACGTCGCCATTGGCCGCCACGCGATCCGCGCCGACAATGACCGCATCGATTTCCCCCTGCCGCATCAGCAGTCCGGCGGCATTGTCAGCTATCAGCGTGACGGGAATATTGTCCTGCATCAACTCCCACGCGGTGAGTCGAGCGCCTTGCAGGAAGGGCCGTGTTTCATCGGCGTAGATGTGTATGCGCTTGCCGGCTTCTACTGCAGAGCGAATCACGCCCAGCGCTGTGCCGTGACCGGCGGTGGCGAGCGCGCCCGCGTTGCAGTGGGTGAGCACGCGCATGCCGTCGCACAGCAGGGTTGCGCCGTGCGTACCCATGGCGCGATTCAGGCGCACGTCTTCGGCGGTGATGGCGCGGGCTTCGGCCAATAAGGCGTCAGCGATTTGCGCCACCGGCGAGGCGTGAAGCGTGCCGAGTGCCGCGCGCATGCGTTCCAATGCCCAAAACAGATTGACAGCGGTGGGTCGGCTTGCCGCGAGAATCGCTATGGCTTGCGCGAGCCCCGCCAGGAACGCGTCGCGCGGCAGGTGGCGCAGGCGCAACGCCTCCAGCGCCACGCCGTACGCCGCCGCACAACCGATGGCCGGCGCACCGCGCACCACCATGCGCTGGATGCCGTCGGCGACCGAGGCTGCCGAGTCGTAAGCGATATAGGCTATACGCGACGGCAGCGCGCGCTGATCGAGCATTTCCAGTGTATTGCCGTTCCAATGTAAAGTGTTGTTTTTATTCATTATTATTTATTAAGCTTTGCGGCAAAACCACCGTATTCAAACTCCGCCTGCGCGATGGCCGCGGGCGGCGCCGAGCGATAGCGGCCATGCGCGCTGGCGCGGGTGATGATAGCGATGTCATGTTGGTACATCTGCGCGGCGATTTGTGCATCGCGGGCGGTCGCGCCGAACGCGCATACGCCGGATGCCGGATCGAGAACGATGCGCGGCGCAGCGTCAATCAGCGCGCTGGCGGACTTGCCGAGATGGGCATCCAGATAGTCGCGATAGCGGGCAGTATAGTGATGCAGCGTTTGCGCGTCGTGGCCGATCATCGGCACGCGCTTGGTGTACACCGCGTGCTGAGGCGTGGCCGGGCCTTGTTGCGAAATGTCGGCGAGATCAGCGCGTTGCGCGAACGCCAAACACGGTGCGTCGCTCACGATGTGCAGGGCCAGCGGCGCGCCCGCAACGGCGTTGATTTCGCCACGGATTGTCTCTAACGCGGATGCGCCGGCTATCGCCGTCGGCGCGGCAGGCGCGATGTCCCACGCGCCCCGCGCCTTGAGGTAATCCTCGGCGCGCGTCACCAGTTCGATCATGTTTTCATACGAGGAACGCACATCGTCGCCGAAAGCCACCACGCCGTGAAAGGCGAGTATCAGACCGATGGTGTTGCGGGTGCGGCGGGCCTGAAACACGTCCATGCAGGCGCGCGCGAGCGCGTGACCGGAGTGGTGATACGCCACCAGCGGCGCGCGGTCGCCGTAGACTTCGGCGTGTACTGTGTCGATATCCTCGACATTCATCGCCGCCAGCGCCGCGTCGGCATGCGTATGCTCCACACAGCGAAACGGCAGTCCTGCGTGCAACAGCGTTTCGATGGACGGGCGCGGCGCGGGCCGGCGCGCGAGGCAGGTATCGAGCGCCTGCATCATGCCGGCGTTGTTTAGGTTTTCCCGCGCCAACACCTCATGCACGCCATCGAGTCGCAGCGGTGTAAACGCGCTTTCGCCGACTGTCGCAAGATCGCTGCCGGTGCCTTTGACATAGAGCACGCGCGTGCCACGATCTTCCAGCTTGATCGAGGTATTGCCGCCGCCGTGCAGCACCAGCGACGGGTCATTGCCCAACAAACGTGAACTGTAGGCGCGCAAGGCGAGTTCGCTATCGCAACGCGCCGCGTCTGCATCATTCCACAGGCTTTTCATGGGCTGATTATAATCGGCCCATGAACACTACCCCGTTATTTACCGTGCGGCGCGCGGATTGGCAGCGCGACGGCGTATCGCTGGCCGCGATACGCCGCGAGGTATTCGTGGTTGAGCAGCACGTGCCGGAAGCCGAGGAATGGGACGCGATGGACGCCGTGTGCCATCACGTGATTGCGCAGGCCGGCGATGGCGCGGCTATTGGCACGGGCCGTTTATTGACGGACGGCCGTATCGGTCGCATGGCGGTGCTGAAAGGTTGGCGCGGGCGCGGCGTCGGCAACGCGTTGCTGGCGGAGCTGATCGCCATGGCGCGCGACGACGGACATCGTGAATCGCGCCTGCACGCGCAGACGCATGCCCTGGCGTTTTATCGCCAGCACGGCTATGTCGCAGTGGGCGACGAATTCATCGAAGCGGGCATCCCGCATGTCGAGATGCGCTTGCGGCTTACGCCGTAATCTGAAAGCGGTTCGAGACTTCGCTCAAAAATGCGCCACGCGGGCCGAAACTTCGCTCGGCGTAGGTGACGCCGCCGTCACGGTGGACGATGATGACGGTGCTGGCGCGCGTGCCGTAGCGCTCATCCACCGCGATAAATTTCGGTCCCAGCGCTTTTTCGCGTTGGATGCCGACGCCGGTGTCGGGCAGCTCGGTATCCGCGGCCACGCTGCGGTCGGCCAGTAGGGCGAAAAGTTTTTCCGGAAGCGTGCCTGCATCACCGTGCAGCAGTGCTGCGAGCTGCTGCTTGCCGGTGGTGACTTTGGGCCACGGGGTGTTGAGCAGATGATTGCTCAACCCGTGTACGCCGTGGGCAACCGGCTCCACGCCCTTGCCGTAATTGGATAAAAACCACATCTCATTTAAATCACCCGCCAGCACGCCGAACCCGGCGTAGTCAGCCTTGCGTGCGGCCACGCTTTCCAGGTATGGGGGCGCGGCTTGCGTGCCGGTGAGATAGCCGCCGACGAGATCGCCGCGTGAGCGCGGCGCCACGCCCTTGGGAAAACCATCGCGATAATTGGTGACGGCGGCGAAGCGTCCGTGGCGCGTCAGCCCCATCCACGCGCCGCCCATTTCGAGATCGCGCCCGCCGTAGACGTCGGGATGATCCTGCCAGAACGCCGCCGGCGCCGCCGGGCGCGCGTAGGCTTCATCGCGATTGGCGGCAATCACCAGGGGGAAATCGGCATGCGCCTGAAACGCAAACAAGATCAGACACATGGTTTATTTGACGCTGTAGGGCAATGCGGCGATCACCAGCGAGGGGCCATCCACGGCTTTCCAATGCACGTCTGCTGTGTCGATGCTGCTGGTTTGCACCACGGCCAACACCTCGTGTCGCTGCGAGTCCGTCGTCACCGCGTTGACGATCATACCGCTGGCCTGATCACCAAAGGCGGCGGTGTACAGCTTGTCGCCGGCCTGTGGAATATCGGCGCCATCAACCGACGCAATGTGCGCGCGCACCATGCGCTGCTTGGATTTGCCGAGGTAGTGTGTGCGCGCGACGATTTCCTGACCGGGATAGCAGCCCTTGTCGAAACT
>CANIID010000310.1 GCA_947467315.1 Betaproteobacteria bacterium | reverse complement strand
CCGCCCACGCGCAAGACTACCCATCAAAAGCGATCACCGTCACGCTGGTGCTCGCACCCGGCACTGGCCTTGATGTGGTGGCGCGCACCTGGGGCGAGCAGCTTGCGCAGGGGCTAGGCAAACCCGTGGTGTTCGACAACAAGCCCGGCGCCAACGGCATCGTCGCGGTGAACGCGGTGAAGAACACGCCCGCCGATGGACACACGCTGCTGGTGGGCACCAGCGCCGCGCTGGCGTTGAACCAAACCACCTACAAACAGTTGCCCTACGATGCGGCAAAGGATTTTGTGCCAGTCGCGGTGTATCTAAAGTCGCCGTTTATTTTGATCGTGCATCCGTCGCTGCCGGTGCGTTCGGTGCCTGAATTGGTGACTTATGTGAAAGCGCGCCCCGGCCAACTGAGCTACAGCTCCACCGGCCCCGGCGGCGCGCCGCGTCTGGCGACGGAAATGTTCGCGCAAAACTTCGGCTTGAACCTCATTCATGTGCCGTACAAGAACAGCCCGCAGGCGATTATCGACATAGCCGCAGGCCATGTGCAGCTGGGTTTCGCCGAGGCCGGCGCATCGCAACAACTGATACGCGACAAACGGCTGCGCGCGCTGGCGGTGTCCACGCTCACGCGCTTTAGCTCTCTGCCGGACGTGCCGACACTGGCCGAAGCCGCGAATCGCCCCGGCCTTGAAGCGGTGTCATGGCACGCGCTGGTGGCCCCCGCCGCCACGCCACGCGCCGTGGTGAATCGTCTGCACAGCGAGATGACGCGCATCCTCAAACTGCCAGAAGTGAACAAGGTGATTTCAAACCTCGATCTGATACCGGCCGCGCCCGCATCGATTGAAGCGCATCAGCAATACATCGCGGCAGAAGCAAAAAAATGGGGCGACCTGATACGCAAGCTGGGATTGGCTGGGTCGCAGTAGCGGTATTTCTCCTTCCCCCGCTTGCGGGGGAAGGTTGGGATGGGGGCGGCCTACTCCGGCGTGATCCCGATTTCCTTGATCAGCTTCGCGTAGCGCGCCAACTCCGATTTAATCAGCACACCAAACTCTGCCGGCGAACTGCTCTTGGCCTCGACGCCCAGATTCGCAAAGCGCTCTTTCACATCATTCAATTGCAGAATGCGCGCCAGCTCAGTATTGAGCCGCGTAATGATCGCGTCGGGTGTGCCGGTGGGCGCAAGCACGCCCCACCAACTTTCCATGGTGAAGCCCGGCACGGTGTCAGCCAATGCCGGCACGCCCGGCACCAATGGCGTCGCCTTCGGCCCGGTGACGGCCAGCGCGCGCACGCGGCCGGATTTGGTGTGCGGCAGCATCACCGCCATGTCGGAAAACACGATGTCCAGATGCCCGCCGATCAGATCGTTGGTGATCAGCGATGAGCCTTTGTACGGAATATGCACCATGTCTACCTTGGCCATGCCCTTGAACAATTCCGCCGCCAGTTGCGAGATAGAACCGGGGCCGCTGGAGCCGAAATTAAGGCGTGCATTGGCCGTGCGCCCGCGCGCCACGGCAATCAGCTCGCGCATGTTTTTCGCCGGCACCGAAGGATGCACCACCACGATCTGCGGCCCCACTACCGCCAGCGAAATCGGCGCCAGATCACGCACGGAGTCATAACCCAGCTTCTTGTAGATATTGTTATTAATGGCCACCGGCTGAATGTTACCCACCAGCAGCGTGTAACCATCGGGCGGAGACTTCGCCACGATCTCCGTGCCCAAGCTGCCGCCGACGCCGCCGCGGTTATCCACCACCGCGGGTTGACCCCAAGCCTCGGTCAGTTTCGCGCTCATCATGCGCGCGATAGTGTCCGACGAACCGCCCGCCGGATACGGCGCGACTATGCGGATGGCTTTTGAAGGGTACTGCTGTGCCAGCGCGGGCGCGGCGATGCAGCCGGCGAGCGTGAGTAATAAACCTGTCCGTAATGCGTTGCGGGGCATGAACATCCTCCGTGATTGGGATAGCGCTTCTGTCGTCAGTGTGACCGATGCGGGATTGTGACGCAACTGCTTAGATAGCAAGCGGAATTTATGTAACTTATTGTTTTTAAATAAAGTTTTATTGTGTAATCCCATTACTCGATGAATCGAATTGAGCGGGAATGTGGCAGTGCCGAACACAAGTGTGTCAACGCATGTGCGTCGCCGACTTCAATAACACATCATCGCAAAAACTCCGCTAGCGCCTGCTTGCCTTGCGGCGTCAGATGGGCTCGCACTATTTTCCAGGGAACGATAGCCGCGCGTAGCACGCGCATGGACTTCCAGCTCGCGCGTGTCCTTGAAAGCCAGCAGCGCGACTTCCGTCGGCGGATATGGCACGCCTGCGCGCGTGAATGCTGGCCGCAAGCGGGCATCGGCGCGCGCGCCGCACTGCGCCACGCGATGCTCGATGCTGGTACGTTCTCGGTCGGGCTGGCGCGAAAACCAGTTCCGGCGCGACGCCACGTATCCCAACGCAGCCACGCCCGAAACCCCCGCAAGCAAGAGCAAAAACCGGCTGCTCGTCATCGCTCACACCCCAATGCGCACGCGTGTCGCGCCACACTGAACACCTGTCTCATGCTTTGCCCCTGTTCGCTGCGCCCGCTGGCGCACAGGCGCATTACATCGTGACGGGCTGGCGCGCGAAGGGAAAGATCATGGCAAAGCCGTGATCAATTGTGGCGAAAAAAAGGCGGATGAAACGTCGCTGCGCAAAACGTTTGTGTTGTGCGCAGCGAGGACACGCAGTGTTAGCCCAATTCGCGATGCACGAAATCGATGATCTTCTCGATGCAATCACGCGCCTGCGGCGAGGTCGGGTCGTTGGTGACGAACGCTTCACCCACGCCCTCGAACAAATGCAGATCAACCTTGCCGCCCACCTTGCGATAACCCGCGATAAAGCGATCACGATTCGGCACCGGATGCGCGAAGTCAGCCGTGCCCTGCAGGTAAATCACATTCGGCGTCAGACATTTTTCGCCGCGCTCCAGCAGGCGCGTCGGATTGCCTTCTGCCATCGCATCCAGCGTGGGCCAGTAGAGATTGTGATTCTTGACCCAGATGTCGCCGTGCTTGGCGTGCGGCCCGCCCACAAGCGTTTGCGCGTATTCATAGCGGCCCAGCGGATCAATCACCGGCCAGCACATCACCGCGCACTTGACCGTCGCATCCACGCCGGCAGGTCCGGGAATCGCCGTGAAGCGCGGATCATGCGGCCACATGGCCGTCAGCATCGCCTGATGGCCGCCGCTCGACACGCCGAGGATACCCACGCGCTTGGGGTCAATGTTGAACTCCGCCGCGCGCGACTTGAAGTAGCGGATCGCATAATTGATGTCCTGCATCGACGCCGGGTACTGTCCATCCGGCGGCATACGAAAATCCAGTGACGCCACCACCACCCCGGTTTTCGCCACCGGCGTATCCGTGCCTTCATCGGCAAGCCGATCCTTGTTCACCCACGCACCGCCGTGTATGTCGATCAACAGCGGAAACGGCCCCTTGCCACGCGGCTTGTACACGCGCGCAAGATACGGCTTGGTGCCGTGACGAATATATTCAACATCAGACACGTCGATTTCATAACGCGTGAGTTCGGCGGTGGTCATTTGGGGCTCCTTGGAGGTGACAACGTGGGATCGAACGACATGGAATTTGTGATGCGGTGATTGGGATTGTAGCGCTGTGTAGCGAATCGCGCGTGACAGTGAGCAAGTACACACCAATACAAAATATTTAATAAAAACATATAGTTACGAACAACCAGCAGTCATGATGTTGATTTTCGGGGGGCTGCAAGAAAGAAAAGGAATGCAAGCATCCCCGCAGGTGCATGCAGCAAATCCCCCTGAGAGCCGCCGAGCAGCGCAGCCGCGCCGGGGGAAGTCGGCGAGGACTGTCTGAGTCCTCGCGCGGTTGTTGTTTGCGAGGGCGAGTTCCGCAGCCGCCCGGCGTGGCGAGCAGCGGAAGGCAGCCCGAAGGGCCGGCGAACCGGGGGCGGCGTTTTCTTTGGTTACTTTCTTTTGGCCGTACAAAAGAAAGTGACCAGCCGCCGGGCTGCCCCCGGCGACGTTGACGTTCAACGCATGTGGTTTGGCGAATTCACATGCGGCGCAATAGGGATTGCGCCCTACGATCTCTACGAATTCCACGTCTTACTACGATTTCTTGCTTTCGGGGAATAGTTTCACGAGTGCAATACCTAACGCGCCAATAAGAAACATCAGCCCCATGAACCTTGGTTCGAACTCAGTGACAAACCAAAGAACGTATTGCCCCATCACCCCTCCTATCACCAGCAAAATCATGCCCAAGCCAAAAAGGAGTTTCCGGGTAGCTCGCGGCAAAGGCATCACCGACGGAAATATCTACTTAATCGCCTGCGGATTAATAGGCGACCCCACCGCGCGTGTAATCGGCAACGGCGGCCCGCAGAAAAAGAACTCGTACACTTTATCGCTCGCGCAATCGTCGGCCAAATCCTTCAAATAAAATATTTCGCCCATGGTGATCCCAATCATCGGAATCACCACCCAATGCCACGGCTGTGACGCATCGTCCGTTTCGTTTGGCCGCACTTCGCAGCCCCAGGTGTCGGTGCAGATGGCGGCGATTTCCTTGCGGTGTATCCACTCAGCGGTTTCAAACGCCAGCCCCGGCGCGTCGCCGCCGGCGTAGCCGCCCCACTCGCCGGTCTTCAGACGATTTTCCATTTGCCCGGTGCGCACGATGACAAAATCACCACGCTTGATTTCCACGCCTTGCGCCTTGGCGCAGGCATCGAGATCGTCGTTGGTGATGGCTTCGCCGTCTTCGAGGTATTCCTTGCCGAGATGCCGCGCCATGTCGAGCAGCACACCGCGCCCGGCCATTTTGTCGCGGGTTTTGTGGATGCCGTTTTTCTGCGCGCCGTTGGTGTCCACCAGTTTGGCGTCGTAGCCGTTCCACATTTTATCGTCGTAGAAAATGTGGCCCAGTGCGTCCCACTGCGTGCCGCATTGCAACGGCAGCGACACCATATCGTCGGCGTATCTGAGGCCGCCTTTGTCCTGATTGCCGGCGACCGCATCCGTGCCGGTGGCGAGCATGGTGTGGATCGGGTTGAAGCGATTGCCCCACAGGCCTTTTTGCGGGCCGGTGCGGTCGAAGTTCAGCCCCAGCGAAAATACTTTGCCTTTCTTCACCAGGCGCGAGGCGTCGATGATGTTTTGCGGCGTCACGTAGTTGAGTGTGCCGACCTGATCGTCCGGGCCCCACTTGCCCCAGTTCTTTAATTTTTCAGCGGTGGCGCGCAGGTGCGCGATGGTGAATTTTTTGGCGTCGTAGCGGCGGGTCATGAGTGGTCTCCTTTAAATGTGCGGCAACACCATTGCCCTCTCCCCTACCCCTCTCCCGCAAGCGGGCGAGGGGAGACAACAAGGCAAAAAAAATGGCGTCACACGTCGTGACGCCATTCTACCGTCAACGGCCAAACTTACGCCGTCGGCTTTTGCATATAGCCATAACGCAGGTTGGTGCGGCCTTCGCCGAACTTATCGTAATTAGCTTTCGCCACCGCCACCACGTCGCCTTCCAGCGCGGCGCGCTGCGCGGCGGTGAAGTTGTACAGCCGCGCGGAGTTCTCGCCGAAGATGGCTTTTTTGACCGGGCCATCGGCGGCGCCCAGCGGGGCGAAGCCGTGTTTCTTTTGCATCTCTTCGGGAATTTCCAGACGGCGCAGCGCTTCAATCTGCCACTGCGGCGCGCCGGTCCAGATGGCATCACTGCCCCATACCACGTGATCGG
>CANIID010000309.1 GCA_947467315.1 Betaproteobacteria bacterium | reverse complement strand
CGGT
Source organism: Betaproteobacteria bacterium (assembly GCA_947467315.1). Lineage (GTDB taxonomy): Bacteria > Pseudomonadota > Gammaproteobacteria > Burkholderiales > SG8-41 > UBA5216. Next base: position 5,830 of record CANIID010000309.1, on the reverse strand, counting down.
CGATTTTACCCAATGAATTCTTTTCATGGCGATATGCGCTGGCAAATTTTTCGGCGATATTTTTGCCGTGCTATGCACGTACCGCTTAGGGCTAATTAAACAAATTTCGTGTAATAACAATTAGTTACGAAATATGGGCAGACGGACTTAACCCCATGCCGCAGTGCGCGCCGTTTAAGCGGTGAAGCGCTGTCACCATCGGCAGCGCAGCCTGGGGATAAAAATGAATCGCAGAAATTTCCTGTTAAACCTACGCACCGTTGCCGTTGCGGGTTGCGCGTTCAATCTGGTTCACGGTGTGGCTGCGCAGGATGTGCGTCCCGTCATCACCCCGCCGCGCTTGACGGTGGCGCTGGGCGCTGAAACACCGGTGGTGTTGCAATCGATCCGCATCGACACCGAAATCAGCGGCAGCCGCGCCATCACCTCGGTGGAGATGACTTTCTTTAATTCGAACCGGCGCGTGCTTGAAGGCGAGTTGCAGTTTCCGCTGCTCGATGGCCAGCAGGTCAGCGCCTTCGCGCTCGACATCGACGGCAAGCTGCGCGAGGCGGTGCCCGTCGAAAAAGCCAAGGGCCAGCAGGTGTTTGAAGACGTGATCCGCCAGCGCATCGACCCCGCGCTGCTGCAAGTGACAGCGGGTAACAACTACAAATTGCGGGTGTATCCGTTGCCGGCGCAAGGCACGCGCCGCGTGCTGATCCGTTACGCGGAAACCTTGCCGGTGGCCGGTAGTCTGCGGCGTTACCGTTTGCCACTCGACTATGCGCGTGATCTCGCGGGCTTCTCGTTGCGCGTGATCGTGCGCGCGCCGGAACAGGCACCGGCGTTGGCGGGCACTTCACCGAAAGGACTGGCGTTCAAAGTACGCGGCATGGATTACGAAGCGGAAGTTTCACGCAAGGACTTTGCCGCGCGCGGCGTGATGGAAGTGCATGTGCCCGTCTCAGCGCGCCCCGAAGTGCATACCCAAAACCACAACAAGACGACTTACTTCGTGGCCGAAGTGCCTGCGCGCCTGAACCGCACCGTGCTGCGCAGCCTGCCGCCGGTGGTAGGCATCATCTGGGATGCTTCCGGTTCGGGCGCGGCACGCGATCACGCGCGTGAATTCGCGTTGCTCGAAACGTATTTCAAACGATTGATGAATGGCGCAGTGCGCCTGACCCGCGTGCGCGACGCCGCAGAGCCGGTGGAACGCTTTCCCATCACCAATGGTGACTGGGGCGCGTTACGGCGCGCGCTGGAAACCACCGTTTATGATGGCGCGACCCAACTCGGCGCGTTCACGCCGGAGTCGAATGTCGGCGAATACCTGTTGTTCAGCGACGGCCTGGATAATTTCGGCGAACGACCTTTTACGAAATTGAATGTGCCGCTGTACACCGTGAGCGCCGCCACGCGCGCCGACCCGGCGCGGCTGCGGCAGCTTGCCCACGCCAGCGCGGGAAAATTTATCGATCTGGTCTCACTTACGCCTGCCGAGGCGGCACGCGGTTTGTTGTATCGCGCGGCGCGTCTGATGGCGCTCACCGGCAGCGGCGTAAGCGAGCTCGCGGCGGTATCGCCCGACGCCGACAATGGCCGCTGGCTGGTGGCCGGACAACTGCAAGGCGATAGCGGCACGCTCATGCTCACGGGGACGTATCCCGCTTCACGCGCGGGGGCTGAAACCATCACCATTCCCGTGAGCGCCACGCAAAACCCCGACACCCTCGCCGCCGCCGCGTGGGCGCAACTGCGCATCGCCGAACTCGACGGCGAGTACCGTCTGCACCGCGCGCAAATTCGCCGCCTGGGCATGGCGTTCGGCCTCACTTCGCGCGAAACCTCGCTGATCGTGCTGGATCGCGTTGAAGACTACGTGCGTAACGAGATTACGCCGCCCGCCGAACTGCGCGCCGAATACGATCGCCAACGCGGCAATCTGCATTTGCGCGCCACCGACGAGCGCAAACAGCAACTCGACCGCGTGGTGCAAATGCTCAAGGAAAAAACCGCGTGGTGGGAAAAGGATTTCCCCAAAACCGCGCGTCCGCAACCCGAATCGAAGGCGAAGATCAGTAGTGGCTCGCGTGCCGACGGCGCGGTGATGCAGGAGCGTGCGGAAAACGAATCGCGCCGCATGGCGCCCGCGACCGAAGCGTCGCGTGATCGCGCGCCAGCGGCACCCGCCGCGGCGCCTCGGACCGCGATGAAATCCGCGCCAGCGATGGCAGGCCGCGCGCAAAACCAATTGGCCGACGTCGTGGCCGGCGGGCTGGCAAAGGACGATGCGAACGTGCCGCGCGGCATGAGCATCCAGCTCAAGCGCTGGACGCCCGACGCGCCGTATTTCAAGCGTTTTCAGGATGCATCGGTCAACGAGCTGTATCGCGTGTATCTCGACGAGCGCGCCGGGTACGCCAACAGCACCGCATTTTTTCTCGATGCCGCCGACGTGTTTTTCGATAAAGGGCTGACCGCGCTGGGCGTGCGCGTGCTGGGTAATCTCGCGGAGATGGACCTGGAAAACCGCCACATCCTGCGCATCCTCGGCTATCGGCTGATGCAGTCCGGGCAAGCGAAGCTGGCGATACCTATCCTCGCGCGCGTGCTTGAATTAGCGCCCAACGAACCGCAGTCGTATCGCGATCTGGGTTTGGCGTACGCCGCCGATAAGCAGAGGCAGAAAGCCGCGAATCAATTGTATGAAGTGGTGATACGCCCGTGGCACGGCCGCTTCCCGGAAATCGAACTCACCGCGCTGGATGAACTAAACGCCCTCATCGCCACCGCCGATACCGCAGTATACGTGAATCGGTTCGACACGCGACTTATGCGTAACCTGCCGGTGGATTTGCGCGTGGCGCTGTCATGGGACGCCGACAACACCGACATCGATTTGTGGGTAACAGACCCGAACGGCGAAAAAGCTTACTACGGCAATCGCATCAGCTACCAGGGCGGGCGCATGTCGCAGGATTACACCGGCGGCTACGGCCCGGAAACGTTTTCGTTGAAAAACGCCAAACCCGGCAAATACAAAGTCGAAGCCAACTTCTATGGCCACAACCAGCAAATCGTCGCGGGGGCGACGACGCTGCAATTGAAACTCACCACGCGCTTCGGCACCCGCGATGCACAGGAGCAAACGGTGACCATGCGGCTGAAAGGCCGCAGTGAAGTGGTGCAGGTGGGCGAGTTTGAGGTGAAGTGAGACGGCAAACGGCTCACCATCCAACGTCGTTCTGGCTTGCGCCAGAATGACGAGGTTGGGCGATTGCATTCCACGCAATTCCCGTAGGATGGGTGCAACTCATCACCAACCCTCGATACAATGGTGCCTGAACACAACAGGTGGCCCATCATGAAGAACAAACAAGTTTTGCTGGCATCTCGTCCGCAAGGCACTGTCGAAGAATCCCACTTCCGCATCGTCGAATCCGACATCCCCAAAGCAGGCGACAACGAGTTCGTTGTTCGCAATCATTACCTCTCGCTCGACCCCTACATGCGCGGGCGCATGGACAATGAAAAATCCTACGCCGCCAAAGCGGAAGTCGGCGCAGTGATGGTCGGCACCGCAGTGGGCGAAGTCATCGAATCAAAGCACGAGAAATTCAATCCCGGTGATTTCGTCGAAACGCGCACGGGATGGCAGGAATACGGTGTGAGCAACGGCGGCGGCGTGCGCAAGCTCGATCCGAACTACGTGCCGCTGTCGGCGTACCTCGGCGTGGTGGGCATGCCCGGCGTTACTGCGTGGATCGGTTTGAACGAACATGGCAAACCCAAAGCGGGCGAAACGGTGGTCGTGTCAGCCGCCAGCGGCGCGGTCGGCAGCGCCGTGGGCCAGTTGGCAAAATTAAAAGGTTGCCGCGCCGTGGGCATCGCCGGCGGCAAGGCCAAGTGCGACTACGTGGTCAACGAACTCGGCTTCGACGCCTGCATCGATTACAAGGCGGTCGATCTGAATGCTGCGCTTGCCGCTGCGTGCCCCAAAGGCGTGGATGTGTATTTCGACAACGTGGGCGGCCCCACGCTCGATGCGCTACTCCTGCACATGAATAATTTCTCGCGCATCGCGCTGTGCGGCCAGATTGCCGGCTACAACGACCCCGGCGCGCTGGCGCTGCACAACGCGCGCAGCTTTCTGGTGAACCGCATCGCGTTGCGCGGTTTTATTTGTTCCGATCATCTGGATCTGTGGCGGCCTGCGCTCAAAGAGCTTGGCGATCTGGTGCATGAGGGCAGGCTCAAGTATCGCGAAAGCATCGCGATGGGCCTCGACAATGCGCCCAAGGCGTTTATCGGCTTGCTTGCCGGCAAAAATTTCGGCAAGCAGTTGGTGAAGCTGATTTAATTTGCAGCTCGCAAGGAGCGCGGCGAATGGCGGACAGTGGACGCACGGCGCTTTCACTCCCGCTGCAAGCGCCACATAGAAAATATTATTTAATATCAACAGCTTACGATAATTTCCCATGGCCGAAATCACATACCCCACCCCAAAAACAGATACCTGGCTAGTCCGCGACTTCCGCTTCCACACGGGCGAAGCGCTGCCCGAACTCAAGCTGCATTACACCACTGTGGGTGATCCGAAAGGCGAGCCGGTGTTGATCCTGCACGGCACCACAGGTTCCGGCACCAACCTGCTTAACGCGCAATTCGCCGGCGAGTTGTTCGGGCCGGGGCAGCCGTTGGATGCGAGCCGTTATTTCATCATCCTGCCTGACGCGCTGGGCGTGGGTAAATCGAGCAAGCCTTCCGACGGGCTGCGGATGAAATTTCCGCGCTACAACTACGACGACCAGATCGATGCGCAATACCGGCTGGTGACGGAGCATCTGGGCGTGAAGCGTCTGCGCCTGCTGCTCGGCAATTCGATGGGTGGCATGCACGTGTGGCTGTGGGCGCAGAAGTATGTGGACATGATGGACATCGCAGTACCGATGGGTGCGCTGCCGACGGAGATGTCGGGTCGCAACTGGATGATGCGGCGCTTTATTGTCGAGTCGATACGCAACGATTCGGCGTGGATGAATGGCGATTACACCGAGCAGCCCAAGAGCGCGAAGTTTGCGCATGTGTACTACACCATCGCCACCAACGGCGGTAACCACGGCCATCACAAAAACGCGCCGACGCGCGAACTGGCGGATCAATCCATCGCCAGGCGCATGAGCGAACCGTTCAAGGCCGACGCCAACGATTTCATCTATGGATGGGAGTCCTCGCGCGACTACAATCCCGCGCCGGGGCTGGAACGCATCAAGGCCACGTTGCTGGCGATCAACTCAGCCGACGACGAACGTAATCCGCCGGAGCCGCCGCTGCTGCAACGTGAAATCAAACGGGTGAAAAACGGCAAAGCGCTGATCATTCCCGCGAGCGAACAGACCGTGGGACACAGCACCACTGGCAATGCGCGGTTCTGGAAACAGGCAGTGGCGGCGTTGTTGCAGGAGGTGCCGCACGGCGGCGGGTAACTGCGGCAATTCCGCCGTGGCTACCCCGGCGAACGGAATCAGTCCAGCTTCACCCCCGCCTGCTTGATCACCCGCGCCCACATCGCTGATTCGGCGCGGATCTCTTTCCCAAAAGCCTCCGGTGAATTGCCCGACGCAATCGCGCCGTCCGCCGCCAGGCGTGCGGCGTGCTCCGGCGCACTCAACACCTTTACCGTGGCCGTGTGCATGAATTTGACGATTGACGCGGGCGTGCCCGCAGGGGCGAATAAACCGTACCACGATCCTGATTCCATACCGGGCAGGCCCGCTTCGTTCAGCGTTGGCACCTCGGGCAAAATCGGCAGGCGTTGCAGGCTGCCGATGGCGAGCGCACGGAT
>CANIID010000308.1 GCA_947467315.1 Betaproteobacteria bacterium | reverse complement strand
GAAGATATCGCTGCCCTCGCGAGTATCGGCAAGGGAGCAGCGAAATGAACAAAGGCGTGTGGTTCGGTTTTACCATCATGGCGCTGGTGGTGCTGGGCACCTTTATGCTGCTGCCCTCCGCCGCGCAGATGACCAGCGGCCATCTCGGCTTGCTGATGCTGTCGTTGATCGTGGTGGCGATCATGCTCGGTTTTCCGACGGCGTTCACCCTGATGGGCATGGGCATGATGTTCGCGTGGATCGCCTACAACTACGATATCAACAAAACGCTCGATCTGATGGTGCAGCGCACGTATGGCGTGATGGCCAACGACGTGCTGATTTCGATCCCTCTGTTTGTGTTCATGGGGTATCTGGTCGAGCGCGCCAACTTGATCGAGAAACTGTTCAAGAGTCTGCACCTGGCGGCGGCGCGCGTGCCCGGCTCATTGGCGGTGGCCACCATCGTGACATGCGCAATTTTTGCCACCGCCACCGGCATCGTCGGCGCGGTGGTCACGCTGATGGGGCTGCTGGCGTTTCCGGCGATGCTGCGCGCGGGCTATAACACCAAGCTCGCGGCAGGCGCGATTACCGCCGGCGGTTGTCTGGGCATATTGATACCGCCGTCGGTGATGCTGATCGTGTATGGCGCAACCGCCGGCGTGTCGGTGGTGCAGCTTTACGCCGGCGCGTTTTTCCCCGGCATCATGCTGGCGTGTTTGTATTTGGGTTACGTGATCGTGGTGGCGAAAATATGGCCCGCGCTGGCGCCGCCGTTGCCGGCGGCTGATCGCATTGTGCCTTTGCCCGCGGTGACCAAAGCGATTTCCGCCGATGGCAGTGGTAACGCCGTCACTGGGTTGTTCTCGGCACTGCGGGGTCAACGGCCCGGCGTGCCGCTGGCGGGCGCAGCGGTTAATCTCCTGGTGTCTTTGCTGCCTGCCATCGCCATAGCGCTTTCATTGCTCGTCATCTGGCATTACACCACCGTGCCGGAGGCCGTGCAGTCCACCGAAGGGTTGGTGGAAATGGGCGGCGCAAGCAATGCCACTGACACGCAAAAAGACATCGGCGGGTTGCAGGAGCCGCCCAAAGATGCCGGCGGCCTGCAAGAGCCACCAAAAGACCCGCAGGAAGTTGCCGCGGACAAAGCAGCAGCCGACAAAGCCGCAGCGGAGAAGGCAGCCACGGACGCCGCCGCAGCACTCAAAGCCAAGCCCGCGAATGATGCCGCGAAAGCGGCCAAGGATGCGGCGGCCACCACACGCCTGCCCACGCCCACCTGGTTATGGGTGACGATCGGGGTGTCGATGTTCTTAACCTTTTGTTTTTATTATATTTTTAATATTGTGCGGCTGGAGATTTTCAAAATGCTGCTGGGGTCGTTTTTCCCCCTGGCGGTGTTGATTCTGGCGGTGCTGGGCACCATCGTCTTCGGCTGGGCCACGCCCACTGAGGCGGCGGCGATCGGCTCGCTGGGCGGATTTTTGCTGGCGATCGCTTACCGCTTTCACAACAAGTGGCAGTCATTGGGCGCGGGCGCGGCGAATCGCATGAGCGCATCTTCCGCCAGCGCCATGCGCGACCTGGGGCCCATCCTCAAAGAGTCGTCGTTCCTCACCGCGAAGACCAGCGCCATGGTGTGCTGGCTGTTTGTCGGCTCGTCGATTTTCTCGGCGGCGTTTGCGTTGCTCGGCGGGCAGGAGCTGATCGAGAAATGGGTGCTGTCGCTGAACATGACGCCGATACAGTTCATGGTGTTGTCGCAGGTGATTATTTTCCTGTTGGGCTGGCCGCTGGAATGGACCGAGATCATCGTGATTTTTATGCCGATCTTTATTCCGCTGCTGCCGCACTTTGGCATCGACCCGTTGTTCTTCGGGCTGCTGGTGGCGCTGAATCTGCAAACCGCGTTCCTCTCGCCGCCGGTGGCGATGGCGGCGTTTTATCTCAAGGGCGTATCGCCGCCGCACGTCACGCTCAACCAGATATTCGTCGGCATGATGCCGTTCATGGCGATACAGGTGGTGGCGGTGATTCTGCTGTATATGTTCCCGGCGATTGGTCTGTGGTTGCCGCAGACGCTGTATAAGTAGCGCGTAAGGCATAGGGCGTTAGGCGTGAAGGGCGAGGCGCGGCTGCGCTGGGTAGTGTTTTCGCTCGGCGGCGCGGCATTCTGGCTGGCGTTTTTTCACCGCGTCGCGCCAGTGGCCATTGCCGACGAACTGACCCGCGCCTTTGCCGTCAACAGCGCCGCGCTGGGCGCGCTGGCGGCGACGTACTTTTACGTCTACACCGTGATGCAGATTCCTACCGGCGTGCTGGTCGATACGCTCGGCCCCAAGCGCGTGCTGACCGCGGGCGGCCTCGTGGCGGGCGTGGGTTCGCTGCTGTTCGGCGTGGCGGATACCTTCTGGGGTGCGGCGTTGGGGCGTACCCTGGCGGGCTTGGGCGTGTCGGTGGCGTTTGTCGCGTTGCTCAAAATCAGCGCGCAATGGTTCAAGGAACGCCAGTTCGCCACGGTGGCGAGCGGGGTGAATTTCATCGGCCTGTGCGGCGCGCTGTCGGCGACCGTGCCGCTGGCGTGGTTGGTGACGATGGTGTCGTGGCGCGAGGTGTTCGTGGCGATAGGCGTGGCCTCGGTGCTGGTGGCGTTGTTGACGTGGCGGCTGGCGGAAGATCATGCCTCGACAGCCACGCACAACGCAGGCGAGCGCGACTGGCGCGCCGATTTAATTGCCGTGCTGAAAAACCGCGCCACCTGGCCCGCGTTCTGGGTGAGTTTTGGATTGTCGGGCAGCTATATGTGTTTCATCGGTCTGTGGCTGGCGCCCATGCTGACGCAGGCGTATGGCAAATCCGCCGTGGTGGCGAGCCAGCACGCGGCGATTATCATAATCACGCTGGCGATTTCAGCAGTGGTGATGGCGCGTGTATCGGATTATTACGGCAAACGTAAACCCGTGCTGCTCACCGTGGCGGTGTTGTATCTCGTGCTGTGGGTGGCGTGGCTCACCGGCGTGCCGGGCGATTGGACTTTTGCCACGTGCGCGCTGATGGGTGCGGTTGCGCCGGGATTTACCTTTGCCTGGTCGCTGTCAAAAGAAGTGAATCCGCCCGAGCATGCCGGCATGGCGATCAGCGTCGCCAACACCGGCGGCTTTCTCGCGGCGGGCATTTTACAGCCGCTGGCGGGTGCGCTGCTCGATGCAAGCAAGGTAGCCGGCGCCGCCGGTACACTGGCGGATTTCCGCATTGCGATGTTGCCGCTGGCGGTGTTCGCGGCGCTCGGTTTCGTCGGCGCACTCTATGTGCGCGAAACGCGATGCCGTAATATCTGGTCTGACGAAATCGTAAGGAATTCCGTATGAAACCCAAAGTCGTGGTCACACGCGAAGTGTTTGATGACAGTATTGCCGTTCTGGCTGGGCACTGCGAGGTGATCGACAATCAGGCCGATGTGCCGTACACGCCCGATGCCCTGGCGACGAAACTCGCCGGGTGCGAGGGGCTGATGTGCGCGCTGACCGACAAGGTGGATGCCGCGTTGATCGCGCGCGTGCCGCACTTGAAAGCGGTGGCGAATATCGCCGTCGGTTACAACAATATCGACGTGCCCGCCTGCACCGCGCGCGGTATCCAAGTGACCAACACGCCCGGCGTACTCGACGACAGCACCGCCGATCTGGCGTTTGCGCTGATGCTGGCTACCGCGCGGCGTGTCACCGAAGTGGAAGCATATATCCGCAAAGGCGAGTGGACCGGCTGGAAGTTAAAGCAATGGCTGGGCGTGGACGTGCATCACGCCACACTCGGCATCATCGGCATGGGCCGCATCGGGCAGGCCATCGCCAAACGTGCGGCGGGCTTTGACATGAAGGTGATTTATCACAACCGCACGCGCGTGGCGCCCGAGATCGAAGCGCGTGCCAACGCGGCGTACGTCAGCATGGACGCGCTACTGGCACAGGCGGATTTTGTCGTTCTGCAAATGCCCTACTCGCCGGAGACGCATCACCTGATCGGCGCGGCGCAACTGAAAAAGATGAAACCCTCGGCGATCCTCATCAATTCCACGCGCGGCGGCGTGGTGGATGACGCGGCGCTGATCGACGCGTTGAAGCACGGCACGATCCGCGCGGCGGGACTTGATGTGTTCGAGAACGAGCCCAAACTGAATCCCGCGTTTCTTGAATTGAAGAACGTGGTGCTGGTCCCGCACATCGGTAGTTCCACCGAAGCGACGCGGCGCGCGATGGCGATGACCGCCGCGAAAAACCTGGTCGCTGCGCTGCGCGGAGAGCGGCCGCCGAACCTGGTGAATCCTGCGGCGCGAGAGCAGCGATAGCAGGTGGAATTGATGTAAGTATTTGTTTTTAAATAATAATTTAATTTTTTCTTGGGGTGAGTGCGCATAAAATACGTCACCCGCGTACGGGATCAAGGATAATTCGCTCTTTGGATCATTGGAATATCCATGGAAATACGCCAAGCGCAGTTCACCACTACGCCAGACGCGCACGGGCTCGCAACGATTGCGGCGATCAAGCCGCATCTGATCATCGTGTTTGGCTCGGTAACGCGCATGACCGACCCGGCGCTACCCGCGCTGCTGCGCGCGCAGTTTCCGGACGCGCATCACATGGGTTGCACAACCTCGGGCGAGATCAGCAATGCCGGTGTCGCCGACGACAGCCTGGTGCTGACGGCCGTGCGCTTCAAGCAGCCCGGCTTTCGTGTCGCCAGCGTCGAAACCGCCGGCATGGACGATTCCGCAGAGGCCGGCCAGCGGCTGGCGGCGAAACTGGCCGCAGAGGATTTGCATTCGATACTGGTGTTCGGGCAGGGTGTGAACATCAATGGCAGCGCGTTGATCGAAGGCATCACGCGGGTCGCGGGGACCCACGTAACCCTTACCGGCGGACTCGCGGGTGATGGCGGAAAATTTACGCAAACGTGGACGCTATGCGATGGCGTGGTAAGCGACCGCCACATCGTCGGCGTGGGATTATATGGTGCGGCGATTCAGCTCGCGCATGGTTCCTTCGGCGGCTGGCAGCCGTTCGGTGCCACGCGTCGCGTCACGCGCTCGAAGGCCAATGTGCTGTTTGAGCTCGACGGCGAGCCCGCGTTGGAGATTTATAAGCGTTACCTCGGCGAATACGCGCGTGACCTGCCGGGTTCCGGATTGTTGTTTCCGTTTGCCATGATCGGGCAGGATCACGGCGAGACCGGCCTCATACGTACCATTCTCGGTATTGACGAGGTGCAAGGAAGCCTTACGCTTGCCGGAGACATCGTCGAAGGCGGTTTCCTGCGGCTCATGGCCGCGAGCACCAATGCCTTGGTGGATGGCGCGGAAGCGGCGGCCGCTGCCGCGCAGAAAATGTTCAAGAAAGGCGAGCCCTGTCTCGCGATGCTGGTGAGTTGTATCGGCCGCAAGCTGGTGATGGGCGGGCGGGTGGACGAGGAAGTCGAAGCCGTAGGGAATGTTTTCGGCAAGCATTGCGTGCTGACGGGTTTTTATTCCAACGGTGAAATCAGTCCTTACTTGAACTCGCCGGAATGCAAGCTGCACAATCAGACGATGACCGTCACCTGTCTGAGTGATTGAATCCGCCGTGCCCACCGCTCCCATGATGCTCACATCCGTGCCGTGGCAACACGGTGCCGCGTCGCCGACAGGGGCACGTGATGCATAAGCTGCTGGCCAGACAGCTGCGGCGCAAGGCTGGTATTGATGGGGCGGAGGCGCTTGCGCGCGCCTTGGGCGACATGGGCGGTCTCGCGGCACATCCCGGATTAAGCGCCGATGCCGCGAAACTGCTCGCGGCGCTGCCGGCGGTATTGTCCGAGATCGACGCCGCCT
>CANIID010000307.1 GCA_947467315.1 Betaproteobacteria bacterium | reverse complement strand
GCGCTGGTGAATCTGTGGTACGGCTCGCGGCGAAAACTCGACGGCGTGTCGATCGGGCAGGTATGGAAACCCACGCAGGACAAGGCTTAGTCAGGACGCGCGAGCGATCTGGCAGCCAAGGAAACTATCATGGAATTTTTCAGAATCAAAAAAGACATCCCGTTCATGCGCCACGCGCTGATCTTCAACGTGATCTCCTTGATCACGTTTGTGATCGCGGTGGTGGCGTTGTCGACCAAGGGCTTGCACCTGGGCGTGGATTTCACCGGTGGCACGGTGATGGAGGTCCGGTACAGCCAGCCTGTAGACCTTAACAAAATACGTGACGGCATGACCAAGCTGGGGTTCACCGAGGCCAGCGTGCAGAACTTTGGCACCACGCAGGACGTGCTGATTCGCTTGCCGGTGAAGCAGGGGGTGACCAGTGCGAAACTGTCCGAGCAGGTGTTGGCGGAGTTAAAGCAGATCGACGGCAGCGTGGTGTTGAAGCGAACCGAATTCGTCGGTCCGCAAGTGGGCAAGGAGCTGCTCGAAAACGGCGCCATGGCGCTGCTGTTCGTGTCGCTGGGTATCGTCGGTTATCTGGCGCTGCGCTTCGAGTGGAAGTTCGGCGTGTCGGCGATCATCGCCAACCTGCACGACGTGGTGATTATTCTCGGCTTCTTCTCGATATTTCAGTGGGAGTTTTCGCTGCCAGTGCTGGCGGCGGTGCTGGCGATTCTCGGTTACTCCGTCAATGAGTCGGTGGTGGTGATGGATCGGGTGCGCGAGAATTCGCTTAACCGGAAATACCGCAATACGCCGGTGACGCAGATCATCGACAACGCAATTACCGCCACCATGTCGCGCACTATCATCACCCACGGTTGCACGCAGTTGATGGTGTGCTCGATGCTGATTTTCGGCGGTGAAACGCTGCATTACTTTGCGCTGGCGCTGACCATCGGCATCTGCTTCGGTATTTACTCGTCGATCTTTGTCGGCAGCCCGCTGCTGGTGTGGTTGAAGTTCAAGCGCGAAGACCTGATGCGGGGCGAGAAAAAGCCGAGCGAAGAAGCCGCTTGATAAAGGTGTGACGTGGAGTTTCTTGCAGCGTTCATCGATCTGGTACTGCATCTCGACAAGCATTTGCAGATACTCATCCAGAACTACGGCGTCTGGATCTACGCGATTCTGTTCCTGATTATTTTCTGCGAAACCGGGTTGGTGGTGATGCCGTTTCTGCCGGGTGACTCCCTGTTGTTCGTGGCGGGCGCGCTGGCAGCTACCGGCAGCATGCACGTGCATACGCTGTTCATGCTGCTGATAGCGGCGTCGTTCTTGGGCGATAACACCAACTACTGGATCGGGCGTTTTTTCGGGCCGAAAGTGTTTTCACGCGAAGGGTCGCTCTTGCTCAACCCCAAGCATATCGAGCGCACGCAGGGTTTTTACGACCGCCACGGCGGCAAAACCATCGTGATCGCGCGCTTCGTGCCCATCGTGCGCACCTTTGCGCCGTTTGTCGCCGGCATCGGGCGCATGATCTATCCGCGCTTTATGGCCTATGCCTTTGGCGGCGCGGTGTTGTGGATCGGCTCGCTGGTGTATGCCGGGTATTTTTTCGGCAACATTCCGTGGGTAAAAAACAACCTGTCGCTGGTGATTATCGGCATCATCGTGTTGTCGATTTTGCCCGGCATGATCGAGTTTGTGCGGCACAAGCTCGCGCAGCAGCGTGCGGCGTCTAAATAAATACAGTTAAAACAATTAGTTAAGAGCGCCAGCCAGTTTTCGACGGTAGTCGCTGACGAGCGCGTGATCGCTGCCCAAGACGCTAAATAACTGGAGCATGGTCTTGCGCGCGGCATCGTCCTTGAATTTACGGTCGCGGCGCACGATTTCCAGTAATTGTTCAAACGCGTCGGCGTGCTGCTCGCGAGCGATGTGCCGATGCGCGAGCAGCAGGCGTGCGTCGAGATCACCGGGTTTATCGGCAATGCGATGGGCGAGAGCCGTCTCGTCGGCGCCGTCGGCAGCGCCAGCGACGCCTGCAACGCTAAGGGCCAGATCAATTCGCACTTGCAGCGCCTTGACCCGATCATCCATTTTCGTTAATTCCGCAAGGGACGCCAGCAGGCGTGCGGCTTCGTCGTAACGATTCAGCGTGATGAGCAATTGTGCGCTGTCGATACGCACTGCTTCATTGGCGGGATCGAGCTCGGATGCATGCGCCAGCATGCGTAGGGCGCGTTTGGCGTCCTGGAGTTCGGCATATTCGCGCAGGGTTTCGACGCGCAGTTTCTCCGCCGGCGACGGCAATAGCCGGTTGAGGAACGCCCGCACCTGCGCTTCCGGCAGCGCGCCGGAAAATTCATCCACCAGCTCGCCGTTGACGAATGCTTTGACATTGGGAATGCCGCGCACGCCGTAGCGTTGCGCAAGCGGCTGATTCTCGTCGGAGTCTATTTTTGCGAGCTTGAACTTGCCGTCGTACTCCGCGGCGAGTTTTTCCAACACGGGCTTGAGCGCGCGGCACGGCCCGCACCACTCGGCCCAGAAGTCGACAATGACCGGAACGGCTTTCGAGGCTTCGAGTACCGCCCGCTCAAAATCGGTAGCGCTCACATCCACGCTGAACGCTGACATCAGATTTTCTTTGCGAGTTCGGCCGCTTTACCGATGTAACTCGCCGGCGTCAGCGCCAGCAGGCGGGTTTTCTCGGCATCGGGAATGCCGGCGAGACCGTTGATGAACACCGCCAGCGATTCGCGATTGATGCCGGCCTTGCCGCGCGTGAGTTCCTTTAATTGTTCGTACGCGCCGCTGACGTTGTAGCGGCGCATCACGGTTTGTATAGGCTCGGCCAGCACTTCCCAGTTGTCGTCGAGGTCTTCGGCGAGCCGCGCGGGATTGGCTTCGAGTTTGTTCAGTCCCTTGAGGCACGAATCGTAAGCAAGTAGCGTGTAGCCCAGCGCCACGCCCATATTGCGCAGCACGGTGGAGTCGGTAAGGTCGCGCTGCCAGCGCGAGATCGGCAGCTTTTCGGAAAGGTGGCGCAACACCGCGTTGGCGAGTCCGAGATTGCCTTCCGCGTTTTCAAAGTCGATGGGATTGACCTTGTGCGGCATGGTGGATGAACCGATTTCGCCTGCTTTGGTCTTTTGCTTGAAGTAGCCGAGCGAGATGTAGCCCCAGATGTCGCGATTCAGATCAATCAGGATGGTGTTGACTCGCGCAAACGCATCAAACAGTTCGGCCATCGCATCGTGCGGCTCGATCTGAATGGTATAGGGGTTGAAGGTCAGACCCAGGTGCTCCACAAAGTGTTGCGCAAAAATTTCCCACTGCACCTCGGGATAGGCCACCAGGTGCGCGTTGTAATTGCCCACCGCGCCGTTAATTTTGCCGAGCAACGTTACTTTGGCGATGGTGTCGCGCGCGCGCCGCAGCCGATGCACGACGTTGGCGAGTTCCTTGCCCAGCGTGGTCGGCGACGCCGGCTGGCCGTGCGTGTGCGCCAGCATCGGCAGCCCCGCCAGGTCATGCGCTTGCGAGGTGAGGCGTGTGATGATGCCGTCGAGTGCCGGCAGCATCACGGTGTCACGCGCGCCTTTCAGCATCAGCGCATGACACAAATTGTTGATGTCTTCGGAGGTGCAGGCGAAGTGGATGAACTCGGCGACTTTGAGAATCTCGGCGTTGCCGGCGAGTTTTTCCTTGAGAAAATACTCAACGGCTTTCACATCATGGTTGGTGGTGGCCTCGATGGCCTTGACGCGCTCACCATCGGCCTCGGAAAAATGGGCCACCAGGGCATCAAGCGTGGCGATAGTGGTGGCGGAAAACGGCGGCACTTCGGGCAGCGTCGGTTCGGCGGCCAGCGCTTTCAGCCACTCGATTTCAACCTGCACGCGATAGCGGATCAACGCCCATTCGCTGAACAGCGCGCGCAGCGGCGCGACTTTGGATTGATAACGTCCGTCGAGCGGCGACAGGGCGGTGAGCGGTGTTAACGGTAAGGCGGGAAGATTGGCCATGGATATCTTGTAGAATTGACGCGTACTTTAACATACGCTTCTACACACGGAATATATCCAGGGACACCCATGACTACCGCCAGCCAGACACTCGCCCAATACGCCACCGGCCTCAAATATGAACAAATCCCAACCGAGGTCGTGGAGCGTGCCAAGGATTGCCTGATCGACACCGTGGCGGCCTGCGTGCTGGGTGCCCAGATGCCGTGGACGCAAACGGTGATCGAATACGCCAAGCGCAATAGCGCGCCCGGTGAATCGAATGTGCTCGGCACGCCGATCAAGGTGCGCGCGCCGTTTGCCTGCCTGTGCAACGGCGCGGCGGCGCATGCCTTCGAGCTCGACGCCTTGTGCGAGCCGAGCGTGGGCATGCATCCGAGCGCCGCGCTGGGCGTGCCGGGATTGGCAGTCGCGCAGGGGCGCAAAAAAAGCGGCAAGGAACTGATTGAGGCCTTCGTCGCGGGCTTCGAAATTTTGTATCGCATCGGCCAGGCCACGCACCACTCGCCGGAAAAACTCGGCTTTCACGCGCCGGGTGTGATGGGCGTGTATGGCGTTTCGTGTGTGGTGGCGAAGCTGTTTAACGAAAGCGCCGAACAGATGGCTAACGCGTTCGGCATCGCGGGATCGATGAGTTCGGGGCTGATGGAATTTTCGCGCAGTGGCGGGTTGGTCAAGCGCCTGCATCTGGGGCGCGCGGCGGAGGGCGGATTTCTGGCGGCGGCGTTGGCGCGTGATGGTTACACCGGGCCCGCCGAAGTGCTCGAAGGCAAGTATGGCTCGCTGAATACTTTTTGCCGCGATGCCGAGCCCGAGCGCATGAACAAAGACCTCGGCGTGGTGTGGCATACCATGAAAACCAAGTTCAAGCGTTTTGCTTGTCACGCCAACGCGCAGGTGCCGGTGTCGCTGGTGATCGACTTGAAGGCCAAGCACGGCATCACCGGCGACGATGTGGCGCGCATCGAGCTCGCGGTCAACGAAAAAAGCTTGAGCCATCACAATATTCCGGAGCCGGCCGATCTCGCGATGGCGCAGTACAGCGTGCCGTTCAGCACGGCGCTGGCGCTGTTTTTTGATCCGACCGATCCGTGGGTGTTCTGCGACAAAAACGTCAACGATCCGCGCATCCGCGCGCTGTCGAAATCCGCGACGCTGGAGCCGATGCCGTCCGCCACCAGTCAGGTGGGCATGGCGACACGCATCACCCTGCATCTGAAAAACGGCAAGACGGTGAGCCTCGAAGGCGACAACTTCAAAGGCACGCCGTCGATGCCGCTGTCGCGCGGCGAGCTGCTGGAGAAGTTTTTGAAACTCACCGCGCACCGCGAGCGCCCGAAAGCCGAGCGCTTGTTTTCGCAACTGGCGGATGCGGAGAACATCAAGGATATGAGTGCGCTGGATTTTGCGTTGTAGATGCCAAGCCAAGCGTGATTCTCTTTCGCCCTTCATTCCCGCGCAGGTGGGAATCCATAACACCCTGCCATAGGCGACTCAGTATGGGTTCCCGCCTGCGCGCAAACGACAGCTTGGGGTTTTTGCGCAACACACAATTTCACGCGGCAAGGTGGCTCACTGCAATTGCCGCGACGGGCTTTGGGCTGACAACGCAAGCTGCAGAAACGTATCCCACTAAACCCGTACGCATCATCGCCGCGTTTCCACCCGGCGGCTTCGTCGATCTCGGCGCGCGTGTGCTGTCAGCACCGCTGGGCGCCGCGCTCGGCCAGCAGGTGATCGTCGATAACCGCGGCGGCGCGGGCGGTATTGTCGGCACCGAGCTTGCTGCGCGCGCCGTGCCGGACGGCTACACGCTGGTGGTGGGTAGCGTCGGCACGCATGCGGTGAATCAGGC
>CANIID010000306.1 GCA_947467315.1 Betaproteobacteria bacterium | reverse complement strand
GGCAGCAGAGAATCGGGCATGTTTTCAAACAGCGGCGCCTGCTTTTCACGCTCCACGCGCGGCGACTTGGCGATCTCAACGCGCGGCGGCTCGATGCGCACCGGCTCGTGAATCTCGAATTTGCGACGCGTTTCTTGGACGACTTCTTCGCGCTCGATCAGCGCCTGTTCGCCGACACGACGGTCTTGCCGCTCCTGCCAGCGCGTCACCACCGCGTTGTAGGCGGTTTCGAGACCCGTGCCGATTTTTTCGATGATGGTCAACCACGACACACTGGTAAACAGGCTGAGGCCGGCAGCGAACACCAGCAACAGCACCAGCGTGCCGCCGGTGAACCCCAGCAACTTGGACGCCACGCCACCCGCCATGGCGCCGATCATGCCGCCCGGCGCCAGCGGCAACACCGCTTTGAGTGTGTGCAGGCGCAAATACTCAATGCCGCAACTGGCGATCAGCAACACCAGAAAGCCGATGCCCACCACCACATAGGAGCGCCGGTCGGTGTCGGGTATGACTTCAATGCGCCGGAAGCCCCACGCCACCAGTGCGGCGCAAAACAACACCCACCAGTACGCGGAAACACCAAACAGGTAGAGCAACAAGTCCGACAGATAAGCCCCGATCATGCCGCCAGCGTTGCTTATGGACGTCGCGCGAAGGCTGTGGGACCAGCCAGGATCACCCTTGTGATAGGTAGTCAGAACGATCAACAAATACAGCGCCACAGCGAGCAGCGCGAACCACCAAAACTCGCGCACTAAAGCGGCGATGCGCGGCGGCAGCGGGTTTTTTGCGGCGTCGCCGTTTAGCGTGTTTTCGTTGCTGGGCACAGGTTTAACTATCGTCTATAACGCCATGATTATAGGCTAAAACCTTTGGTCGCCACCAGAAAAACAAACCCCGCGAAGTGCGGGGTTTGAGGTGGCTTGCGATTGCAATTACACGCGTGATGCAGGGTTTTATCTCACCACACATTCCTGCGCCGGATCAAACGAACCCAGCGTAAAGGGGAAGGGATCCAGCCCCAAGCCCGGATCTTCTTCCAGCAACACCGGCGCCTTGTCCGGGTCTTCGGCAAAGCCGAATTGTCCCGGACCAATCAGGATGGAGCCGCCTTTGGTGGTCATGATGTATATGCCGGTATGCGTGGCATGGTACACACCGCGCGCCAGCCCACCGCTCTTGCTGGTAACGCCGTCGCAACCCTGCATGCAATCGAGCGTGTCGCCGGAAGAGCCGCGAATACCCAGTGTCGAATTGCTGGTTTGAATTTTGTACGCATCCTGGTTGCCGCGCTTGCCGATCAACCCGGTCACCGACCGCAGCCCCCCTTTAAGCAGGCGCATGCCCAGGTTATCGGCCTGGGGTTTGTCTTTGTCGAACTGATATTGCTCGAGTTTCATGGAGGTGTTCGGCCGCAAGGTGGCTGAACTGCCATCGGTAAAGTTGATCGTGGCGAAGCTGTCTTTTTGCGTGGTGAGCGTATCGCTCAACAGCACTTCGGATTTTTGCGCCAGTATCCGCGTGCTGCCGTCGGCGCGTTGCACCGACAACGTGCCATTGAGCTGCACCACATAGCCGACGGTCTGGGCCCACACCGCGACACCCCACAGAAGAAGCGTTGCCCCGAAGGCCCAGCGCCACGCCTGAATATGGGAATATCCTTTCATTTGCTTGCAGCTCCGCTTTTTGCCACGCTTGAATTATACCTCATAAAACACAATAAAAACATACACTTACATTTACACACCGACATGGCACTAGTGTTCGCGCTTGGGCGCTCTGGAAATATTCCGATCAACAATAACCATGCCCCGGCGCTCCACGCGGATTAACCCCTTTGCCTGCAGCTCTTTGATCACGCGGCTAACCATCTCGCGCGAAGCGCCGATCATGCGCGCGATTTCCTGCTTGGGCGGCGTACGTGGTACCACCAGTTTGCCGTCCACCTCTTGCGCCATATCCACCAACAGGCGCACCACGCGACCCGATACATCAATCAACGCTAGGCTCTCGATCTTGCGATCGGCTTCGCGCAAGCGCTTGACGAGGTTGCGGATAACCAGCATGGCGACATCAGCGTTTTCCTTCAGGCAATTGATGAAGCCCGCTTTCGACAAACGCAGCATCTCGCACGGCTCCAGCGTCGACACGCTGGCCGAGCGCGGCTGATCATCAAGGATGCCCATCTCGCCAAAAAAATCGTGCGGCCCCATCACGCTCAGAATCACCTCGCGCCCCTGGTCGTCGGGTATCAGCACTTTGACCTTGCCGGCAAGGATCACGTACAGCGAATCCGTTTCGTCACCCGCCTGAATGACAAAGACGTTGCGCGGGTAACTGCGGTGCTGGACGTAGTTCAGCAGCGTTACAAGCTGCTGCTCGGTGAACGCTGAAAACAATGGCACTGATTTCAGCACGACAGGATTTAATTTGAACTGTATGGCCATGGCGCCTCTTGTACATTACGGTCGCACTATGATTTGGATACGGCAAAACACCTACTCCACTCGCTAGTCTGCCAGAATGACGGTATCCCGTCACGCCGCGTCATCAAAGCGCGGGCGGCTCGACACCCGCTCGCGCAACCTGCTACATTCGCGCTTTCCCTGAAAACCCACCGAAATACCCTCTGAAATCATGACTGAAACCACTCGCCATTGCCGTTTACTCATTCTGGGCTCCGGCCCCGCCGGCTACTCCGCCGCCGTATACGCCGCCCGCGCCAACCTGAAACCCGTGCTGATTACCGGTATGGCGCAGGGCGGGCAGTTGATGACCACCACCGAAGTCGATAACTGGCCCGCCGATGTGGACGGCGTGCAAGGGCCCGAGCTCATGGAGCGCTTTTTAAAGCACGCCGAGCGATTCAACACCGAAATCGTGTTCGACCAGATCCACACCGCCAAGTTGAAGCAAACGCCGATCACACTGATTGGCGACAACGCCACCTACACCTGCGATGCGTTGATTATCGCCACTGGCGCTTCGGCCATGTACCTGGGCCTGCCGTCGGAAGAAAAATTCATTGGCAAGGGCGTGTCGGGCTGCGCCACCTGCGACGGCTTTTTCTACAAAGGCCAGGAAGTCGCCGTGGTCGGCGGCGGCAACACCGCGCTGGAAGAAGCGCTTTACCTCACCAACATCGCGAGCCATGTCACGGTCGTGCATCGTCGCGACAAATTCCGCGCCGAAGCCATCATGGTGGATAAATTAAAAGAACGCGCCGCTGCAGGCAAGGCCACCATCATGTGGGACAACACCCTGGACGAAGTGTTGGGTGATAACAGCGGCGTCACCGGCATGCGGGTGAAGAACGTGAAGACCGGTGCGCTCACCGAGAAAAAACTGCAAGGCGTGTTCATCGCTATCGGCCACAAACCCAACACCGATATTTTCGCCAGCGAACTCACGATGAAAAACGGCTACATCACCACCAAGGCCGGTCTTGAAGGCAACGCTACCGCCACCAGCGTACCCGGCGTATTTGCCGCGGGAGATGTGCAGGATCATGTCTATCGTCAAGCGGTAACCAGCGCGGGAACCGGCTGTATGGCGGCACTCGATGCGCAAAAATATCTCGAAGACAAAAATCTGGTCTAGTGCGCGGAGCGCGCCATCGCACGGCGAGCCTGCGGGACTGCTGCGCGAGCTGTTGCCCGACGTAACGCCACTACCGCCGCTCAATCGCGCGCAAGCCCCTACATCGCGACCGCGTCCGATACCCGCGCAGCGCCTGCGCGACGAACGCGCGGTACTCGACGAGAGCCTCAGCGATCAGGATGCGTGGGAAGCCGGTTTTGAAGCCGGCGATGAACTGAATTTCCTGCGCGAAGGACTCGCCAGCAACACGCTGCGCAAGCTGCGGCGCGGCCAATGGTTAATTCAATCCGAAGTGGATCTGCACGGCCTCACGGTCGCCGAGGCGCGTCCTGCGCTGGTGGAGTTTCTGAATGCATGCCTGCATGACGGATTGCGCTGCGTGCGCATCATCCACGGTAAGGGTCTCGGCTCGAAAAACGGCGAGCCCGTGCTCAAACGCAAAGTCGCAAGCTGGCTGATGCAGCGCGATGAAATATTGGCGTTTTGTCAGGCACGCCGCACAGAAGGCGGCGGCGGTGCGGCGGTGGTGCTGTTAAAAAGCGTGAAGCGTAAGGCGTGAGGCGTAACTGTAAAGAGCGAGGTTACGCCTCACGCCTCACGCCTCACGCTTCACTTCATATTAGATCGCCGCTTCGTCGGTCTCGCCCGTGCGTATGCGCAGCACCTGCTCCACGCTGGTGACGAATATTTTGCCGTCGCCAATCTTGCCGGTACGTGCCGCCTTGACGATGGCGTCGATGGCTTGATCCAATAATTTGTCCGGCACCACGACTTCGACTTTGACCTTGGGTAAAAAATCGACCACGTATTCCGCGCCGCGATACAGCTCGGTATGCCCCTTCTGCCGGCCGAAACCCTTGACCTCGGTCACCGTCAATCCGCTGACGCCGATTTCCGACAGGGACTCGCGCACTTCATCCAATTTGAACGGCTTGAAAATGGCTTCAATTTTTTTCATGAAAACTCCTCGCTGGTCACGACAATTTCAAGAATAGCACAGGCCGGTAACGGGCACTTGCATCAGTCAATCAGTCAAACGGCGGGCGAAAGCGGTTGGTGATCGGATAGCGCCAATCCTTGCCGAAGCCGCGCGCGGTGATACGTATGCCCACTGGCGACTGGCGCCGCTTATATTCGGAGATGCGTATCAGCTTCACGATCCGTTCCACGTCCGCGCGCTTGAAACCCGCCGCGATAATGTCGCGCGGACTCTGGTCGTTTTCGACGTACGCTTCCATGATGGCGTCGAGCACGTCGTAGGGCGGCAGGCTGTCCTGGTCTTTTTGGTCCGGGCGCAGTTCTGCCGACGGCGGCCGGTCGATTACGCGCTGCGGGATCACCGGCGAAAGCGTGTTGCGATAGTTCGACAACCGGTAGACCAGCAGCTTGTTGATATCCTTCAGCACCGCGAAGCCGCCGGCCATGTCGCCATACAGGGTGGCGTAGCCCGTACCCATTTCGCTCTTGTTGCCGGTGGTGAGCACAATCGCACCGGTCTTGTTCGACATCGCCATCAGCAGCGTGCCGCGGATACGAGCCTGCAAGTTCTCCTCGGTGGTATCTTCTTTCAACCCCTTGAATTCGCCTGCCAGCGTGTGCTGAAAAACATCAAACAGCGGCTTGATGGCGATTTCCACGTAGCGCACCTTGAGCGCCTCAGCCTCGGCGCAGGCATCTTCGCGGCTCATGCCTGCGGTGTACTGCGAGGGCATCATCACCGCTTTAACGCGCTCCGGGCCCAGCGCATCCGCCGCGACCGCCAGCGTCAGTGCCGAATCAATGCCGCCCGAAAGCCCCAGCAGCACGCCGGGAAAACCGTTCTTAGTCACGTAATCGCGCACGCCCATCACCAGCGCCTGGTAGACCTCGGCTTCGTGCGACTGCGGCGGCGCGATCTCGCCCGGTTGCGGCGCGCCGTTCACGATATCGATAAATGCCAGCGCTTCCGCGAACGACGGCAGGCGCTGTGTCAGTGTGCCGCCGGCATCCATTACAAACGACGTGCCATCGAACACCAGTTCATCCTGACCGCCCACCTGATTGGCAAAAACCAGCGGAATGCTGGTTTCAAGTGCACGGTCGCGCACGACCTCATAGCGCGTCTGCTGCTTGGCCATGTGATACGGCGAGGCATTGAGCACCAATAACATTTGCGCGCCCGCCTGCTTGGCCGCCACGGCGGCGGGCTGTTCCCACACATCTTCGCAAATATTCAGGCCAAAACGCACGCCCTCGTGCTCGAACACGCACGGCGCCGTGTCGGAATCAAAGTAGCGT
>CANIID010000305.1 GCA_947467315.1 Betaproteobacteria bacterium | reverse complement strand
GCTGGGAAACGCCCGACTTTGACTTCATCGATCTCGATTGGGTGGATAGCCCGCATCAGGAACTCGCCCTCGATCAGCGCGACGACACGCCGCTGGTGGTGCTGTTTCACGGACTTGAAGGCAGCTCCGACAGCCCTTACGCGCGCGGCCTGATGCACGCGGTCAACGCACGCGGCTGGCGCGGCGTGGTGGTGCATTTTCGCGGCTGCAGCGGTGAAATCAATCGGTTGCCGCGGGCGTATCACTCGGGTGATAGCGCCGAGATCGACTGGATCTTGCGCCGCCTGCGCTCCACACGCAGCAGCCCGATGTATGTGACGGGCGTATCACTCGGCGGCAACGCGCTATTGAAATGGCTGGGCGAGCAAGGCGAAGACGCGTGCTCGATCGTCACGCGCGCGGCAGCCGTTTCCGCACCGGTTGATCTGGCTGCCGCCGGCGTTGCACTCGCGCGCGGCTTCAACATGATTTACACGCGCAACTTTCTCGCCACCATGAAAACCAAAACGCTGGCGAAAATGAAGCGTTATCCCGCGCTGTGCGATATGCGCCGTATGCAGGCGGCACGCACGCTGTACCAGTTTGATGATCTGGTCACCGCGCCGCTGCACGGCTTCAAAGGCGTGGACGATTACTACGCACGCGCCAGCAGCAAAGCGTTTTTGCAGACCATCGCCGTGCCAACCCTGGTGCTGAACGCGCGCAACGATCCTTTCTTGCCGGGGCAATTTTTGCCGGCGCCAGAAGCGGTATCGTCCAGCGTTCAGCTTGAAACACCGGCCACCGGCGGACATGTGGGATTCGTCACGGGCGGCTTTCCGGGTAACATCGCATGGCTGCCGCAACGATTGCTGCAATTCTTTGAATCAACATAAGTATATGTTATTAAAAGGTTTTTATGTCGTCATTCGCGCCGCCTGAAATCTTCAAAGCCTACGACATCCGCGGCATTGTCGGGCGCACGCTCACCGTCGAAGCGGTGGAGAACATCGGCCACGCCATCGGTTCCGAAGCCATTGCGCGCAAACAAACCGATGTCGCCATCGGACGCGATGGCCGCGAATCCGGCCCCGAGCTTTCAGCGGCCCTCGCGCGGGGCCTGCGCGCCAGCGGCATCAACGTCATTGATGTCGGCATGGTGGCGACACCGATGGTGTACTTCACCACTTATGCGTTGAACACACACTCCGGCGTGATGGTCACCGGCTCGCACAATCCGCCCGAATACAACGGCCTGAAAATGATGCTCGCCGGTGACACGCTCGCGGGTGACGCGATACAGGCGCTGCGCACGCGTATCGAGCGCAGCGATCTCAAGCACGGCGCCGGCAGCTACCGCACGCACGATATCCGTGAAGCCTATTTGAGCCGCATCGTCGATGCGGTCGATGGGGTAAAGCTCCAACGCAAAATAAAAATCGCCGTCGATTGCGGTAACGGCGTCGCCGGCGCGTTCGCTCCTGAACTGTATCGCCGCCTCGGCTGCGAGGTGCAGGAACTCTTTTGCGAGGTGGACAGCCGTTTTCCCAACCACCATCCCGATCCGTCACAACCGAAAAACTTGCAGGATTTGATCGCGGCACTGAGGACTGGCGACGCGGAAATCGGCCTGGCATTTGACGGCGACGGCGACCGCCTGGGCGTGGTCACGAAAAGCGGCAAGATCATCTACCCTGATCGGCAACTGATGCTGTTCGCCGCCGATGTGCTGTCACGCAACGCGAACGCAGAAATTATTTTCGACGTGAAGTCCACGCGCAACCTGTTCAAGTGGATACGCGACCGCGGCGGCAAGCCGTTGATGTGGAAAACGGGGCATTCGTTCATCAAAGCCAAACTGAAAGAAACCGGCGCGCCGCTGGCCGGCGAAATGAGCGGCCACATTTTCATCAAGGAACGTTGGTACGGCTTCGACGACGCCCTATATGCCGGGGCGCGGCTACTGGAAATTCTCTCCAAAGTGCCCGACCTCTCTGCGGCATTGGAATCGCTGCCCGATGCCGTCAGCACACCGGAACTGCACGTGCATACCGCCGAGGGCGAAAACTACACGCTGATGGACGCGCTGAAGCAAACCGCCAAGTTCAGCAACGCACAGGAGATCATCACCATCGACGGCATGCGCGTGGAGTACGCCGATGGATTCGGGCTGGCGCGCCCGTCGAATACCACGCCGGTGATCGTGCTGCGTTTTGAAGCGGAAACCGACGCCGCGCTCAAACGCATTCAGGACGATTTTCGCCGTGCGTTGCTGGCGGTAAAGCCGGGAATCACGCTGCCGTTCTAACCGCGCTCATCACGGTTTGTTGGCTAAACCGAGTTCCTTTATGAAGCGCTCCATCTCGGGCTTGAGCTCGGTCATGTGACGTCCCAGTTCCGCGCTATTCATGTACACATCTTCGTAGAGATTGCGTCGCATGTAGTCGCGCCACGCGGGTGATTTGTAGACCCTCTCGAAAGCGGCTTCCAACAGCGCCGCGGACTCGCGCGGCACGCCGGCTGGCGCCATGAAGCCGCGCCCTGCCCCCACACGCAGCGCGTAGCCCTGCTCTTTTAAGGTGGGGATATCCGGCATGCCCGCCACGCGTTTTTCAGCGGCAACGCCGAGCACGCGAATTTTTCCGGCCTCGATATATTGCGTCATTTCCGCCAGTTGTTCAGTGGTCGCCTGCACATGCCCGCCCAGCAGCGTGGTCACCGCCTCGGCGCCGCTTTTCATCGACACCAGGTTAAAGCGCGTGCCGGTCAATTTCTCCAGTTGAAAAGGCAGGTAGTGGCTCGCGCTGCCAACGGAACCCATAGATATGGGGATCGCCTTCGGATTGGCACGCGCGGCGTCGACCAGATCCTTCACCGTTTTGTACGGCGAATCCGCCCGGACCGCGATGCAATTCAGATCAAAGCCCAGCAGACCCAGCGGCACAAATTTATCCAGCCCGGTATCCGTGCCGCTGCGTATCGGTATCGCGACCATCAACGAGGCCACCATGGCATACACGGTATACGGGTCGCCGCGTTTACTCACTACATAGTTCTGCGCCAGCGAGCCGCCGCCACCCGCTTTGTTCAGAATCACGGTGGTCACCGGCAACAACTTTTCCTTGGCGAGAATATCTGCAACCACGCGCGTGAAAATATCGGAGCCGCCGCCGGGTCCCGTATGCACAACGAGTTCAATCGGCTTTACTGGAAACGATTGCGCCCCAATCGGGGCGGCGACCGCCACCGCCATGGCAACGGCAATCATCGTCAGAATGGATCGTATACATTTCATGGGGATATCAGCTCTTCGTTATTATCGTAAGCGTTTCACCGCCGTCAGCGCCGCCAGATCCAGATACGCATTGTTGCCGTTTTCGCGATAGCGCCGCTTGCCGATGCGCGGGTAATCGCACACATCCATCGGCCAACGGTTGCCGCCGACCAGGTACACCAAGTCTGCCTTAAAAGGATTGCGCATCGCATGCGGCTCTGAACCGGCGACAAAGCCCATGAAATCCCCCGCGCCAATTTTGCTTTTTTTGTTACCGATCTCCGCAATACCCCGGCCGGACAGGATGTACACCCATTCCTCGTCCTGATGGTGAAAATGATACTCGGTACTGTCGTCGCCTTGCTTCAAACGCACCAGATGCACGCCCAGGGTTTCGAGCCCGGTGGCGTCGCCGAGAGAACGGGTGTAGCGAATCGCACCCGGATTGAGGAAGTGTACGAACTTATCTTCCTTCATGCGGCGTATGGTCGCGCTGGATAGCAAGGCGGGCTTGCTCCCTGTCTTTTCCGCAGTTTTTTTTGCCGCCATTATTTGTGACCCGCCAACCCAGCCAGCGGCGCGTAGTCGCCCGTGCTGCCATGTCCGCCCGCAAAGCGCAGCGGCTGTATGCCCGCGCGGCGCGCCGCATTGACTACCGCAGCGAGCGGCGAATTGATCTGGTTCGGCAGCGGCGCGGCACCCGGACTCCAGATATCCGTGACGAACCCAAGCCGTGCGTCGGCGACGTAGCCGATCAGCATCGCATCCACATGCGGATTCTCAGTCAAATGCGCGGATACCTCGCGCACGCCGTCGCGCATCACGTAGCGGTCGGACACCTCGACGATATTCACTTTGGCATAGTCACGCGGCGCCACATCCGGATTGCGCGTCGCGGGCGCCGCCAGCACACGTCGATAATGCGCCGCGGCGCCGCGCCCCACCACCAGCGTCGCACCCTGCGCCATGTAGGCACGCAAGCCGCCCGCGTGATCCATGTGGTGATGCGTGAGCACGAGGTAACGCACCGGCTTGTTGCCATACTTCGCCTGCGCAGTGCGTATCGTCCAGTTGGATTGCCAGTCATTCACCGGCGCATCGAACACGATCAGATGATCGCGCATGTCGATCACCAGACTGTTGTGCGAGCCACCCACGACATGTTGCACGCCGGGCGCGAGTTCCTGCAGACGCAGCGATTGCGTCACCTGCGTATCGAAACTCGTATTGTCGGAGTCGAGATAGGTGCCGATGAATTGCCGGCGGATTACCCATTGATACGGAATATTGCCCACCGCCGGCTTCGGCGCAGTGGCGCGCAGGCTGACCGGCACTGCCATGCCCGCCGGATTGATTACCGGATTGGGTGTCACTTGCGTGATACGCAACTCCGCCACCGTGCGGCCATTCAACTCATAGCGTTGGCTCATGGCCATGCGCACGCCGCCCACCAACTGCCAATCGGACAGCACCAGGTCGTAATCGATATCGCCCCACATGTTATCGAAATCGAGCGTGCGCACGCGCGCGGGCAGGCCGGTGCCGGGATCGAACAGCACGACAAAATTGTGCGCGCCCGCGTTATATGACAGCGCTGGATGCGACACACCACCCACTTCCACATTGCCCATACGATTCACGCGCCCCGGATTGTTGCGCATCTCCAGCAGCAGCGCGGGTGAGCTGCGGCGCAATTCGCGCTGCGTGGTCGCCAGACGCACGCCCGACATGGCGTGCATTGGCGACTTGTTCGCGAGACTCTCGCGCGTGCGGCCATTGGAATCAATGCCGATCACCGCACCGGCATCGGGCGTCACAATCTCGGTATAGGTGAAGGTGCGCGGCGTGGGATAGGCGAAATTTTTCACCCAATCGATGCGCGACACGTGATTGGCAAAATCGTGCGTGATATCGAATGTGGCCTCCGCCGCAAAGCGCGCTTCACCACCCGGCGCTTGCGATTGCTCCGGCTCCCACTGTTTGACCGCGCCCTTGATCGATGCGCCACGCAGACTGCGTATTGCTTGCGCGCCGCCCATTGCCGCCACTGCGCGATTCAACACTTCCTGGTCGCGCGACAAGGTGGCGGGCGCGCCCGTGGTCGTCGTTGTGGTTAATGGACCAGCACAGGAAGCCAGCGTCGCGGCCATGCACAATAAAAACAGACGTCTCATGTTCTCTCTCCTGAGTGGTAAATCTGAATACCCAATGGACGATGCATCACAACACAACCGCTCGGAAAATCATTGCAAGTATTTGTTTTTATTATCTATTTTTAATTCCACTTACATGGCGCCTGCGCTGATTTGAGATTACACTCCGCCGCCCACAATTACGCAAGCACAGCACAGTAGCCGTCGCCCGCGCTCATCAAAGCGCTTACGGTTTGCTTGCGCCACGCGCCATTTTTTTCTGCATGCGCTGATCAAAACGATCCACGCTGATAATCAACCGCTCGTGCGTGCCCTCCGCGATCGGCTCGCCTTCGTCCTCGGCATGTAAACGAAAGGTGAGCTTGCGGCCTTCCACGCGAATCAGCTCGGCATGTGCGCACACCCGCATGCCCACCGGCGTTGCCGCCGTGTGCGAAATATCGAGCCGTGTGCCCACCGTCTGCTGACCGGGCTGCATGAATCG
>CANIID010000304.1 GCA_947467315.1 Betaproteobacteria bacterium | reverse complement strand
ATGTTGCTGGTGGCGGCGTGCGGAGCGCTGGTGTTTTCGCAGGCATCGGGCCTGCCCGGCCTGTTGCTCGGACGCGCGTTGCTCGGCATGGGCGTGGCGGTGTGCCTGATGTCGTCGATGACGGCCTTCGTGATCTGGTTTCCGCGCGAACGCACAGCGACCTTGTTCGGCTGGATGCTGTTGGTGGGTTCACTCGGCGCGCTATCGGCCACCAAGCCGGTGGAGATGCTGTTGCGCGTGATGGATTGGCGCGCGGTTTTTTTGCTGTTCTCGGGGATGGCGGTGGTGGCGAGCGCGGCGATTTTTTGCGTCGTCCCCGAAAAGCCGGTCGCGCGTAAACCTTCGACGCTGCGCGAACAGATCGCGGTGATCGGCGTGATCTTTCGCAGCCGCACGTTTTGGTCCATCGCGTTTGCGGCAGCGCTGGTGCAAGGCGTGGCGATCGGCTTGCTCGGCTTGTGGGCGGGGCCGTGGATGCGCGATGTCGCCGCGCTGGATCGCGCGGGCATGGCGAGCAACCTGTTGCTCATTGCCATAGCGTTTGGCGTGGGTGGGGTGTGCTGCGGCGCGCTGTCCGACCGCCTGGCGCGGCGCGGCGTCTCCCCGATACGCACTTACTTCGCGGGATGCGCGGCCTGCACCGTGGCGATGTTGCCGATCGTGCTGGGTGTGAACAGTGGCGCAATGGTGTACTGGGCGCTGTTCGTCGGGTTTTCGGCGTTTGGTTCGCTGTCGTACCCGTTGCTGGCGACACGCTTCCCCGTGGAAATCACCGGGCGCGTGGTGACGGCGGTGAACCTCGTCACCTTCTCGCTCGCGTTCGTGGTGCAGTTCGGCGTGGGCGCCGTCATCAACTTGTGGCCAGTGGTGGAGGGGCGTTATGCGGTCGAGGGCTATCGTGTGGCGTTTGCGTTGTGCTGGGGCTTGCAGGTGCTGTCGGTGGCGTGGCTTTGGTATGCCGAACGTGGGGCGATGAAGGTGGCGCCAAATTTTGACCGTGGGTGATAACGTTTGTTTGTGATGGGTGCATGGCTACGCAGGCCGCATCGCCACCATCAACAACGTAGCCCCATTCGGAAAACTGATCGGCCCGTGCGGCACCCCGGACGCCATGTACATAAAATCCCACGCGTTCAACACCTCGCTATCGACCACCGCCGTGCCGTCAATCACCAGCGCCGCCTGCATATGCGGGCGCGAACCCACAGGCACAGTGAAGCCCGCCGACAAACGCATCGCTGTCAGCATCAAACGCCCCGCGCCCTTATCGACCAACACTTTCATGTGCAGCGCGCCGCCGGCCTTGGGGTCCCACGGCATCTGCTCTGACTGAATCAGGCGGTAGTGCTTTTCGGTGGATAGCGCTTCCGCCGCCGCATGATCGTTACTGCCCTGAAAGCAACTGAATAACTGGCAGCCGCTGCTGTCGGGATATTCCAGCGGGCCATGCGCCTCGTTGCCGGGGCCTAGGATCACATCCAGCGGGCTTAACGTCAGGCCATCGACGAGCGCGCGTCCCTTCAAGACGGTGGTGGCGTGGGTGCCGGGATGCGTATGGCGCGGCTCGACGGAATTCGCGGGCTGATCGACCAGCCGCATGTGGAGATTATTTTCGGCATCGTGCCAGTAGGTTTTCGCGCGATTTTTCTGCCCGTCGAAGCGGGTGCGTTCTTCCCATTGCAGTTCGGTGTGACGTACGATGTTACAGCCGGATTTGAGAATCATGGATTTTGATGGGGTCGGTGAGTTTGAAAAAGATTAATAAAAACAAATACTTATAATTATTTTGCGTGGCGCGCCCGCTAACTCAGGTAATGAATTTCCACGCTCGGCGTGCCGTCGCGCGTGTCCGCATAAATCATCGAATACTCCGGCACTTCAAGCCAGGTGGAGGTGTCGCGCGTCAGCGGCTCAGAGGCGATCATGATGGAGTCGGCGTTGTCTGCGCCGCCGTGCATTTTCCATTCGCCATCGTAGCAGCCGTACTCGCGGCCCGAGGTGTACCACAGACTGAGAAAATTCATGTTGGCTTCGTGCACCTTGGCGGCGTCTTCGGTGCGGTAGCAGCCGAAGTCGAAGCAGTAGCGCACGGCGGCGAGTTGTTCGCCGGTGGTGATAAAAAGATTCACCGACGATGAGGTGTTGATTGAGAGTTGTGCGCGCACATCGCGGATGATGGCCAGCGTTTGATCCACGCTGGCGATCAATTCATCCGCGCTGCATTGCCGCGTGGGGTCGTCCAGTTGCGAGGCGAGCAGGGCGTAGATCCATTCGCTGTCGGTGGTGCCGCTGATGCGCATGGCGACATCCGGCTTGATGTGTTGCAACAGCAGCGGCTTCATTTCGCGTACGCGCGCGAGGTCGCCGTTGTGCGCCAGTGCGAGCTTGAATCCGGCATACTGAAATGGATGCACATTTTGCAGCGAGATGTCGGCTTCGGTGGAATAGGCCACCCCACGCACATGCGCGAGCAGGCACGTCGGATAAATTTTTTCCGCCAGCGCTTTGAGGTTGCGGTCGAACACCGGCAGGGAGGTGGAGGCGTAGCTGAAGGGTTTTTCGGCGTCGGGCGAGTGCCGGTCCCACGCGCGCATGCCGAAGCCCGCGAGGTTGAGCATGTGCAGCATCTTGGGCATGTACGACTGGCGGATCAGCGCGCTGTCGGGCTGGAACAGCAGGGTGTCCAGCAGCACGGGTTGACCGAGGTAGGCTAAGGCGCGGCACATGGTGGTTTCGTGAGACGTGAGACGTTAGGCGTGAGGTGTGGCGCGTGGGTTGTGAACGTAAATCATTCTAGCGCGTTTGTGCCTTTACGGAGATAATCCGCCGAATAGTTCGCCATGCTAAAGGTGGGCAATAAAGCCGGAGGAGATTCCATGCATTTGTTTCGTGTTGCGATTGCGGTGCTGGTCGCACCGTACTTTGTCGCTGGCGCGGCGCTGGCGCAAACCGCTTCGACCGGCTCAGGGCAAGCGTGGCCGGCCAAGCCGGTGCGTGTGGTGATTCCGTGGCCGCCCGGCGGCTCCAACGACGTGGTGGGACGCATCGTGATGCAAAAGGTCGGCGAGTCGCTCGGCCAGCAGTTTATCGTGGACAACCGGCCCGGCGCATCGGGTGCGATCGGCGCGGATCCGGTGGCGAAAGCGCCACCCGATGGCTACACCATCATGGTGCATTCGACCACGCATCTGGGCAATGCGCATCTCTACAAAAAGCTGCCGTACGACACGCTGAAAGATTTCGCGCCGGTGGGTACGCTGGCAGCGCAGCCGGGTGCGCTCGCCACGCATCCGTCGCTGCCGGCGAAAAGCGTGAAGGAGTTTATTGGGCTCGCCAGGGCGCAGCCGGGGCAGATCAACTATTCGTCGTCGGGCAACGGCAGCTCGCCGCATTTGTCGATGGCACTGTTGACATCGATGACGGGCATCAACCTGGTGCATATTCCCTACAAGGGCGGCGCGCCGCAGGTGACCGCGCTGATGGGGGGCGAAGCGCAAGCGTCGCTGGCGACGATCTCCACGGTGATCACGCATGTGAAATCCGGTCGTCTGCGCGCGCTGGGGGTGTCGTCGGCCAAGCGCAGCGGCATGATGCCGGACGTGCCGACGATTGCGGAAGCGGGCGTGCCCGGTTATGAAATGAGCCCGTGGATCGGCGTGTATGTGCCGGCGAATACGCCCAAGGCTATCATCGATAAACTGAATGCCGAATCGAACAAGGCGTTGAAGCATCCCGACGTCGCGAACAGCCTGACCAATCAGGTGCTCGACCCGCAGCCGTCAACGCCGGAAGAATTCGCGCAGCGCATCAAGGTGGATTACGAGAAATACGGCAAGCTCATCAGGGCTACCGGGATGAAAATTGATTAAATGCAGTGAGGCGTGAGACGTGAGGCATGAGGAGAAAACCAGTGGAGCTTGATATGAAATTGTGGATGCGCGGGGTTGTGGGTTCGGTGGCGGTGTTGGTGGCGGGCGTTGCGGGGGCGCAGAATTACCCGACCAAACCGGTGCGCGTGGTAATCCCGTGGCCGACGGGCGGCGCGAATGACGTGGTGGGCCGGATTGTTTTTCAGAAGATGTCCGAGCAACTGGGCCAGCAGTTTGTGATCGACAATCGCGGCGGCGCGTCGGGCACCATCGGCGCGGATTTCGTCGCGAAGGGGCCCGCAGACGGTTACACCATCATGGTGCATTCGGCGGCGCACGTGACCAATCCGCATCTGATCAAGAAACTGCCGTACGACACGCTAAAAGATTTTACCGGCGTGACCCCGCTGGCGGTGCAGTTGGGCATGCTGGTGGTGCATCCCTCGCTGCCGGTGAAAACCACCAGGGATTTCGTCGCGCTGGCGCGAACCAAACCGGGGCAACTGGTCTATGGCTCGTCGGGCAACGGCAGCTTTGTGCATATGGCGATGGCGCTGCTCAACAACATGACCGACACCAAAATGGTTCACGTGCCGTTCAAAGGTGGTGGCCCGGCGGTGGTGGCGTTGGCGTCCGGCGAACTGCAAGCGATGACCGCGACCATTGGTTCGGTGATTCCGTTTCTCAGCGGCAAGCGGCTGCGCGCCTTGGGCGTCACGTCCGCCACACGGCTCAAACAGTTTCCTGATGTGCCGGCGATTGCAGAAGGCATTCCGGGTTATGACTTCGCGGCTTGGATCGCCGCGTTCGTGCCGGCGGCGACGCCGAAGCCGATCGTGGAGCGCTTGAATGCGGAGATACGCAAAGCGCTGGAGAATCCGGACGTGGTGAAAATCATGAGCGGGCAGACGCTTGATCCGATGCCGATGTCGCCGGAACAATTTGCTGTGCGGCTCAAATCCGACTACGACAAGTATGAGCGCCTGATTAAAGCCACCGGTGCGAAGCTGGACTAAAAATCATTTAAAAACATAAGCTTAGGTATAAAAGCCAAATCGACGGTGGTGGATGGCGGTATGTCGCGCGGGTTAATTTGAGGAGGGTGTCAGGCATGCAACTGTTTCGTTCAGCGCTGGTGTGCGTCACGTTAGGTATCACTGCAGGCGGCGCCCACGCG
Organism: Betaproteobacteria bacterium; assembly: GCA_947467315.1. GTDB lineage: Bacteria > Pseudomonadota > Gammaproteobacteria > Burkholderiales > SG8-41 > UBA5216. Next base: position 873 of record CANIID010000304.1, on the reverse strand, counting down.
CAATACCCCACCAAGCCGGTGCGTATCATCGTGCCGTTTTCGGCCGGCTCGACCACCGACGTGATCGCGCGCATTCTGGCGCTGCCGATGCAGCAGGGGCTGGGACAGACCATGGTGATCGACAACAGGCCCGGCGGCGATGGTGCGCTGGCGGGCGATATGGTGGCGCGCGCGCCGGCAGACGGCTACACCCTGCTGGTGGCAACCAATAGTCCGCTGTCTGCCGTGCCGCACCTGCGCAAGAAGCCGCCGTACGACGCGCTCAAGGATTTCGCGCCGGTGTCGATGGTGGGCTACTACACCTTTTTGCTGGCGGTGAACCCGGCGGTGCCGGCCAAATCGCTGCGCGAGTTGTTTGATTACACGCGCGCCAACCCGAACAAACTCAATTACGCCAGCGGCAACACCAGCAGTATCGTGATGATGGCGATGCTGAATTCGCTGGCGGGCGCGAAGATGGTGCATGTGCCGTACAAAAGCGAACCGCCGGCAGTCGTCGATCTGATTTCAGGCCAGGTGCAGGTGATGGTGACGTCGTATTCCACGGTCGCCGCACATTTGCGCGATGGACGTATACGCCCGATTGCCCTGGCGCTGAATCAGCGCAGCCCGTTGCTGCCGAATGTGCCAACGGTAGCCGAAGCAGGCCTGCCGAAATTCTCGATCACGCCGTGGTGCGGTGTGTTTGCGCCGGCGCGTACACCCAAGGCAGTGGTGGAGCGGCTCAATCGTGAAATCAACACCATACTCAAGCGCGCCGATATCCGCGCGCAACTCGACCAGCAGGCGTTTGCGGGAGAGGGTTCCACGCCCGAATGGCTGGATGCCTGGGTGAAAAATCAGTACAACATCTGGGGTGCGGCGATGCGCGAT
>CANIID010000303.1 GCA_947467315.1 Betaproteobacteria bacterium | reverse complement strand
GCGCGCCGGTGCCGGACAACCCCGTCGCCGCCCGCGCGCAGCCGGTGGTCGAGATACGCCATCTCGCCAAAGCGTATCACCGCGGCGGGCAGGTCGTGCCGGTGCTGACCGATATCACGCTGGAGATCGCGCGCGGCGAATTCACCGCGTTGATGGGGCCGTCAGGGTCCGGCAAAAGCACGCTGCTGAATCTGATTGCCGGTATCGACAAGCCAGATCACGGTCTGCTGCGGGTGGGCGGTCTGGATATAGCGACGCTGACCGAGGGTGAGCTGGCGGATTGGCGTTCGCGCAATGTCGGATTTATTTTTCAGTTCTACAACCTGATGCCGGTGTTAAGTGCCTATGAGAACGTCGAACTGCCGCTGACGCTGACGAACCTGTCGAGCGCCGAACGCCGCGAACGGGTGGAACTCACGCTGTCGATGGTGGGCTTGTCCGACCGCATGGATCATTACCCGTCCGAGCTTTCCGGCGGGCAGCAGCAGCGGGTGGCGATTGCGCGAGCCGTCATCGCCGATCCCGTGCTGATCGTGGCCGACGAACCCACCGGCGACCTGGATCGCCAATCGGCGGCGGATATTCTGGCGATGCTGCAACGCCTGAACGCGGAACTCGGCACCACCATCATCATGGTCACGCACGACGCGCACGCGGCCAAGACGGCGCGGCGATTGATCCATCTTGAAAAAGGCGAGTTGCTGTTGGAACCCTCGGTTACCTAACACCTCCGTCATGGCATGCACGCGCTAAAACTGATACTCAGAAACGCCTTGCGTCACAAGATACGCACCGGGCTGACCGTGTTCGGCCTGCTGGTCGCGGTGCTGGCGTATGGCTTGTTGCAGACGGTGGTCGATGCCTGGTACGCCGGGGCGGACGCCGCCTCGAAAACACGGCTGATTACGCGCAGCGCTATTTCACTGGTGTTTCAGTTGCCGGTGAGTTACGAATCGCGCATACGCGCGGTTGAGGGCGTGTCGACGGTGGCGCGCTCCACGTGGTTTGGCGGTATTTACAAAGAGCCGAAAAACTTCTTTCCGCAGTTCGCGGTGAGCACGAATTATCTGGATTTGTATGGCGAGTTTATCCTGCCGGACGCCGAGCGCCAGGCGTGGGCGCGCGACCGCAAGGGCGCGCTGGTGGGCCGCCAACTGGCGGATCAATACGGCTTCAAGGTCGGCGACGTGATTCCGCTGCGCGGTTCCATTTACCCTGGCGACTGGCAATTCGTGGTGCGCGGCATTTTCGATGGGGCCGACGAATCCAAGATTACGCGCCAGATGTTGTTTCAATGGGAATATCTCAATGAGTGGTTGCGCCAGCGCCCGGGCCGCCGCGCCGATCAAGTGGGGGTGTACATCGTCGGCATCGACGCGCCGGAGCGCGCCGCCGAGATTGCGCGCGCGGTGGATGCCCAGTTTCAGAATTCCGTGGCCGAAACGCTGACCGAAACGGAGCAGGCGTTTCAGTTGTCGTTTGTGTCGATGTCGAATGAAATCATCGCCGCGATCCGGCTGGTTTCCTACGTGGTGATACTCATCATTGTGGCGGTGATGGCCAACACCATGGCGATGAGCGCGCGCGAACGCACCGCCGAACACGCCACTCTGAAAGCGCTGGGATTCGGGCCGGGTTTCGTGGCGTTGCTGATTTTCGGCGAGTCGCTGGCGATTTGTGTGGCGGGCGGGGGCGCGGGCCTGTGGCTGACGCCTTACGCGGCTGCGGCGTTCAAGCAGGCGGCGGGCGGCATATTCCCGATCTTCGCGGTGTCGCAAACCACGGTGATCGCGCAGGCGTTGTGCGCGCTGGCGGTGGGTGTGGCGGCCGCTGTTGTGCCGGCGGTGCAGGCCTCGCGCGTGCGTATCGTCGATGGTTTGCGCGCGGTCGGGTAGCGTGCTGAGTCAGAGTGACTTGCGCCATGGCGATTCCGCTTAACTATATCGCGCGCAATCTGTGGTCGCGCCGCCTGACTACCGCGCTGACGGCAGGCGGGCTGGCGCTGGTGGTGTTTGTGTTCGCCACCGTGCTGATGCTGGACGAAGGGTTAAAGCGTACGCTCGTCACTACCGGCGAGTTGGACAACGTGGTGATAATTCGCAAGGGCGCGGAGAACGAAATCCAAAGCGGCATCGCGCGCGATCAGGCCGGCATTATTGAAATGCATCCGGCGATAGCAACGTTAGCATCCGGCGCGCAAGGCCAGCGCATGGTATCGAAAGAGGCCGTGGTACTGATATCGCTGCTGCGAGCCGGTGACAATAAGCCTTCCAACGTGGTGATACGCGGCGCGTCGGACATGGGCTTTGTGCTGCGCCCGCAGGTGAAAATTCGCGAGGGGCGCCTGTTCCGGCCCGGCACCTCGGAGATTATTGTCGGCGCCAGCATCGCCGCGCGTTTCGCCAACACCGGCATCGGCCAGCACCTGTCTTTCGCGCAGCGCGACTGGACGGTGGTGGGCGTGTTCGACGCGGGCGGCAGCGGCTTTGACTCCGAAGTGTGGGGTGATGTCGAACAACTGATGCAGGCGTTCCGGCGCAATGCCTATTCGTCGATGGTCGCGCGGCTGGCGGATAGCGGCCGGTTCGATACCTTTCGCTCCGAGGTGGGCGAAGACCCGCGCCTCGCGCAGGAAATGAAACACGAGCAGACGTTCTACAGCGATCAGTCCAGGGCACTGTCCACGTTCATCAATGTGTTGGGCCTGACGTTGTCGGTGATTTTTTCCATCGGTGCGATGATCGGCGCGATGATAACCCTGTATGCGTCGGTGGCCAGCCGCGTCGGCGAGATCGGCACCCTGCGTGCGCTGGGTTTTCGCCGGGGTGCGGTGCTGTGGGCGTTTCTCGGCGAAGCGCTGCTGCTGGGCGCGGTGGGCGGCGTGGCGGGTTTGTCACTGGCGTCGCTGATGCAGTTCGCGTCATTCTCGACGATTAACTTTCAGACCTTCGCCGATTTATCGTTTCGTTTTATCCTCACGCCCGACATCGCAATCAAAACCCTGCTGTTCGCGATGGCGATGGGCTTTATCGGCGGATTCCTGCCGGCGTTTCGTGCTGCGAGGCTGAATATCGTGGATGCGTTGCGGGCGGTGTAGCGTAACTATTTGTTTTTATTGGGTAAATAATTTATTGGCGCGTGGGCGGTCGTTCGATCGTGCCCATGTGAAACCCAAACAGCTTGCGCGCACGATCGGCAAAAAAATGCGTCAACGTATTGCGCACCGTGGCGAAGGCGATCTGATCCCACGGCACGTCGGCTTCGGAAACCAGCCGCGTTTCCAGTGTTTCATCGCCGGGCTTGAAGTCCAGATCGAGCAGCTTCGCGCGAAACAGGAGATACACCTGGTTCACATGCGGAATGTTGTAGACGGCATACAGTGCGCCGATTTCCACGCGCGCGCAGGCTTCTTCCAGTGTTTCGCGCTCGGCGCCAGCTGCCAGCGTTTCGCCGTTTTCCATGTAACCGGCGGGCACCGTCCACAGGCCATGACGCGGCTCGATAGCGCGCCGGCACAAAAGCACCTTGTCTTCCCATTCAGGAATGCAGCCCACGACCATGCGCGGGTTTTGATAGTGAATGGTATTGCAGGCGTCGCACACATAGCGCGGCAGCGAATCGCCCGCGGGGATTTTTTGTGTGACGGCGGCGCCGCAGTTGCTGCAAAATTTCATGAATGACCCTGCTTTCAGTGGCTACTACTATACCGCACGCGACGCCCGAGCGCCCGCCGATCCTGGGATCAGCTTTCCAGTTGATAGATGGTGCGGTTGGCCCGGCGCAGCCGGCCGCTGAGCTGGCGTCCGGGATTGGTCATCAGCTTGATGGCGAGCGTGGGGTGACCCGCACTTAAGTGTCAAAAGCTGTCGCGTGACAGCACGTGACATACGATATCCGTATCGGCTTCCACCGTTGCGGAGCGGGTATCGCGCAGCATGCCCGCGACTTCCATGCGGTCGTCTGCGCCACCCAGCAATAACCGCTTGCCGGATTCCAGCAGGCGGTGATGCCCCTGCAGAATTACGCGTGCGCCGGAGCTGTCCCTTTCGTTAACGCGTTTCACATCAAGAATCACGTATGGCGCGTCAGTGGTGGCGAGTGCTTCCAGCCGCGATGCCGTTGTTCACGTAAGAATATGTTTTTAAACGATATTTTGTGAGTCTAAGGCGGGGGGGCAGCGCTGAACGGCGTGTGTTCGCGCAACTCGTCGAGGTAATGTTCGACGCCTTTTTTCTCGCGCGCGAGAAAGGTTTCGACAGCCGTCGAAAACTGCGGCTGCGCGAGCCAGTGTGCCGATACGGTTTGCACCGGCATCAGGCCACGCGCCATTTTGTGCTCACCCTGCGCGCCGCCCTCGAACACTGCAATGCCACGCGCGATGCAGTATTCGATCACCTGGTAGTAGCAAGCCTCGAAATGCAGCATCGGGTGATGTTCAAGGGCGCCCCAATAGCGCCCATACAAGTGACTGCCGTTATGCACGTTGAACGACGCGGCAATGGCGTGGCCTTCGCGCTCGGCAACGATTAACAGCAGATTTTCGGGCATGCTTCGGCCGATGCGCTGGAAGAAATCCAGGTTGAGATAAGGCGTGTTGTGATGTTCGCGATAGGTGCGCGTATAGCAACGGGTGAAAAAAGCCCAGTCGTCTTCGGTAATCGCGCTTCCCTCGAGCCAGCGAAACGTGATGCCGGCTTCGCGCACACGGCGGCGTTCCTGTTTGATTTTTTTGCGCTTGGTGTGATTCATCAATGCGAGGTACTGATCGAAGTCCGTCACGCCGTCGCCGGGGTTGACCCAGTGAAACTGCACGCCGTGACGCAGCATCATGCCTTTGCCGGCGAGCAGTGTCGCCTGATTCGTAATGGGAAACAGGCAATGCAGCGACGAGGCATTGCTGTCTCGCGCCACGTCAAGCGCGTGCGCCGCGAGCGATTCAGCCACAGCGTCGGACTCAGCCAGGATGCGCGGCCCGGTGACCGGCGTGAATGGTATCGCAGACAACAGCTTGGGATAATATTCCAGCCCATGACGCTGATAAGCGTCGGCCCAAGCCCAGTCAAACACATACTCGCCGCGCGAGTGTGATTTGACATACAGCGGCATCGCGCCGGTCAGACGTTTAGCGTCGCTGTCATCGAACGCCGCCAGGTAGCGCGGCGCCCAGCCGGTTTGTTCGCTCGCACAGCCGGATTCGTGCAGCGCATGCAGAAACTCGTGGCGCAGGAACGGATTGCCGCCGGCGAGCTGATTCCATTGTCGCGGATCCACATCTGCCAGTGACGAAACGATCTCAACGGTCATATGGGAATGGGAATGGGAATATGGGATTGCGGCGGAATCGTTGGTGGCGGCAATGCAAATTTGGACTCCGAAGCGTCGCTAGAGCGAAAAAATACTCGGTCGATGATATATTAGCGGCATGAAAATTGCGATGGCACAACTGAATTACACCGTGGGCGATATGGACGGCAATGCCGCGAAAATCGCCGATGCGGCCGAGCGCGCGCGCTCTGGCGGCGCCTCCCTCCTGCTAACCACTGAACTGTCGATCTGCGGCTATTCGCCGGAAGATTTACTGCTGCGTAACGATTTTTGCGATGCGTGCGCCATGGCGCTTGCCGAGTTGGCGCGTAAAACGGTGGGCATCACGCTGGTGGTCGGGCATCCGCAGCGGCTGAACGGCAAGCGCTACAACGCGGCGTCGGTATTGCGTGACGGCAAAATCATCGCTACCTATCACAAGCGGGAGCTGCCGAATTACAAAGAGTTCGATGAAAAACGCTACTTTGATTCCGACACGGCGCCGTGCGTGTTTGAGCACGAAGGCGTGCGTTTTGGCCTGAACATTTGCGAGGACGTGTGGGAACAGCCCGCCGCCATGGCGGCCAAGCAGGCAGGCGCGCAAATGTTATTGGTGCTCAATGCCTCGCCGTATCACATGGC
>CANIID010000302.1 GCA_947467315.1 Betaproteobacteria bacterium | reverse complement strand
ATTCGTTGTGGAGCCGTTGCACGATAGCAGCGGGTGTTTTGGCAGGCGCGAAAATGCCGCTCCAGCCTTCGGATTCGTAGCCGGGCAATCCCGTTTCGGCAATCGTCGGTAGCTCCGGCAGGACAATCGAACGCTTGGCATTGGTCACGGCCAGCGCGCGCAGCCGGCCGGTCTTGATGAACGGCACCACGGCAGGCGCGCTGAGGAATGCGAGTTGAACTTGCCCCGCGACCTGTTCGACCGCCGCCGGCCCGCCGCCTTTGTAGGGCACATGCAGTAGCGTGATGCCGGTCATGGTTTTCAGCAACTCGCCAGCGAGATGCGAAGGCGAGCCGTTGCCCGCGGAGCCGTAGGTGAGTTGCGCGGGGCGTGCCTTCGCCAGTGCGATCAATTCCTTCACTGATTTCACCGGCAGCGACGGATGCGCGGTGAGGATGCTGGTGGTGATGAACAATTGCGCGATGGGTTCGAAGTCACGCGCCATGTCGTACGGAATTTTCGGAATCAGGCTGACGTTGATCGCATTGGTGACGGTGCAGATCAGCAGTGTGTAACCATCGGGCGGTGCTTTGGCGACAAGATCAGAGCCGATAATGCTGGACGCGCCGCCGCGATTTTCGATAATAATGTTTTGTCCCAGCGCTTCGCTGACTTTCGGACTGATGATGCGCGACGTGACATCGGTGGGGCCGCCGGCGGGGAACGGCACGATCAGGCGGATCGGTTTGGTGGGGTACGATTGTGCTTGTGCGGTGACGCAAAACAGCAGGCCGAGTGCGCCAAGAGAGAATTTCATAAGTAATTGTTTTTAAACGATATTATTGTTATTGACTGTGGCGATGAATTTCACTGCCGCCTGCGCGCAACGATCTGGGTAAGCGCCTGCCGCGTGCCATGCATCACCTTCGAGTATGACCAGTTGTGATTGCAGTATGCGCTGCTGCCATGCCTTTACGCTATCAATTGTGCGCAGGCCGCTGCCGGTGGTGGTGAGGATCAGTGTGGGTGCTTTGATCTTTGCCACCTCGTTGGCGATGTCGAGGCCCGGCACCCAGCGCAGATAACTTTGCAGCGTGGTGAGCGGGGTCTTGCCTTGTATGTTGTTCACCCACCAATCGACTTCAGCAGCGCTGACCTTGCTGCCGAGCCGGCCTTGCATGGTGTGGCGCGCCCAGTCGAGCACGCCGTGTGATTCGATACGCGCCAGCCATTTGGGCACCGCACTCGCTCCGGCCACCGGCGGTGTGACACCCACCAGCGTTTGCACGAGCTGCGGATAATCCGCGGCGAACTTGAGCGCCATCGAGCCGCCGCTTTTCGCGCCGATCAAATGCACGCGTTCGCAGCCGAGGTGTTGAATCAGTGCGGCGAGATCGGCGAGTAATTCGTTCATGCGCCATGCGTAATCCGCAGGCATCGGCGTCGATTGGCCAAAGCCGCGCAAATCCACGCGCACCACGCGATAACGCCGCGCGAAATACGGCACCCACGCGCGCCACGCCTCGCCGGATTCCGCGAGGCCGTGTACGAATAGCACGGTTTCGGGTTTCGACCAAGGGTCGGTGTAGTCGTCGATAGTGTAGTGGAGATGGGCCCCGTCGGGGCGTGTCAGTAATGGCATGGGTGTGATCGTGATGGTGAGAAAGATGGTGCGCGGCGTATAAACACTGCCGCGAGGCGCGCATGATGGCGCTACCTGCGTTGACGCACAAGCTATTCGTAGTCGAGCGGGAATTCCAGCACCAGCGCTTCCAAGCCCTTGGTGCCTGCCGTGATATCGAACGCCGCCTCGGTGGGCTCGACCACGGCTACTGACCACGGCGATAGATCCTGGCCCTGGTACAGCATGCTGCCGTTGATCACAAACACATAGTAGCCGGCGGCGCGTTTCGGGTCCGGCCCCGCTACGGTTTGTCCGGCACCCAGACGCAACACCTGCGCGTTCATTTCATCATCGATGGTGGCCGGGTCCCACAGCGGCTCCCACTTCGGTTGCTCACGATGGCGCAGGATGGATACGGTGGAGAGTTCCACGCGCGGCGACAGCCAGTTGCGCCGTTTGCTGGGTTTTAACTTGTCGCGAAAATCCGGATCTTCCAGATACACCGGCGCGGATACGCCGGTAAACACGCGCAGCGAAATAAACGTCAGTCCATTGGGCCCTGCGACCAGAGGGCCATAAGCGGTATGGCGGTCTTTAAACTGCACCATCAGCGATTGAATGGGATCATTCTTGCGGCCGATGGTGCCTGCGCCGGCGGGAAAAAGCTGGAACTGCGCCGTGCCATGAAAATGCGGCCGCACCACTTCGCCGGGCTCCATGTCCACCATCAGCGCCTGTGGTCCCGGCGCTTTGGCATAAGAATATCGCGGGCCGAAAATATCCGAGCACCAGTGTTTCTTGTTGTTGAACTGCGGATACTCCTTGACGTAAAACCCGTCCAACGCTTCGCTTCCACTCTTGATGTGGATCATGTCTCGCCCCTGTCTCAATCCGTCGGAAAGACTAGCACAATCCCCGCGAAACGGTGGCGTTCGGAGCTGGGCTTGCGTTACGCCCGAGCGCTTTGCATACTGCCGATCTGCTGCCTGAGCATTCGCGAGCAATGCCGCGCCGCAATGCTTTGCACTGAATGGGAGAAAACCGTTATGGCCGTTGAGATCACATCCATCACGCGTTGGGCAACTGTGGCGCTCGCTGCGTTTGCGTGCATAGCAACGGTTTCAGCGCAGCCGCAAGCAACGTATCCCAATCGCCCGATACGCTTGCTGGTGCCGATGGCTGCGGGCGCCGGCACCGACATCGGCGCGCGGATACTGAGTACCAAACTCGCGGAATCGATTTTGCAGCAGGTAGTGGTCGACAACCGCGCGGGCGCCAGCGGCATCGTCGGCGCAGAGCTCGCGGCACGGGCGGCACCGGATGGCTATACGCTAATGGTCGTCACCATCAGCCATAGTGTGAGCCCCAGCCTGCACAAAAAACTGCCCTACGACATCATGAAGGATTTCGTGCCAGTATCGCTGTTGATTGAATATCCGTTTCTGCTGAATGTTCATCCGGCGCTACCGGTAAAATCGGTGAATGACCTGATCGCGCTGGCCAAGTCAAAGCCGGGGCAAATCAATTACGCCTCCAACGGCGTGGGCGGTGGCGCCTATCTTTGCGCGGAGTTATTAAAAAGTATGACCGGCACGCAGATCGTTCACGTGCCCTACAAGAGCACGGCGGCCGCCATTACCGGCACCGTCGGCGGCGAAACCAGCGTGGCGTTCTACTCCGCGTCGGCGACCCTGGCGCACGTCAAGGCCGGGCGCTTTCGCGCGCTGGCGATGACGGGCAAAAAACGCTCCGCATCATTTCCCGATTTGCCCACCGTCGCCGAAGCGGCCAACCTGCCCGGTTACGAAGTCAGCGGCTGGACAGGCCTGGTCGCCCCATGGGGCACGCCCAAACCCATCATTGCGAAATTGCACAGCGAGCTGGCACGCATACTGCAAATTGCCGAAGTAAAGGAACGGCTCGCGGTGATCGATTTCGAACCCGTGGGCAATACGCCGGAAGAATTCGGCGCGTTCATCAAACAGCAGATGGCGAAGTGGGCGAAAGTGCTGAAGGACGCCGGCGCGAAGGCGGAGTAACTGCTGTTGTGCTGCATGCATGGAGCACGGAGCCGGGTTCGATATATATTCAGAACACGATAGCATTCACCGAATAGAAAGCAGGAGATCAAGAACATGGCAATCACATCCACGCAACAGACCGTTGCAGTTCAAAGCGCAGGCGCCGCTGGCGTGACCATCAAACCAATACCCGCCGCGCTGGGGGCGGAAATTATTTGCGGCGATGTGCGCGCGCTGGATGAGCGGCAAACGCAGGTGACAAAGCAGGCGTGGTTGGATCACCTGGTATTGCTGTTTCGCGGCCAGTCGCTGACTGATGACGAACTGGTCGCCTTTGCGCAGCGCTTCGGCAAGCTCTCGCATCCAGTGGCAGGACATCAGTTGCACGGCAACGTCAAGACGTTTCAACATCCGCACGTCAACGTGGTATCCAACGTGATCGAGAATGGCGTGCCGATCGGCACGCTCGGCGATGGCGAGGCCATGTGGCATACCGACTTTTCATTCGAAGAAGTGCCGTATGCGGCAACGCTGCTGCATTCCCTTGAGATACCCGCTGACGGTAGTGGCGATACCGGGTTCATCAATATGTATCTCGCGTACGAAACACTGCCGCGCGATCTGCGCGAGCGCATAAGCGGGCTGACCATGAAGCAGGATGCCAGCTACAACAGCGCCGGCATGTTGCGTCGCGGCTATCAGGAAGTGACCGATGTGCGCGTTTCCCCTGGCCCGGTTCACCCGATTGTGCGCACCCACACCGAAACGGGCCGCAATTGCCTGTATCTCGGGCGGCGCAATTTCGCCTACATAAATGGCGTTTCGGTTGATGAATCCGAGCAGTTGCTCAATGCGCTGTGGGCGCATGCGGAACAAACGTCGCTGCAATGGCATCACCAGTGGCGCGTGGGCGATATCCTGGTATGGGATAACCGTTGCACCATGCATCATCGCGACGCTTTCGATCCCACGGCGCGGCGCATCATGCATAAAACCATGACCGAGGGCGACCGCCCGCATTTTCAGCCGCATGCCGACGACAGCGCGAAACATGCGCGCGGGTGTCTGCACGCGGCGGCGCATTGATCGCGCGCCGGGCAGTTGAGTAATACGATGTTGCGCGGCTTACTGCTGTACACCCTGGCCGGTGTTGCGTTGTGTGGCGTGCAAACTTTACACGCCGCCGATTACCCCGCAAAGCCGGTGAAAATCATTATTGCCAATGCGGCGGGCGGCGCGTCGGATGTGCTGGTTCGTTTGATGACGCCGCGGCTGTCCGAGCATCTCGGTCAGCCCATCGTGATTGAAAATCGACCGGGCGCGGGCGCCAACATCGGCGCTGAAATCGCCGCACGCTCGCCGCCCGACGGTTACACGATATTTCTGGTGTCGGCGCCGCACGCGATAGCGCCCAGCCTTTACAAGAAACTAAGCTATGACTTGCAAAAGGATTTTGCGCCGGTGGCGATGGCCGCGGAAGAACAATTTTTCCTCGTGGTGCATCCGTCGCTGCCGGCCACGAACGTGAATACCTTTGTCTCGTTTGTAAAATCGCACGCGAGCCAGGTGGCCTACGGGTCCACCGGCAACGGCGCCGCAAATCATCTGGCGATGGAGTCGCTGCAAATGACGGCTGGCGTCAAATTAAACCACGTGCCGTACCGCGGCAGCGGCGCGGCACTCACCGACGCGATCAACGGCCGCGTACCGGTGCTGTTCGTCAACCTGTCGCCCGTGATCGGGCATGTGCAGGCGGGAAAAATGCGCGCGCTCGCGGTGACCTCGCGGAAACGCTCGCCGCTACTGCAGCAGGTGCCGACCATCGCGGAATCCGGCTACCCGAATTACGACCTGGTGAACTGGTTCGGCTATCTGGCGCCCGCTGCGACGTCCGATGACATCATCCGAAAACTTGGCTCCGCATTGACGCGCGTAGCGGAATCCGCAGAATTCAAAAATCGCATTGCCCATCACGGCGCGGAACCGCGCACCGCCACGCCGGAAGAAATGCGCGCCTTCCTCGTTAGCGAAATCGCGAAGTGGGGAAAGATAGTCAGGGCGACAGGGGCGCGGGTTGAGTGAGGGTGTTTGAGTGGCGTGGCGTCGTGCATTCTTCGTTGCTCTCACGGTACCCGCGTTGGATGGGGCGGCGATATTGGGCTTCCCAGCCCACCCGCACTGCCCCTATTGCAAATCTCAGTCCGCGACTATTACAGATTGTCGCTTAGCGCCGTCTAAGGTTTGACCAGCCTCCGTTTTCCACTCCAACCAGCCATTGGCGGACCGACCTAGTGTAGTGCGTCAAATAGAAGTGCGCTTATTTAAGGCCGCCCGGGCACGGGTGACTTTGGCAAGAATGTCAGTTGCCTTAGCGGTCCAGATGAAAGGTTTGGGGTTCGCGTTGTGCAAGGCGATATATTCGTTGATGGCGATCT
>CANIID010000301.1 GCA_947467315.1 Betaproteobacteria bacterium | reverse complement strand
TTCGACATATTCCATCACGATATAGGCGTGATCGTCGTCGGCGGCCGCATCAAAAATCTGCACGATGTGCGGATGAACCAGCTTGCCGGCAAGCGACGCTTCGGTGGTAAACAAGCGTTGCATCAGCTTGCCGCTGCCCAGATCCTTCAGCGCGCTTTGCGCGACCACCTTGACCGCCACATCACGATTCAAAAACGAGTCACGGCACAAATACACCGTACTGGTGGCGCCTTCGCCTAACACGCTGATCACATCGTACTTGCCGACCTTGGTCAGGCCCTTGCTGGATTGAATGGCGTTTTCCTGCGACATAAATTTGTTTCTGACTGAAATTCCGGCGGCGAAGACGCTGCCGGATGCCCTGCGAGACACGGCGCATTAAACCGCATACCGCGCGCCAGCGTCAACCGGACAACGGCGGGCCGCTGCGTTCATCCGTCGCCTCCACGCACGCCATCGCGCTCGCCTGCGATTGCCGCTAAAATTCACAACTCATCAAGAGCACATGGATTTCACCGTGTTAGGCACTTTAAAGGTTCCATCGTGGGTCATTTCGGCGGCGTGCCTCGTCATGTCCGCCGGTCTGGCGCAAGGGCAAGCGTTCCCCAGCAAGGTGGTGCGTATCGTGACTGGCGGTACCGGCAGCAATGGCGACTTCGCGTCGCGGCTGCTGGCGCAGGGGCTCACGCACGCCCTAGGCCAGCAGGTGATCGTGGAGAACCGGCCCAGCGGCATCATCCTCGGTGAGATCGTGGCAAAAGCGCCCGCCGATGGACACACGCTGCTGGTGACGGGAAGCTCCTTCTGGCTGGCCCCGTACCTGCAGAACAACGTGCCCTGGGATCCGGTGCAAGATTTCGCGCCCATCACGCTGGCGGCAAGTTCACCCAATCTCGTTGTCGTTCATCCGTCGCTACCGGTGAAATCGATACCAGAACTGGTGGCACTGGCGAAGGCCCGGCCGGGGGAACTCAACTACGCGTCGGGCACCACGGGGTCGATGCCGCATCTGGCTGCTGAACTGTTCAAGCAGATGGCGCGTGTCAACATCGTGCGCATCAATTACAAGGGCGCCGGGCTCGCACTGACCGACACCATCGGCGGACAGATGCAGTTGATGTTTCCCAATGCCGGCGGCGCCGCGCCACACGTGAAATCCGGCCGCCTGCGCGCACTGGCCGTGACCACCGCGCAGCCGACGCCGCTGTTTCCCGGCGTGCCCACCGTCGCCGCTGCGGGCCTGGCCGGCTACGAGCTTGCAACCATCAACGGCGTCTTCGCCCCCGCGCGCACGCCGCTGGCTGTCATCGACCGGCTACAGCAGGAGTTCACGAAGCAGCTTGCCCTTCCCGACATCCGCGAGAAGTTCCTCGCAACCGGCGTCGAAAGCATCGGCAGCCGGCCGGAGCAACTGGCAGCGGCGGTGCGGCGCGAGATGACATTATTCGGCAAACTCATACGCGAAGCCGGCGTGCGCGCAGACTGAAAAGGAAACGCAGTGAAAGCAGTCCAGATGGATCAACATGGCGGCCCCGAGGTACTGCAGTACCGTGACATCGCGGAACCGGTCGCGGGCCCCGGCCAACTGCTGGTGGATGTCTACGCGGCGAGCGCCAATCCGGGCGAGGTGAAAGTCCGCAAGGGCCTGCGCCCGGAGTTTCTGACAGCCGGCTTTCCACACACCATGGGGCGCGACTTCTCGGGTGTCGTGCGCGCGGTCGGCGCCGGTGTGACTGCGTTCAAACCGGGCGATGCGGTGTTCGGTGTCCTGCCGCTCGGCGTGGAGGGCACCGCTGCGGAAACCATCGCCGTCGACGCGACCATCGCCGCAATGAAACCCGCGGCGCTGTCGCACGTCGATGCCGTTGCGCAGGCGCTCACCGGCCTCACTGCGTTGTACTCGATGGAGGATGCAGGCGCCGTCGCGAAGGGTGAAACCGTACTCATCCATGGCGGCGCCGGCGGCATCGGCAGTTACGCGGTGCAATACGCCCGCCACCGCGGCGCGCGTGTGATCACCACCGCGAGCGCGCACAACCACGAGTACGTGAAACGCCTCGGCGCGCACGAAGCCATCGATTACCACGTCGACGATTTCACACGCATCGGGCCCGTGTGCGACGTCGTGCTCGATTCGATCGGCGGCGACGTTCAGCGCCGTTCACTGTCGGTGCTGAAACCGGGTGGCCGTCTGGTGATCATTGCCGCCAGCACCAAGGACGCCGAAGGCGTGCGTGCGGATGTGACGATACTGCGGCCCATCGTCAAGCGTGACCGCAGGCACCTGGAACGTATCGCGGAACTCGCCGTATCCGGCGCGGTTAAATCGCCGCAGATCACGCTGATGAAACTTGCGGAATCGGTGGAAGCCCATCGCCTGCTGGAAAGCGGTCGTCTGCGCGGCAAGATCGTGTTTGAGTTGCGCTAATCGGTTCGCCCCGGCAAGTGTCACGCGCGATAGCGAATATACAATAATTTGTTTAAAAACAATAACTTATATTTATTTCGCAATATCCGATGCGGGATGCTCCAGCGGCTCAATCAGCGTTGCATCGTCATCGCTGGGCCGTTTGTCACTGCGCACCGCATACGCGGTGATGGCATCATCGGATGGCGGTTTCAACAATGCCTCCAGCGCGGGCGCATAGTCGATTTGGGTATCCAGCCAAAACGCTTCGTCTTTTGGTTCGATGATTACCGGCATACGGTCATGTACGGCCTTCATTGCCGAATTCGCATCGCCGACGATGATGGTGCAGGACTCGATCACCTCATCGCCACGATGCCAGCGATCCCACAGCCCGGCGAAATTCACCATGCCGCGATCCGGCCGATGCATCCACCACTTCACCTTGCCCTGCGCTGTCGCCTGCCACTCGAACCAGCCCAATGCGGGGATCAAACATCGGCGCTTGCGAAACGGCACACGGTAACTCGCTGCACTCGATACCTTGTCGGTGCGCGCGTTGAAGGTGCTGAACTTGATGCGAGACTCCTTCGACCAGTACGGCAGCAGCCACCACTGCAGGGTCACCAGTTCGGGATTGCCATCCGCGCCGTGGCGGATGACCGGCACATACGCGCGCGGATTACCCTGTTGCGGCGTGACGTTGTAGCGTGCGGTAAAAGGCGAAGGCGAATAAGGATTATTCTCGCCGCGGCCCAGATGGTAGTGGCGCTCGATGGCTGACTGATCGGGGGTTACGTAGCGGCCGCACATGGCGAAATAATATCAATCCGCCTTCGCACCGGTCGCGCGCACCAGCTTGCCCCACTTTTCGAACTCACTGCGCAGGTGCGCGCTGAATGCCGCAGGCGCGTCACCGACGGCCTCCGCACCCGCTTCTTCCAGTTTGCTTCTGACGTCTTGCAACTGCAATGCTTTGACGACTTCCGCATTCAATCGAGCGACAATGGCTCGCGGTGTTCCCGCGGGCGCCAGCATACCGGTCCAGGTGGTCGCCACCGCAGCGGGATAACCCGCATCCACCAGCGTCGGCACGTCAGGCGCTACCGCGACGCGGCGCGCCGTGGTGACCGCCAGCGCCTTGACGCGGCCAGCCCGGATCTGCGGCAGCGACACTGGAATGCCGCCCAGCGTCAATTGCGTTTCATCCGCCATCACCGACGTGATCATGGCGCCGCCGCTTTTGTACGGCACATGACCGACCTTGATGCCCGCCACCGAGAGAAACAATTCCGTCGCGAGATGCGAGCCCGTGCCCACCCCGGCTGATGCATAAAAAATCTTACCCGGCCTCGACTGCGCCAGCACGGTGAAGTCACGCATCGACTTTACCGGCAACGCCACACTCACCAGCATCATGTAGGCCGCCGCCGAAATCTGCGAAATCGGGGCGAAATCAGCGATGGCGTCGTAGCCGAGTTTCGCATGCAGGTGCGGACTGATCGCAAGATTGCCGACGGTGCCGGTCAGCAAGGTGTAACCATCCGGCGCGGCGCGCGCCACCATTTCAGTGCCGATCACGCCGCCCGCGCCGCCGCGGTTATCCACAACGATTTGCTGGCCGAGGCTCGCCGACATTTTTTGCGCCAGCACACGCGCCACGAGATCGGTGGAACCGCCCGCGCCGTTGGGCACGATGAGTCGTATCGGGCGATCCGGATAAACGCCGCCTTTGCCGGTCGCGGGTTGTGCCGCATAAACCCCCGCCGCGCACGCGCCGAGCAGTCCGGCCAAGCACCATCGCGTAAACACTATGCCTTCTCCAAATTCGTGTAGTCCACCTTCGCCCAGCGTCTGCCGCGCACCGACTCGTCCACCGCATCCCACACATAATGAATTTTCAGCTTGTCGCGAAAACTCGGCGCGCAGTCCACACCGGTGTGTATCGCTTCAGCAAACGCGTGCCACATTTGCGCGACCAGGAACGTGCCTCGGCCATGGTCGATACCCTTCACCCGAAAATGATGATCCGCGATCGGCAATGCCTTGAACTGGCGCTGCACGCGTTCCGGCGCGACGGCTTCGCGCAGCATCTTCGGGATGTCTGCGCGCGAACCATAGAGCTTCAATGCGCCGCGGCTGGGATCGCCCTGCCCGCTCGACTTGTCCCAGTCGGGATTGTCCGCAGTGCTCAGCATCAGCATGCCTTCCGTGCCGTAGATTTCAAAGCGCGTGCCGGTGCCGAACCAGGCCGCGATGCACACCTGCATCGTCCCGGTAATGCCGCCGCTCATCGCCATCAGGTAATCCAGATTATCCACCTGATCACTCTGGATGGGCGCACCGCCATCGAGATTCGCCCGCTCCGGAACCTTGACCGCCAGATAGGCGCAAATTTCCTCAACGTCCGCGCCCAGCACCGAACACACGCGCTCCAGCGACTGGCCACTGCGAAATCCCGCATGGCCGCCCATCTCCGCCTGAAATACCCATTGCCGATGTGCAGGACGCGGCACGATATGGTTGCTCACGAAATAAGTGTAAGTAAACGTCAGCGGGCGGCCCACATAGCCTTCGCGCACCAGTTCCGCCATCTGCAATGACGCGGGCTCGTAGTGCGTCTGGTGGCCCAGCACCGTGCTCAGTTTTTTCGCGCGCGCCAGTTCGGCCATCTCCTGCGCCTGCGCCGTCGTCACACCCAGCGGCTGTTCGCAATAGACATGTTTTCCGGCGCGCAGCGCGGCCATCACCACCTGATGGTGCAATACCGGACGCACGCTGACACACACCACATCGATATCCGGCAATTCGCGCAGCATGCGCTCGACGCTGTCAAAGGCATGCGGCACGCCAAAATGCTGTGCAGCGACATTCGCCGTTTCCATGCGCGTGGTGCATACCGCCACCACCTCAAAGATATCCGGCATGGCTCTCAACGCCGGCAAATGCGCCCGCACCGCCCAACGCTCACGGCCATCCGGACTGTTGCTGAAACCTGCGCCCACCACCGCTACCCGGAGTCGCTTGGTCATGGCTTCGCTTTCTTCTGCATCAAAGTCTCAATCGCTGCTGGAAACCGAAAGTTTAACATCACAGCATCATCGCTGCGCGCTGCCGCGAGCAGCTACGTGATTGATTACACTTGAAAATTTCAAGTGATGTGGGCGCGCCCTCGGAAAAGATCACATACGCTGAAGCGAATGTGGGTGAACCCTTCATGTGGGTGTTCATGCATGAACAGGAGATGAACATGCGCGACATCGATGAGTTGCCCCGGCATTTGCGGAGCCGCCGTCTAAAGTTTTGGACGTCGCGCGCCGATAAAGCTCATGACAGCGATCCGCCATGCCGCCGGCTACCGGTGGCCCCGAAGGCGGTACGCTGCCGAAGAACAACCCCGACCCTGTTGATTCTGTAGTGACACCTGCGGAACTGCCCGCATGTGCAACTCATCCAGGAGGGTCGCGCGATGTTGTTTTTCACATACTTTTCAACCGGCGAAAACCGCCGCGCAGTGATCGCCGCGGCACGTCGCTTCCTATCCACACAGGGCAATTGCATCAAAACGCCATATGAATGAAAAGGTTATGTCGTTGACTGTGGACTTGTACTTTTTGCCGAAGCTGTGTAGTTTTCTGTCTTTTTGGAGCCGTGATGGAGACAGAAAAGCCCGTGAGTCTTGCCGAAGCGTTTTCG
>CANIID010000300.1 GCA_947467315.1 Betaproteobacteria bacterium | reverse complement strand
CCACCCATCCCTCCCAATCACCGTCCAACCTGCCGCCACCCTCCGACTTAATGGGTAGGGTAGACTACGCCTGTCGTTCTGAAATGCTGCGATTTCAATTCCACATTTCATCAAATGCTTGAGAGCGGATTGTTTGTGAAACATTCAGGTTAGAACGTGTGGGAATACTGTATCGACAAGATATCGGCTTTGTCCTTGAACGTGCCGGACAGACAATTCGCCGGACAAGTTAACGGCGCAACGCTGGTAGCGGAAATCCGTGCGTTCTTGACAAACTCATGCGCGTACGCGATTTCAAGCGTGCCCTGCTTGCTCGGCTTGAACTGTACGCCAAATGCCAGCCAGGTGCGATCCTGATCCGGCAATCTGGGTGTGCGGTCTACATCATTGGTCGGCGTCTTGTCGTATGCCAGACCCAACCGCAGCTTGGTTTGATCATTGAGGCGGTAATTGGCGCCCACGCCGAAGCGCAAGGTGTCGTCCCAGCGAAACTGTAACGAGGTTAACGGAACACCGGTTTTGTACACCGCGTCCAGTTGCTGCAGATTGCTCCACTTGGTCCATGTCAGGTCCGCCATGACTTCCAGATTCGGAGTCGCTTGATGCAGAACGCTGAGTGATGCGCTGTCGGGCGTTTTCAAATCAGCCATTGCCGGACCGTTTCCCGCCGCAAACGTGCTGAAGGTTGCGGTGCCGTCGAGCTTGTACTTGATTGACGAGCGGTAATGCGCCCCGATGCGGGTGCCCGCCGCCGGTTGAAAGGTGGCGCCGACATTAAATCCGTAACCGACATCATCGGCCTTCAGCGTGAAGAGTCCGCGACCGAACACACCCAAGTCGCTGGACAACTTGGCATTAATCTTCTGGATGTTTAATCCGCCGCCGATGGAAAACGTGTCGCTCACTTTATAAGCAATAGACGGGTTGATATTGACGGTTTTGATCGACGACTCCTGCGCGACGGCGCGGCCACGCCAGCCCGTGTCGTAATCCGTGGTCAAGCCAAAGGGCGCGTTTAACGCCACGCCAAAACGGAGATTGGGCGTAATCGACATGGCAAAAAACCGTTCGGAACATAAGCCCAGCCACCGCCGTCGCCACCATCGCCGGTACCTGGCGCCGCAAAAACACCAGTCGACCCCGCGTTGCTGAATTTGAACGACGGCTTAATCGCGTGCAAAGCACCCGTGATTTGCATACCCGACGGCAACGCCGTCATGCCCGCCGGATTCGACCAGACAACACTGGCGTCATCCGCCACCGCTGCGCCGCCCGCGAAGGCATTGCCGGTACCGCTGCCGCTCTGGGTGCCTATGCCAAATCCGCCCGCGTACGCTGGAAGCGCACCTGCGGCCAATGCAGAGAATACCGCTAACCTAATGAATTTGTTATCAAATTTCATATAACCCTCCATCCATTAAATGCATCAATTATTGTAGCGTCGGCGACACCAGCAAGTGACCGATTCACATTTCTTTTACAAATGTCCCATCACCCCGGTGGCGCATATACAACACGCGGCTTGCGGTTATCGTCCACCGCCACATACGTCAGCGTGGCCTCGGTCACCTTAACGCATAGCTCCTTCTCCGGCCGGCGCTGCGAATACACCTCCACATCCACCGTAATCGAAGTGCGCCCCACTTTGACCACTTCGGCGTAAAAACTCACCACGTCGCCCACGAACACCGGCTGCCGGAACACGAACGAATTTACCGCTATCGTCGCTACCCGTCCCCGCGCGAGGCGGATTGCCGGCACGCTGCCCGCTAAGTCTACCTGCGACATGATCCAGCCGCCGAAAATATCGCCGGTGTGATTGGCGTCTGCGGGCATCGGAATCACCCGCAGCGTTGGCTCTTTGTCTTTGGGCAGTAGTGTGCTCTCGGTCATGGTCACACCGCTTGTTCAGTGTCCGGCATACATGTGGTCAATTTCGGCGACGAATTTTTCCATCACTTTGGGACGTTTTAATTTGAGCGTGGGCGTGAGCAAGCCGTTCTCCATGGTCCACGGCTCCAGCGACAGCGACACACGGCGCACTTGCGCATAGCCGGGGAACTCTTTCAACTGCGCGCCCACGCGCGCGGTAACCGCAGTCTCCACTTCCTTGGTGGTGAGCAGCGCGGGATCATCCGTTTTCCAGCCTTTTTCCGCTGTCAGTTTTTTCCAGTGATCGGCGTTGAGCACCGCCAGCAAACCAAGGTACGGCTTGGCTTCGCCCAACAGCATCACCTGTTCAAACAGCGGATCACGCAGGATGGCGTTTTCCATGTCCACCGGCGGCAGCTTCTCGCCATTGGACATGACGATGATTTCCTTGATTCGCCCGGTGATGAAGACATGGCCCTGTTCGTCGATGCGTCCGGTGTCGCCGGAATTCAACCAGCCGTCGGGCTGGATCATGGCTTTGGTCGCGGCCTCGTTGTTCCAGTAACCCAGCATGATGTTGGGCCCCTTGATCAGCAACGCGTTGTTGTCACCGATCTTGACCTGCACGCCCGGCATGGGCTTGCCCACGCTGGCGGGCAGATTGTCCGAGGGACTGTTCGCGCAGGCCATCGGGCTGGTCTCGGTCAGTCCGTAGCCCTGCAATACCGGCAACCCCAAGCCGATGAACACGCGCGAGATATCCGGCGGCAGCGCGGCGCCGCCCGACATCGCCGCGCGCATGCGCCCGCCCAAGCGGGCCAGCACCTTGCTCGCCACCAGCTTGTTCAATAACGGCCACAACAGAAACGACGGCTTCCACGACGCGCGTCCCATCGCCTGCTCGAATCGCGCGTAGCCCACGTCCACCGCCAACATAAACAGCTTTTTTTTCAGCGGCGAACCTTCATCCAGCTTGGCACGGATGGCGCCCCAGATACGTTCGTAGATACGCGGCACCGAGATCAGCATCGTTGGCTTCACGGTTTGCAAGTCTTCGCCGAGCTGGGGAATGCCGCGCGCGTAGGTCACCGTGGCGCCGCACATGATGGTGAGGTAATAACCGCAGGTGCGCTCAAAGGTGTGCGACAACGGCAGGAACGACAGGAACGAATCATCGGGCCGTATCGTCAGCAACTGCAAACCCGCGTACGCGTTGGTCAGTATATTGTTGTGCGACAGCATCACGCCCTTGGGCTTGCCGGTGGTGCCCGAGGTATACACGATGGTGGCCAGCGCATTGCCATCGCGCGCCACGTGTCTGGTTTCGCCGCCATTGTCGGGCAACCATTGATCTATCGCTTGCAACCGTGGGTCATCTGCCGCGCCGGATAACGGCTCCACGATTAGTATGCGCACCAGGCCAGCCAGTTGATCGCGCACATCCGCGAATGTTTTCCACTGTGCCTGGGTGCCGAACAACACCACCTTGCAGCCGGAGTCGTTGAGTATGTAGGCTACGTTATCCGGGCGGTCCTGCGTGTACAGCGGCACCACCACCAAGCCCAGGCCCATCGCCGCCTGATCGAATATCACCCATTCGGGCGAATTGCGCATCATCACCGCCACGCGGTCGCCCGCTTTCAGGCCGTCTTTTTCCAGTGCCGCCTGCCAGCGCGCAACCTGGTGATTGATCTGCGCCCAGGTGTAGTCGCGCCAGTTCGCGTGTTGCTGGCTGTAGTCGCGATAAGCGATGCCTTCAGGCGTGCGCTTGACACGCTCGCGGAACAGGCCGTCCAGCGTGCCCGCGGCTTCGACTGCAATCACGTGATCCAGATTATTTGACATGGCGCCTCCGCTTTTTTTACCGGTGGTCTTGGTTTTACTCCAGGAACAGATCAGTATACAACTTCGCGCCGGGCGTTACAGCATAGCCATCAAAGTCCGTGATACCCGTTTCGCGCAGCACGGCTTCGTCGATGAAAAAATTGCCGGTGGCGGCGTGGCTGTCGCGGTTAAAAATCGCATACGCCGCATCCGCCATGATCGCCGGTTTGCGGCTGGCTTTCAGAATCGCCTCGGGGAAATTCACCGCAATCGCCGCCGTGGCGATGGTGGTGCGCGGCCACAGCGAATTCACTGCGATACCCTGCACGCGGAATTCTTCCGCCAGGCCCAGCGTACACATACTCATGCCGTACTTGCTCATCGTATAGACAACATGATCCTTGAACCAGCGCGGCTTCATGTTCAGCGGCGGCGACAGCGTGAGGATGTGCGGATTGCGCCCCGCCGCACCCGACGCCGCGAGATGCGGCAAACACGCCTGCGAACACGCGAACGTGCCGCGCGCGTTTACGCCCTGCATCAAATCGTAACGCCGCATTGGCGTGGCCGCCGTGCCAGTAAGCATGATTGCGCTGGCATTGTTCACCAGAATATCAATGCCGCCGAACACGCGCACCGCTTCGTTCACCGCGGCGGCAATCGCGGCTTCGTCACGCACATCCAGTTGCAGCGCCAGCGCTTTGCCGCCGGCGGCGTCCACTTCGGCCGCCACGCTATGTATCGTGCCGGGCAACGACGCATGCGGCTCGGCGGTCTTCGCGGTGACGACAATATTCGCGCCATCGCGGGCGCAACGCAGCGCAATTTC
The DNA here is from genome assembly GCA_947467315.1 of Betaproteobacteria bacterium. Classification (GTDB taxonomy): domain Bacteria; phylum Pseudomonadota; class Gammaproteobacteria; order Burkholderiales; family SG8-41; genus UBA5216. The sequence goes on along the minus strand of CANIID010000300.1, from coordinate 1,585 downwards.
GCGGCCGATACCGCGGCTCGCGCCCGTGATGAACAGCGTTTTACCTTTTAAGCCCGCCATGACATCTCCAGAATGATCGTCGCCAAATGGTTGCCGCCAAAATCGGTCAGTCGTGCTTAAACACCGCCTTGCGCTTTTCCACAAACGCCGTCACGCCCTCGGCAAAATCCGCGTGTGCCGAGCAGCGCGCAAACGCCTGCGCCTCGGCATCCAGGTGTTGCGTCAGTGTATGTTTTTGCTGGGAATTTACCAACGCCTTGGTTTCCGCATACGCAGTGGCCGGCCCTGCCGCCAGACGTTGCGCGAGTTTCATCGTGGCGGCTTCCAGTTCCGCTGCCGCCACCACGCGATTGATCGCGCCCATCGATAGCATCGCGGTGGTATCCACTGCCTCCGCCAGCAGCAGCAACTCCATCGCTTTTTGATAACCCGCCAGGCGCGGCAAAAACCAGCTCGCGCCGCCGTCCGGACTGGTGGCAATGCGGCTGTACGCCATGCTGAATTTCGTGCCTTCGGCGGCAATCACCAAATCGCACGCCATCATGATGCTCATGCCCGCACCCGCCACCGCGCCATGTACGCTGGCGATCACCGGCTTGGGCGCGCGGCGCAGCGCGAGAACGCCGCGATGCAATTCGCCCGCGAGGCCGACGACATCACGAGAAAATGTCGCCAGATTGGCCTTGAACGACGCCACATCGCCACCCGCGAGAAACGCCGGTCCGGCGCCGCGCAGCACCACCACGCGCGCCTGCGCGTCCTGTTCGGCACGCTCGCTCACCGCGCGAAATTCAAGAATGGTTGCAGGATCCAGCGCATTCATCACCTGCGGACGATTGAAGGTGACGGTCGCAATGCCGTCAGCGACGGCATACAAAATAGACTCGCTCATGACTGCCTCATTTGCGTCTCACTTACGATCAAGCGCCTCGAAGCTGACCGCCTGCGTCGTTTGAAACAACTCGCTGCGGCCAAAATCTTTCGGGAAATCATCCACCATGATGACCTTGCGGCGCAGCGATTTCGCGCGCTCAAGGGCAGCGGCTTCCTGCGCCGTGATCACGCCCTTGGCCAGCGCATCCGCCGCCAGCATGCTGGCGAATTCACCGGCAATCGTGCCGGCACGCGCCGCCGCGCGCATCTTCGCTTCGATGGGCTCCGCCTCGATCACCGCCATCAACGCCAGATCAATCACGGTCACCGGATCATTCTCGTCGCGCGGTATGCACATACCCTGCGTCAAGCGATCACGCGCGGGCCCCGGTGTCATTAGCAGGCCGACGACCTTGCTGCCGAGCGTATCGACTGGTGCATCAAATACACGGCCCCACGGAAAGATGCTCCAACGCAGCCCCCACGCCACCACCCGGTTCGGCAGATTCTCGAACAAGCCGTAAAACGCCTCCTGCGCGCGATTCAACGTGTCGCGCATCGCCCAATGCAGCAACGGCAAATCGTCTTCGGGACAACCATCGTCGGCGAATTTTTTCAGCACGGTCGAGGCCAGATAAAGCTGGCTCAGAATATCGCCCAGCCGCGCCGACAGCCGCTCGCGACGCTTGAGCGAGCCGCCGAGCACGAACAT
>CANIID010000299.1 GCA_947467315.1 Betaproteobacteria bacterium | reverse complement strand
GGGGGGGGGGGGGGGGGGCGGAGAAGTAACTTTGCAGTGCGGTCGAAATTTAGTACAGTTTTTCATGGTTTGGTTTGCGACAAACTGCAGCGTTATATCTATCGCGTGAGTTAGAAGTGAATCGATGGAACATTCCGGCATGGTTAGAGCATGAAGCGCTGACGCGTGATACCGCCTGTATCTATTGCAGGGTCGAATTCACGCGATCGAGCGTAACTCGGGGCTCCCAACCTTCTTGGGAGCACATCGTCAATGATGCGAGGATCATTACCCGTCAAAATATTGCCAGATGCTGCGTGTCGTGCAACGCGAGTAAGGGCGCGAAAGAGCTGCGCATCTGGTTTGCCTCCGCCTACTGCATACGCAAAGGAATAACCGAGCTTGCGGTCGCCCAGGTTGTACGCGATGCGTTGCGAAATCCACCGTCCTATGAAGACGGTTTAACCCTTCGCTCACTCAAACGGGAATCCCGCAAGCCATGAAACTCTACATAACCGAAGGCTCCCCTTACGCCCGCATCGCGCGCGTCGTGATTATCGAAAAGGGTTTCGACAGCCGCGTTGAAATCATTACCGCCAAAACGCGCGCTGCGGGCAGTCCGTACTACCAGATTAATCCCTCCGGCCGTGTGCCGTATCTCATCCGCGATGACGGCGTGGCGCTGGAAGAATCGCAGTTGATCTGCGCCTACCTCGACCAACTGGATGGCCAACCGCTGTTCAACCTGCCGACTGGCGAACCCGGTTGGGAAGCGCGCCGACTTGAGGCCTTGGCGCGCAGCCTGGCGGATGGGCTTGCGGTGTGGAGCCGCGAAAACGCGCGGCCCGAAGGCGAGCGTTCACCGACGACGATCAAGCATGAAGCCGCGCGCGGCGTGCGCATGGCGGATGTGTGGGAAAAAGAAATCAATCATCCGTGGATGCACGGCACACTCAACATGGCGCAGATCACGCTGGCCTGCGCGCTGGGCATGGCGGCGCGCAATCCCGATCTGCATTGGCGACCTGGGCATCCGACGTTGAGTACGTGGTATGACCGTATTGCTGCACGTCCCTCGTTGGCGGCGACTGCACCGCCGCCGCTGCGCTGAATCGACAGCAACTACCCCCCCGGATGGGTATCATCCGGGCAGGTGTGATTTCAATCTATGCGGATCGGCATCGGCAGCAAGCATTGCCGTACAAAAATTTTCACGCGAATCAGACCATGGTTACTTGCGATCCCGGCCCACCTGATTGCCGATAACGCCACCAACCGCCGCGCCGCCAACCGTTCCTAAAGTGCTGCCGCCGGTGAGTATGGCGCCGCCGACTGCCCCGACACCCGCGCCGATGGCGGTATTCTTGTCGCGCGTCGACATGGAGCTGCAACCACTCAGACTCAGCAGCAACGCCGCGGCAATGACGCTCATTTTCAGGGTTTGTGTTGTTATCATGGAGATGCCTCTTGGTCGATTATTTGGTCGCTTATCTGGTCGATAAGCGGGATTTCGTGACGTCAGCAGCCGCACGCTCTGTCATACGGGGTTGCGGTGCGGACATAATATAGGACTCGCCACAGCCGGGTTTGTTCATTTCGAGTGGTTTGAGTTGAGAAAAATTAACGCGTTGGCCAGCATCAGGATAGGTGGCCTTGCGGCAGAAAACGGCGTGACGGTACAACGGTCACTTGCCATGGCGGTAGTTTCAGCACGGCTATGCACAACTTTGCCCGATCGAAGTAAGCACCGGTTATTGATAAAAACAACCGCATGGAACGGATTTTTTTCACCCTCGGAAGTCTTTCTGGATTTCTCGGCGTCGCGATGGGCGCGTTCGCGGCGCATGCGCTGAAGGCGCGCGTAGCGCCAGACCTGCTGGCGATATTCGAGACCGGCGTGCGCTACCAGATGTACCACGCCTTGGCATTGTTGGCGGTGGGCTGGGCAGCAACGCAGTGGCCGGGCAAACTGGTGAACGCCAGCGGCTGGTTGTTTGTTGTCGGCACGGTCATTTTTTCGGGTAGTCTTTATGCCTTGAGCTTGAGTGGGGCGCGGTGGCTGGGCGCGATCACACCTGTCGGCGGATTGGCGTTGCTGGCCGGATGGTTGTGTCTGGCCAGGGCGGCTTGGAGATCGAATCGGATGTAGGGTGAGTACCCTACAGATAACCTTGGAGGAGCGTTTTATGCGATGGTTCACCTGTGGGTTCGCGGCACTAACATCACTGATGCTGACGGTGGAGCCTGCCGCCGCGCAAACACCCGCGCCGCCGCTGCAAACCTGCCAGCTCGGCGATCTCAAGCTGGAAAGCGGGCAGGTCATCCGCGATTTCAAAATGACCTACATCACCTTCGGCAAGCTCAACGCCGACAAGAGCAACGCGATTTTGTCGCTGCACGGCCAGCAGGGGAATCGCAACAGCCAAACGGCTTGGACGAGGCCGGGCGGTGCGTTCGATACCAACAAGTATTTTGTGATTCAACCGGACACGCTGGGTGTTGCGTCCGTTGACCCCGAGGCGACGACCTCGCCGACGCGCTCGGGGTTGAACATGAAGTTTCCGCGCTTTAACATCCGCGACATGGTGAACGCCGAGCATCGCATGTTGACCGAGTGCCTCGGCATCAAGCGGTTGGTGGCGGTGGCGGGCAGTTCAATGGGCGGCATCGAGACGATGCAGTGGGCGGTGAGCTTTCCCGATTTCATGGCGGTGGCGATTCCGCAAACGCCGATGGCGCGCGGCAACCGGCAGGGCAATTTCATCTGGGAGTCGGTGCAGCAGGCGATCCGCCTCGATCCGAAATGGCGCGATGGCGACTATCCCAACGATGATCCGCCGCGCGCCGGCATCGGCGTGGCGCTGCAAATTCAAACGGTGGTGGGCTGGTCCGCGCCCGGTTTCGAGGAGGCCTTCGCCACGCGCGAGCAGGTGCATGCGTTTCACGCGGAGCAGGTGAAATCGGTTGCCAACGGCGTGCAGGCGCGCGATTGGGTGTATCGCAACTGGGCGATACAAACGCACGACATCGGGCAGACGCCGGGCTTCAAAGGTGATCTCGCGGCCGCGGCGCGTTCGATCAAGGCGCGCGTGCTGATGTTCCCGAATTGTCAGGATCAGTTGCACCCGCCGCGCGAAGGCGGCGTGCTGGAAGCGATGCAGCACATCCCGGTGGCGAAGCTCGTCGATTACGACGACGTGGGCGGCCATCGCGCTTCAACCGGTGCGAAAGCGCTTGCCATGTTTGCCACGGAAGTGCGCGACGTGTTGAAGCGCGTGGAAGAAGGCCGGCCCGGTTTCAACGGCCCGCGCATTCCGAAAAATTTCACGCGGCCGGATTATTGTCCGCGCTGATCCCTGAAAAGATACCGTGACTATTCAGCATTCGCCCCGTTTTCAACGAGGGTAGGACCGAGGGCGTTGTAGCGTGCGCTGTGCGCACGACCCGTTCGTAAATCGTGCGCACAGCGCACGCTACGTTATTTCCGGGTCATGGTAAGTGCTGGTGGAATGGTTAAAAATATCAATAAACACAAGTAGTTACATCAATTTACGATTTGGGTAACTGGCGTATCACACGCTCCCACTTCTGCAAATCAGCACGGATGATATCGGCGAATTCTTTCGGCCCTTCGCCCGTGGGGATGAAGCCGAGCGTGCCCATGTAGCTGCGCGCTTCGGGCAGTTGCAGCACGCCGTGGATGCCCGCGTGGAGTTTTTGCAATAGCTCTGCGGCGACGCCCGCAGGCGCCACCACGCCGTACCAGGTGGCGGCTTCAAAGCCCGGCAGCGCGGCTTCGGCCACCGTGGGCACGGCGGGCATTTGCGCAATGCGCGTGCGACTGCTCACCGCCAGCGCGCGTAGCCGCTCGTTTTTGACAAACGGCAGCGTGGTAGAAATCGCGCCGAACAGGGTTTGTATCTGCCCGCTGGTGAGATCAATCAGCGCAAGGCCCGTGCCTTTGTACGGGATATGCACCATCTTGATTCCCGCCATCGATTTCAACAATTCCATCGCCAGATACGGCGAGGTGCCGGTACCGCTGGAACCAAAACTCAGTTCATTCGGGCGCGCTTTCGCCAGCGCGATAAAGTCCTTCAGCGATTTCACCGGCAATGAGGGATGCACCAGCAACAGGTTCGGCCCCGAAGCGACCAGCGTGATCGGAGCGATATCCTTGATCGGGTCGTACGGCAGTTGGCGTTGAAACGGCGTGATCACATGCGCGTTGGTGACGAAAATAATCGTGTAGCCGTCTGGCGCGGCTTTCACCCCCAGCTCGGTGGCGATGGTGCTGTCGGCGCCGGGCCGGTTTTCAATCACGAACGCGCGGCCCCAGCTTTGCGACAAGTGCTTGCCGATCATGCGCGCCAGCGTATCCGCGCCGCCGCCCGGCGGAAAGCCCACCAGAAAGCGAATGGATTTGCTGGGGTACGGTTGCGCAACCGGCTGTGCAAGCACGGGCGGGCTCGCCGCCGCAAACAGAACCATCACGATGAAAAACAGCGTATTACGGGCTGGCAATTTCAGTGCTCCTCGGTGCCGTGCAATCCACGGAGATTTTACTGGCTCGCCGGCACGAGATCGAACCCCGCGTTGAAAAATCTGGCATGATTTGCGCGTGGCCGCATCGCCACGCCTGAAGGTTGATTCACCACTAATGAAACTCCTCGCTATTCATGTGCTGATGTCGATACGTGGCGCTGCAATCGCTCTGCTCTGCGTGCTGGCGCTCCCCATGGACCTGCACGCACAAGCTTACCCCGTGCGCCCGGTGCGGCTAGTGGTGGCATCTTCGCCCGGCAGCGGCGTGGATATCGTCGCGCGCATCGTGGCTGCGCGCATGAGCGAGACGCTGGGCGCGCAGATGGTGGTGGATAACCGACCGGGCGCAGGCGCCACGCTGGGCGTGCTGAATGTCGTCAAGGCCGCGCCGGATGGGTACACGCTGTTAATGGCCGCGCCGTCGTTGACGATTTCCGCCAGTTACGCGCGCGATCTTACCTATGACCCGGTGCGCGATCTTGCGCCGGTGGGTCAGGCCACGACGGGCCACTACGTGCTGGTGACGCATCCGTCGCTGCCGGTGAACAGCGTGAAGGAACTCATCGCGTTCACCAAGGCGCGGCCCGGCCAGCTCAATTGCGGCTCGGGCGGCAACGGCAATTCCACGCATCTGGCGATGGAGTATTTTAAAAGTATGACTGGCATCGACCTCGTGCATATCCCCTACAAAGGCTCGGGCGCGGCGGTCACCGACTTGATCGCGGGTCAGATACACCTGATGTTCGCGAACATCACGGCAGCGGTGCCGCATGTGAAAAGCGGCAAAATGCGCGGGCTGGCAGCGAGCGGCGACAAGCGTTCACTGGCGTTGCCGCATTTGCCTACGGTGGCCGAAGCCGGTGTGCCGGGCTATGCGGTGACGTCATGGTTCGGCATTGCCGCGCCCGCGCGCACACCGCAGGAGGTGATCGCGAAACTCAACGCGGTGTTGACCACGGCGATGAACGCACGTGATATGCGCGACCGGCTCGCGGGCGAAGGCGCGGAGCCGGCGCCCGGTTCGCCGGGCGATTTCGGCAAACATCTCGCGCGTGAAGTCGCGATATGGGCCAAGGTGGTTAAATCGGCGGGCGTGCAGTGAGCGTTGCAAATATTTTTTTGTTATTCGTAACTATTCAGGTTCGAGTGAAAGTATTGGTGGAAATGCCAACGGCTCGGTTCCTTCCCCTTCAGGGGGAAGGTTAGGATGGGGGTGGGGTTATCACGCATCCCAAAGAAACCCTCGCTCCCGGCGTCCTTCACACTGAACAGATACAAACTTTTCACCATTCAATTCCACAGGAAGACACCTATGCCCATGGCCCACGTAGCCCCCGAGCTGGATATGCATTACGTGATCGATGATTTCACCGATCCGTGGCGCAAACCCGAAACCATTTTGTTGTTGCACGGCAGCAGCGAAAGCCACGCTATGTGGTACGGCTGGGTGCCGCATCTGGCGAGGCAGTTTCGCGTGGTGCGCACCGACATGCGCGGCATGGGCGCCTCCACGCCGATGCCGCGCGACTACCCGTGGGACCTCAACGTGGTGGTCGATGATTTTGCCAACCTCATGCAGCAGCTTGGCATCGCGCGTTATCACGTGGT
>CANIID010000298.1 GCA_947467315.1 Betaproteobacteria bacterium | reverse complement strand
GTAACTATTCAGGTTAGAGCGTAGGTATTGTACTTTTTTCGGCTTCATAAGATACTTCCGTGCATGCTTAAGCGCCCGGATTTATCGCAACTGAGTGTAGCGGAGAAAGACACGCTGATCACGGCGCTGTTTGACCAGTTGGATGCCATGAGCCAGACGATGCAAGTGATGAAGCAGACGATACAAGTCATGCAATCGCGCATAGACGTGTTGGAAGGACAGTTGCGTAAAGACAGTCACAATTCGCACAAACCGCCATCATCTGACGGTTTTGGCAAGAAGCGCCCCAAGTCCTTGCGTGAGTCCAGCGGACGTAAGCCCGGCGGCCAGCAAGGACATGGCGGATCGACGCTCAAATTGACACGGGAACCCGATGTGGTTGTGTCCCATCCCTTGCCGCCATGGTGCGATGCCTGCGGAGAGAAACTACCAACGCCGGGACTCATCCCCATCCGGCGGCAAGTGTTTGATCTGGTGAAGCCGGTTGTGCAAGTCACGGAGCATCTGGGTTATGAAACCCACTGCACCTGCGGTAAACACCACCGGAGTCGCTTTCCCGCTGAAGCGACGGCACCGGTGCAATACGGGCCTGTAATCAAAGGCGCGCTGGTGTATCTGACTCAGCAGCAATTGCTGCCCGTGGCACGCACTGTGCAATTGATCGAAGACCTGTATGGGGTGGCACTCTCGACAGGCACCGTGCAGACGTGCATCGCACAGGCGGCACGGCAACTCACCCCGTCGTATGAGCAAATTGCACGGGCTATCCGGGAGCAGCCGGTGGTTCACTTTGACGAAACCGGGCAGCGGGCAGAGGCGCGGCTGCGCTGGCTGCACGTGGCTGGCACGGCGCAACTGACGTGGTATTTCACGCACGACAAGCGCGGCCAACTGGCGATGGACGATTCACGGATTCTGCCTGGGTTCAAGGGCGTGGCCGTGCATGATGGGTGGGCGTCCTACCGCGACTATGACTGCACGCACGCGCTGTGCAATGCGCACCATCTGCGGGAACTGATTTACCTGGAAGAGACGACCCAACAGCCGTGGACGCGCAAGATGATGGATTTTCTGCGCGCCGCCAAAAAGGAAGCCGACGAAGCTAAAAGCGAAGAGATGTTCATCGGCCGCAAGCGATTGGCGTATCTGAGACAAACCTATGAATCCATACTCCGCGAGGGGGAACGGGACAATCCCTGGTCCCGCATCAGGAAAGGCGCGAGGGGGAAGGTGAAGCAAACGCCCGCTGTGAATCTACTCAACCGCCTGCGCCGACAGAGCGAGGAAGTGTTGCGTTTTCTGGAAGATTTGGACGTGCCCTTTGATAACAATCAGGCGGAGCGCGATATTCGGATGTCCAAGCTCAAGCAAAAGATTTCGGGCGGCTTTCGCACGGTGACAGGAGCGGATGCCTTCGCCGTGATCCGCACTTACGTCGCCACGCTACGCAAACAGGGGCGCAATGTCTTCGCGGCACTCACCGGAGTGTTTCAAGATCAGATCGCTGATCCCGTGATAGGCTAGTGGAACCTGAATAGTTACAAGTTATTTTTGCATCACAGGTCCCGCTTTTCTATCGATTGCTATCATGCCCGAGTCGGGTGAGAATCAGGCCGGGTATCAAAGCCAAGGGAGACTGGCCATGTCAGCACACGCATTGCGGGAAACGGCGGCAGGGCAAGCCGGGGTGGTGGAAGTGTCGCCGATGGCCATACACATCGGCGCCGAGATTCATGGTGTCGATCTGTCGCGGCCCTTGCCGCCGGCGCAGTTAAGCGCGGTGCGCGCCGCGCTGCTGCGCTGGAAGGTGGTGTTCTTTCGCGATCAGCATCTCGATCACGCGCGGCACATCGCCGCCGCGCGCCAGTTTGGCGACACCACCGCCGGGCATGTGGTTTACGGCAGCGACGGCAAGTATCCGCAGATTTATTCCGTGGCCAAGGATCGCAAGGCCAACCGCTTTCAGGGGCAGGTGCTGTTTCGCCCGTGGTCGGGCTGGCACACCGACATCACCGCCGCGATCAACCCGCCCGCCGCCTCCATGTTGCGCGGCGATGTGGTGCCGCCGTATGGCGGCGACACCCTGTTCACCAATCTGGTGGCTGCCTACAACGCGCTGTCGCCGGTGATGCAAAAATTCGTCGATGGCTTGCGCGGCATGCATCGCTTTGCGCCGCCACCCGGCGTGGATCAAACGCCGGAGTATCTGGAACTGATGAAGAAGCGCACGCTGGTAAGCGAGCATCCCATTGTGCGTGTGCATCCCGAAACCGGCGAGCGCGCGCTGTTCGTCAGCCCGTCGTTTCTGAAGTCAATTGTCGGCGTGTCGCCGCGCGAGAGCCAGGTGCTGCTGGAGTTTTTGTGGGAGCACATCGTGCGCCCCGAATTCACCGCGCGCTTTCGCTGGGCGCCGGGCAGCGTCGCGTTCTGGGATAACCGCGCCACCGCGCATCTCGCGCCGAGGGACATCTTCGATTCGGATTTCGACCGCCAGTTCTATCGCGTGACGCTGGTGGGCGATGTGCCGGTGGGTGTGGATGGCCAGCCCTCGAAGGCCATCGAGGGTGTACCGATCAACGCGCTATAGCGGGTATCGACCGAGAGGCGCCTCCCTGTATTACTCTCTCCCCAACCCTCCTTCGCGAGAGTGAGCTTGTCGAAGGATTTGTTCAGAGTTTTCTTGGGTAAGCGCCATTCGACACAGGCCCTTGTGGCTTGCGGGGGCGCCTGTAAACTGAATCTCCTGGCGCTGACAAGACAACGAGGGGATGGAACGATGATGCACAGCAAAGCGCGTTGGCGCCGCGCGCCCGAGCTGGTCAGTGCGCTTGCGGCGGCATTCTCGACGGTGGTGACCACAGCCGCCGCGCAGAACTACCCGGTCAAACCGGTGCGCTTGATCGTGGGTTTCGTGCCGGGCGGCTCGACGGATCTTGCCGGGCGCTTCATGGCGCAGAAGCTCGGCGAGCTGTTCGGACAGCAGGTGATCGTCGAGAATCGTCCCGGCGCCGGCACGGCGTTGGCGAACGAGCGCGTGGCGATCGCCGCGCCGGACGGCTACACGCTGCTGCTGATGACGGCGTCGGGCGCCGGCTTGTCCGCCGCGCGCAGTGATTTGCCCTACCACATCGAGCGCGACTTCGTGCCCATTGCGCGCGGTACCGCGACCACCTACGTCGTGATGGTGCATCCGTCGGTGCCGGTGCGCGGCGTGAAAGACCTCATCGCGCTCGCGCGCTCGCGCCCCGGCAAGATGAGCTATGCCTCGGAAGGTGTTGCCGCCTCCGCGCACATCAGCGGCGAGCTGTTTAAATCGATGGCAAAGCTCGACCTGCTGCACGTGCCGTACAAGGGCGGCACCGAGAGTTCAACCGCCGTTGCCTCGGGCCATGTCGATGTGGGCTTTCCGTCGCTGACTGCGTCGCTGTCGATGGCCGACGCCGGCAAGGTGCGGCTGCTCGCCGTCACCAGCGCCAAGCGCTCGGCGTTAAAGCCCGATTTGCCGACCGTCAGCGAAAGCGGACTCGCGGGCTATGACCGGGCAAGCTGGAACGGACTCATGGGCCCCGCCGCCATGCCGAAAGAGATCGTCACCCAACTCCAGGCCGCGATGGAAAAAATACTCCACCACCCGCAGGCGCGCGAGCAGCTCATGAAAATCGGCCTCGAACCCAACTACCTGCCGGGCGAACCCTTCGGCGCGTATCTGCGTAACGAGGTGGCGCAGATTTCACGGTTGATGAAGGCGATTGCGTTTAAGGGAAATTAGGGCGCGTGCATTGCAAGTTTCGCCGAATGAGTAAAATAGTTAATAAAAACAAATAGTTACAGCAATCCGCCAATAGGTTCGCGTGCGGCCCTGTTTTTCCGTGGAATGCCTGCGCCGCCGCGTTGAATCCGCTATGATATGACCAACATCATGACCAACTGGAGCGTGCCATGCCCGGCATCAATCTGGCCGAAGCCAAAGCCCACTTGAGCGAGCTGGTGAGCAAGGCTGAAAGCGGCGAAGAAACCATCATCATGCGGCGCGGCGAAGCCGTTGCCAAACTCGTGCCGTTTGCCGCGCCTAAAAAAGCGCTGCGTCCGCGCGCGCCATTTCGCGCCACCTTGCGCAAGGCCAAGACACCGAGCGCGGTCCTGATCCGCAAGTTGCGCGATGAAGGCTATTGATGATTTATCTGGACACCAGTTTCATAGCGCCGCTGGTGATATCCGAGGACAGCAGCGACGCGGTCGAAGCCCTCGTCGTCAAAGTAAAGCCCGGTGATCTGGCGACTAGCCTGTGGGCGCAGATTGAAATTGCCAGCCTGGTCGCACGCAAAGTGCGCATGGGAGAATTGACCGTTGCGGAGGCAGATGCCGTGCGTAGTGAGTTCCGCAAGATTCTGAATGAATCGTTCAGCGTTATCTTGCCCACGGCGGCAGACTTTGATACCGCGCGGGATTATCTTGAAATGCCCAAGACCGGCTTGCGGGCTGGCGACGCGTTTCATTTGGCTATTGCGGCAAACCATGGCGCCAGAAAGATTTGGTCGCTGGATCAAGGATTCATCAAGGTTGGGAAACAGCTCAAGTTGCCGGTGAGTTTGGGATAAATTCGACGCTGGCCCCTTAGGTTTTTCTTTAATACGAAGGTCGCCATGGAACAGACAACACTATTCTTTGATGAACGCTTCTTGGAAAGCTATGCGGGTGCAATCATCAATGATCCTTCCATTGCGATTGTGGAACTCGTAGCAAACTGCTGGGACGCATATGCGACCCAAGTGAAAATAAATTGGCCGGATGCCGAAACAGAAACCCAGTTTACGATTTCCGACAATGGTTTAGGAATGACGCGCGATGAGTTCCAGCACATATGGCGAACTATCTCCTATAACCGCCTAAGTGCAAGTGGTGCCACCGTGAATCCGCCCTCTGGTGTGACGGGCCAGCCACGCTCAGTTTTCGGAAAAAACGGTAAAGGTCGTTTTGCGACGTTTTGCTTTGCGACGGAATATCAGATCACCTCCCGAAAAAACGGACAGGAGTTCGTATGTCGTGTGCGACGAACGCCAACTGACCCGCTTGTCATCGAGGATGTTTCATTCAAAGCCACGGGTGTTCAAGCGCACGGGACAGAAATTGTCGGAAGTGGTCCGATTTCTCGAGTCAGCTTACCTGTTGAAAAAGCGCGTGAACTGATAGGGAGTCGCTTTCTCGCCAATCCCGCTTTCAAGGTGCTTCTCAACGGTAGCCAAATCACATTTGCCGATATTCCAGACCTACTATTAACCAATGAAGTGGTGATCGACGGATATGGCACAGCGCGGATTCTTCACATTGATGCGAAGCGCGCAGATCGAACGACGAAGCAACATGGTATTGCGTGGTGGGTCCAGAGCCGTGCTGTTGGTGACTGCAAGTGGAGCGGCAGCGATTACGAACGCGTGCTCGACGGCAGAACATCCGAGGCGAAGCGTTTTACCTTCATCGTGCAAGCGGATTTCCTAAACCAAGGCAATGCGGTCTTGGAAGATTGGAGTGGTTTCAGCGAAGAAAGCGTCGCTTGGACTAAAACCCGCGAGGCAGTACAGGACCGTATCAGAGAAATCATCTTTGCCAGTAGCCAAACCGAACGAGACGAGAAACGGTCCGCAGTGATTGAGAAAATTGGCAGTACGATGAATGCGCTTTCGCCAGTAAGTAAAGAACGCGTTGCTACGTTTGTAAACGAAGTTGTTGACACCTGTCCCAACTTCGGAGAGCTGGAGATTGTCCAGCTCTCCGGCATCCTCGCGAAACTGGAGCAGGCGAAATCCCGTTATGGATTGCTGGACTTATTGCATAAGTGCGACCCCAAGGATTACGACACTCTGCATGACATCATGAAGGAGTGGACTATTAAGATGGCAAAGTTGGTGCTGGATGAGATTCAGAATCGACTGAAACTCATTAGCGAGCTGCGTGCGAAGTTGCAGGTAGCTGGGATTGATGAAGTGCATGAGCTGCGTAAGCGTCCGCGAATCCCCGTCTAGCGTTTGTCTCTGAATTTGCCCAAAGTGTGCTCTTTGACGAAAGGAGCGAACGATGGCGAAGCATACAAGGGAAGGTAGGGAGGCGGGAACGCGCGATGAGCGGGCGATGGTCTGGGCCGAG
>CANIID010000297.1 GCA_947467315.1 Betaproteobacteria bacterium | reverse complement strand
CGCGTCGAACCAACTGAGCGTGCAGGACGTGTGGGCGCGCGTGCGTATGGCGCTTGCAGCAGGGCAGGTGGGTGTGGCAAGCCGCGCCGCAGCGTATCTGCCGGCGGGGCAAGCGCCGAACGGCGCGCTGCTGACGGCGGTGTCGCAAAACCCGGCGGCGCACTTGGTAAATGGGGCGCGTCCGTTGGATGCCGCAAGCCGCGCCGCGCGCGAGACCGTGATGTTCGCCGCCTATCGGCTGGCGCGTTCGTCGTCTCAGCAGGCGGCGGCGTACTGGTCGGGCATGGAGTCGAAGTTTACTGAAGACGAACGCGCTTTTGTATGGGGCCACATCGGCTTGCAGGGCGCGCTGCGGCATGAGCCGGAAACGCTGTCGTGGTACGCCAAGGCCGGCGACATGAACGATTACCAGTTGGAGTGGAAGGCGCGCGCGGCCTTGCGTGTCAGCGATTGGAAAACCTTGATCGCCGCAGTTGACGCCATGGTTCACGAGAACAAGGATTCGCCGTGGCGTTACTGGAAAGCGCGCGCGCTGAAAGCCACCGGACGCGAGGCGGAAGCGCTGGCGCTGCTGAAGCCGCTGTCGCAGGAATACCTGTTCTACGGGCAACTGGCGCTCGAAGATTTGGGTGGCAAGGTGTCGGCGCCGCCCGCCGGCTACACGCCCACCGCCGCCGAGATTCAGACGATGAGCCAAAACCCCAGCGTGCGCCGCGCGCTCGCGCTCTACGCGCTGGGCCTGCGTCCGGAGGCCACGCGCGAATGGGTGTGGGCCATCCGCGATTTCGATGATCGCAAGCTGCTGGCGGCGGCCGAAGTCGCCAAGCGCGCGGACGTTCCGGATCGCGTCATCAACACCGCTGACAAAACGGCGGCAGTGCATGATTTCCGCCTGCGCTATTACGCGCCGCATCGCGAGTTGCTGAAAGCGCACGCGGCGCGGCAAGGCCTCGATGAAGCGTGGGTGTACGGCCTGATCCGTCAGGAGAGCCGCTTTATCGCCGACATTCGTTCCAGCGCGGGCGCGATGGGGTTGATGCAGTTGATGCCGGGCACCGCGCAATGGGTGGCGGGAAAAATGGGCTTGAAGAACTGGCGCTGGGGTAGCGTGACCGATGTGGATACTAACCTGAGCCTCGGTACCTACTACCTGCGCCACGTGTATGACTATCTCGATGGCAGCGCGGCGCTCGCCACTGCTGCCTATAACGCCGGGCCGGGACGCGCGCGGGCATGGCGCCCTGATCGTCCCATGGAGGCTGCCGCGTGGGCCGAAACCATCCCGTTTAACGAAACCCGCCACTACGTCAAACTGGTGATGGCCAACGCCGGGTACTACGCAAGCCTGCTGGCGCAGCAAGTGCCATCGCTGCGTAGCCGCATGGGCGAGGTGGGGCCGGCGCGTCCCACGGAGAAAGCGCTGGGGGATACGCCTTGAGCGTGTGAGGCGTGAGGCGTGATACGTGAGGCGGATGGGGTACACTTGCGGCTTCGCGAATGACTGATAGATCAAAATGAGCATCAAAACGATTTGTGTCATCGGCGGTTCCGGCTTTGTGGGCCGCCATGTGTGCGCGGCGCTGGCCGCGCGGGGTTACCGCGTGCGCGTGCCGACGCGCAGCGCCGAGCGTTCCAAACATCTAACGACCTTGCCGACAGTGGAGTTGCTGGCGGCGGATGTGCATGACGCCGCCACGTTAAAAGAACTGTTCCACGGCTGCGACGCGGTAATCAACCTGGTCGGCGTATTGCATGGCGGGCGCGGCAACGCGAGTTTTAATGCCGCACATGTTGAGCAGGCGCGCACAGTCGTCGCCGCGTGCCGCGAAACGGGCGTGCGCCGCCTGCTGCACATGAGTGCATTGAACGCTGCAACCGATGGGCCCAGCGACTATCTGCGCAGCAAGGGCGAGGCCGAGACGATCGTGCGCGCGTCGGGTCTCGAAGTGACGATCTTTCGCCCGTCGGTGATATTCGGTCGCGAAGATAAATTTCTGAATACCTTTGCGGCGCTGATTAAAAGCCTTCCGGCTGTGATCGTGCCGGCGGCGCGCGCGCGTTTCCAACCGGTGTATGTGGGCGACGTGGCGCAGGCGTTTGCCGAGTCGCTGGCGACGCAAGACAGCATCGGCAAACATTACGAGTTGTGCGGGCCGACGGTCTACACGCTGAAAGAACTCGTGCAATTCGTGGCGCAGACTACGGGCCATTGCCGCCTGATTTTCGGCGCCGATACTACGCTGACGAACATTATGGCGTTCGCGATGGAATGTCTGCCGGGCAAAATGATGAGCCTCGACAACGTGCGCTCGATGACAGTGGACAGTGTGTGCCACGACTGCACTTTTCCGTTCGGCATCGCGCCCCAATCGGTCGAAGCGACCGCGCCGGCGTGGTTGGCGTATCGCACGCCGCGCGGGCGTTACGCCGCCTTTCGCGACCGCACGCAGAGATAGCATAAGTATTTGTTTTTAAATGAAAATTTATTCCGTCGGCGGCGCGGTTCGTGATGAGCTGCTGGGCCTGCCGGTAGCGGATCGCGACTACGTGGTGATCGGCGCCACACCGGAACAAATGGTGGCGCTGGGCTACAAGCCCGTCGGCAAAGATTTTCCGGTTTTTCTGCACCCGCAAACGCACGAGGAGTATGCGTTGGCAAGAACCGAGCGCAAAACCGCGCGCGGCTATCACGGCTTTGCATTTCATGCCGCGCCCGATGTCACGCTCGAACAGGATCTCGCACGGCGCGATCTCACCATCAATGCCATCGCCAAGGCCGAAGACGGCACGCTGATTGATCCGTACCACGGCGCGGCGGATATCCAGGCGCGTGTGCTGCGGCATGTTAGTGAGGCGTTCGCCGAAGACCCGGTGCGCATACTGCGGCTGGCGCGGTTTGCGGCGCGGTTTGCGTCTTTGGGGTTCACCATTGCGGATGAAACCCTGCAACTGATGCGCGGCATGGTGGCCAACGGCGAAGCGGACGCACTGGTGGCCGAGCGCGTGTGGCAGGAGTTGTCGCGCGGCTTGATGGAAGCGAAACCGTCGCGCCTGTTTGAAACCTTGCGTGGGTGCGGCGCACTCGCGCGCGTGCTGCCGGAAGTCGATGCGCTGTGGGGCGTGCCGCAAACCGCCGCGCATCATCCCGAAGTCGATACCGGCGTGCATGTGATGATGGTGGTCGATTACGCCGCCAGCCAACACTATGCGCTGGACGTGCGCTTCGCCGCGCTGACGCACGATCTGGGCAAAGGCACGACACCGCGCGAAGAATGGCCGCGCCATATTGCGCACGAGGAGCGCAGCGTCGGCCTGGTTGCGGCGCTGTGCGAGCGGCTGCGTGTGCCCGCCGAATGCCGCGACCTCGCGCTGGTGATGGCCAAGCAGCACGGCAATATTCATCGCGCGGCGGAGTTACGGCCTGCGACCATCGTGCAAATTCTGCAAAGCGCCGATGCGTTTCGCAAGCCGGAACGCTTTGCGCACCTGTTGCAGGCCTGCGAAAGTGATGCGCGCGGGCGGCTGGGGTTCGGCGATCGGCCGTATCCGCAAGCCGAACGTATGGCGGTGGCGCTCAAGGCCGCGGCTGCGGTAGATGCGGGGGCGATTGCGAAGCAACACAGCGAACCCACGCGCATTAAGGAGGCAATTCATCAGGCGCGCGTGGCGGCGGTGCGCGTGGCGTTGCGTGAGCCGGAATGACACTCGTGACACGGGTTTTGCCGAGTGCTGGACAATCAGCTGAAACGGCATCACTATTTAGCGGGCGAGTTATGATTCATGAAAATACCGAAGGGGACATAGCATGAAACAGCAAAATTTTTCGATGCGGCGCAGACAAGTGATGGCCTTGGGTGCCACGGGCGCGGGTGCATTAGCCGTACCCGCCGTGGCGATGACTGCCCACGAACCGCAGGTGGTTCAGGTGGGCGAAAAAATCGTGGTGTCCGGCCGCATTCTTGGCGCGTCCGACGGGCGGGCGCTGGCCGGCGCGCAGATTGAAATCTGGCAGGCGGATGCGCGCGGCGTGCGTGCCGAAGATTCGCGAGCAGTGGTGACCGCCGATGGCGATGGACGTTACTTTGTGGTGTTGAGCAGTGCCGCGCAACGCCTGCATTACCGCGTGAGCCATCAGGGCTACACCGCACGCGTAACGCAAATGCACGTGGCTGGTACGGCGCAGCGTTCGGTAACCTTGACGCGCGACGATGAAGGCACCGCACGTACTACTCGCGCGGCCTTTGAAATGACCCTCGCGCCGCGTCACGTGCTGTCTTCAAGCGCGCCGGATTTCGTCGCGCTGTAGTTGCAGGACGGGCGCAGCGCAGCGCATGCCGCCATCACGTGCATAGCCCACGCGATTTAATTTCTCCGCGCCGCCGGCGTCTGCTGCTGGCGGGTTGTGCGAGTTTGGCCGCTTCCCCCGCCGCCGCTCAGCAATGCCGTGGCACACCCCCCGATCAACTCGGCCCCTTCTACACACGCGGCGCACCCGAACAAACTGAATTGTGTTCCAGCGGTTCGGGTGGAAAAGATCGGCTGGTTGTGACCGGCCGTGTACTCGGTAACGATTGCAAACCGCTCGCTGGCGCGCTGGTCGAAGTGTGGCATGCCGACGCCAACGGCGACTACAGTGAATTCACGCGCGGCAAAAAAGACGATCCCGCGTGCCTGCTGCGTGCGAGCCTCAAGACCGATACCGAAGGACGCTACCACTTTTCCACCATCGTGCCAGCGCAATATCCGGGCCGCCCGCGCCACATTCACTATCGCGTGAGTCACGCGGGACATGCCACGCTGGTGACGCAGCTTTATTTCGGGCGTGAGCGGGGTGTGCCCGATGAATTGATCGTCGCTTTAAAGCGCGACGACAAGGGCGCCGGGGGTGCCGGGGGTGCCGGTGGTGTGGCGCGCGCGGCGTTCGACATTACTCTGCGTTCAGTTTGAGATCGCGCACGATTTTTCCCCAAGCCTCGATTTCGGATTTGAAATACGCGCCGAATTCCTCCGGCGTATTGCCGATCAGCACAAAGCCCAGGTCGTTCAGGCGTTTGCTGATCGTGGGATTATTCAGCGATGCGATGGAGGATTTGTGTGCGCGCTCAATAATCTCGCGCGGCGTTTTTGCCGGGACCACAATGCCGTACCAGTTGCCCGATTCAAATTTAGGGTAACCGCTTTCCGCCACGGTGGGCAGTTCGGGCATCAACGAAATACGTTTGGTGCTGGTCACGGCTAACGGGCGCAAGCGGCCCTGTTTCACCTGCGGCAGCGCGCCAGCGGCGGGCGAAAAATACACCGACGACTCGCCGGCAATCACGGCGGTCAACGCTTCGCCGCCCGCGCGATACGGCACATGCAGCATGTCGATGCCGGCCTGGCGCTTGAACATTTCCGCCGCCAGAAAGGTAAACGTGCCCACGCCGGCCGACGAATGATTGATCGCGCCGGGGCGCGCCTTGGCGAGCGCCACCAATTCTTTGACGGACTTCACCGGCAGCGACGGATGCACCACTAAGATGGCGGGGCCGGTGGCGAGCATCGATACCGGTGTGAAATCGCGTATCGGGTCATACGCGAGCTTGCGGTACATGGTGACGTTGACTGCGTGCGCCATGTTCACCAGAAACAAGGTGTAGCCATCGGCGGGCGCGCGCGCCGCCACTTCCGCGCCGATGTTGCCTGCCGCGCCCGCGCGATTTTCGAGGATCACTTGTTGACCGAACACTTCAGAGAGCCCGCCCGCGTATATGCGGCCGATAGTGTCCGAGCCGCTGCCGGCGGAAAACGGCACCAGCAGGCGCACGACCTTGGCGGGGTAGACCTGCGCGAAGGTGATGCCGGACGCCAATGCAATCAACAGGCTCGACAGGGTTTGAAAAGGCAGGCGTGACATGAGGGATCCTTGATCAATGCGCGAGATTTTAACGGAGCTTGCTGGAATGGCGTAACTATTTGTTTTTATTGTATTTTTATCGAAGTAAATGGTGCAAGCCTTGCCACACCAGCAAGGCTGCAATGACGAACAAAATTTTCCGCAGCAGCTTTTGATAGGTCTCGATGCTCAGATACCGCTGCACGCGTTGGCCCACCGCCATGCCCGCCAGCGCTACCAATGTCAGCGGCAGATTCGCCGCCGCCGCG
>CANIID010000296.1 GCA_947467315.1 Betaproteobacteria bacterium | reverse complement strand
GTCAACCAAAATCACAGAGTTTCTCATGATCATGCCCGACAGCGCGATCACGCCGAGCATCGCCACAAACCCGAACGGAATGTGAAACAGCAGCAGAAAAAACGTCGCGCCAATCAAGCCCAGCGGTGCGGTGAGCAATACCAGAAAGGTGCGGCTGATGCTTTGCAACTGAATCATCAACAGCGTAATCGTCACGAAGATCATCAGCGGCATCACCGCCGCCACCGAGGCCTGCCCCTTCGCGCTTTCTTCCACCGCGCCGCCGATATCGATGTAATAACCGGCCGGTAGCTTGGCGCGCAGCGGATCGAGCAAGGGATTAATTTGCGCTGTCACCACCGGTGCCTGTATGTTGCCCTGAATATCGCCGCGCACCGTCACCGTCGGCAAACGATTGCGCCGCCACACCACGCCGTCTTCGAGTTCATAGGCTATCGTCACCAGTTGCGACAATGGTACGGTGCGTCCGCCGGTGAGCGGGATGTTGTAATCCCCGATCGTGCCGATGGCCATGCGTTCGGACGCTTCCGCACGCGCCAGCACTTCAATCAGCTTGTCGCCCTCGCGAAAGAACGTCACGCTGTAGCCGGTCAATATCGAATTGAGCACCGCGGACAATTGCGCCGAGTTGATGTTGAGCGCGCGCGCCTTGTCCTGATCGACATTGAGCCTGATCACCTTGGCGCGCTCATTCCAGTCGAGATGCACGTTGAAGACATGCGCATTGCCACGCACCGCCGCCGCTGCTTCCGCGGCGAGCGCCTTGACCGTTTCCGGATTCGCGCCCGACACGCGAAACTGAATCGGGTAACCCACCGGCGGGCCGTTTTCGAGACGATTCACGCGCCCGCGCACCATCGGGAAGTCTTTCTCCAGCGCCGCTTTAATTCGCGCAAACACGCGTTCACGAGCATCATTATTTTTGGTCATCACCACGAACTGCGCGAACGACGGGTTCGGCAACTGGATATCCAGCGGCAAGTAGAATCGCGGTGCGCCACCGCCGACATACACCGATTGCTGCTCGATATCGTCGTCGCCGGCCAGCCGTTTTTCCATTTTCAGCACTTCGGCCTGCGTGGCGCGTATCGACGCGCCTTCGGGCAGCGACAGATCAATCAATAACTCCGGCCGGTTCGACGACGGAAAAAACTGCTGCTCCACCAGGGCAAATCCGACCAGCGCCGCCGCGAACACCAGCGCGGTTGCCAGCATCACGGTTTTGCGAAAACGCACGCACCACGTCACCAGCTTGCGGAACATCACGTAAAATTTTTTCTGGTACACCGCATCTTCATGCGCATCGGGATGCACGTTGAAAGTCGGCAATATCTTGTAGCCGATATACGGCGTGAAGATCACCGCCACCACCCACGACACCAGCAGCGCGATCGTTACCACCGCGAAAATCGAAAACGTGTATTCGCCCGCCGACGACTTGGCAAAACCCACCGGCAGAAAGCCCGCCGCCGTCACCAGCGTGCCGGTCAACATGGGGAACGCCGTGCTGGTGTAGGCAAAACTCGCCGCGCGCACGCGATCCCAGCCCTGCTCCATCTTGTTCACCATCATTTCCACCGCGATGATGGCGTCGTCCACCAGCAGGCCCAGCGCGATAATCAATGCACCCAGCGAGATGCGCTGCAAATCGATGCCGAACATCTTCATGAACAGGAACGTCACCGCCAGCACCAGCGGGATGCACAGCGCCACCACCACGCCGGTGCGAAACCCCAGCGCGACAAAACTCACCAGCAGCACGATACCCACCGCTTCCATCAGCGTGCGCATGAATTCGCCCACTGAACGCTTGACCACCGTGGGCTGATCCGCCACCGCGTGCAACTCCAGCCCGACCGGCAGATTCGCGCGAATACGCGCCAGCGCCGGCGCGAGTTGCTTGCCGAGTTCGATGATGTCGCCGCCCTTGGCCATCGACACTGCGAGGCCGATGGCGTCCTGCCGCTGGTAGCGCATTTTCAACGCCGGCGGATCGGCGTAGCCGCGATACACCCGCGCAATGTCACCCAGGCGGAACAGCCGGTTATTTGCGCGGATGCCGATCTCACGGATGCTCTCCACGGATTCAAAATCGCCCGATACCCGGAGGTAAATGCGATCACTCGCGGTATCGACACTGCCCGCGGGTGTCATCGAATTCTGCGCATCGAGAAAGTTAAAAATCACCAGCGGATCGATGCCCAGCGTCGCCAGTTTCTGGTGTGAAATTTCGATGTATATTTTTTCCGGCTGCTCGCCGAGCAACTCCACCTTGGCGATATTCGGCAGGCGCAGCAGTTCCCGCCGCGCCTGATCGGCGTAATCTTTCATCTGCGCGTACGAAAAGCCGTCGGCGGTAAACGCAAAAATGGTGCCGAAGGTATCGCCGAATTCGTCGTTGATGAACGGCCCTTGCGCACCACGCGGCAGTGTCTGCCGGATGTCGCTGATTTTCTTGCGCACCTGGTACCACACCTCGGGCACCTCCTTGGGCGGTGTGTAGTCCTTGAGCAGCACAAAAATCATCGATTGACCGGGCCGCGAAAAACTGCGCACGTGATCCAGCCACGGCGTTTCCTGTAATTTCTTTTCGAGTTTTTCGGTGATTTGCAGTTCGACTTCCTCGGCAGAGGCGCCCGGCCACTGCGTGTTGATGACGATCACCTTGATCGTGAAGTCGGGATCTTCGGCCTGCCCCAGATTGCCGTAGGCAATCACCCCCGCCAGCAAAAACGCCACGATCAAATACAACACCAGTTGCTGGTGCGCCAACGCCCATTCAGACAGGTTGAATGATTTCATTACTTGCGCGCGGGAGCGGCGGCAACGCGCACCTTTTGCCCCTGCGTGAGCTTGTGTACGCCCGCCGTCACCACCACATCGCCCGCCTTGACACCTGTGTCGCCGATGACGATAGTCACGGTGTCCTCGCGAAACACACCCACCGTCACCGGCGCCAGCTTCACCGTTTGCGTGGCGGGATCGACCACCCACAACGCCGTATTCGCACCCTGTTGATACAGCGCCGTCAGCGGCAATACAACCGCAGCATCGCTGTTCGCGTGTTGCAGCAACACACTCGCCGTCATGCCCAGCCGCATCGCCTCATCCGCCTCCGCCACCGCAATACGCACGGCGTAAGTGCGCGTCACCGCGTCGGCGCTGGGCGAGATCTCGCGAATTTTTCCGGCATAGCGCTTTTCGGCAATCGCCCACAGACTGACTTCAATTTTTTGCGCGGCCTTCAACTCGGACAAACGATTTTCCGGCACCGCGATCTGGATTTCTTTTTCGCCGTCACGCGCGAGCCGCACCACGGTCTGCCCTGCGGCAACCACCTGCCCGACTTCGGCTTCCACCGCCGTAATCACGCCGGCACGATCCGCCGTCAGCACCGCATAAGCGCTTTGATTGTCCGCCACGTTCAGTTGCGCGCGGGCTTGCGCCAGATGCGCTTGCGCCACCTCGAGCGTCGCCTTGCGTTTGTCCATTTCGGCACCGCTGACGAATTTTTTCTGGTACAGATCGTTGTAGCGTGCGTAATCGGCCTGCGCCTGAACCAGATCGGCCTGGGCCGCGGCCAACTGGCTGCGCACGCTGGCGGAGTTCAGCTGCAGATCACGCGCGTCCATGCGCGCCAGCGGCGCGCCCGGCTTGACGCTCGCGCCCACATCGACCGAGCGCTCGACAATCTTGCCGCCCACGCGAAACGCCAGCGCGGACTCCGAGCGCGCGCGCACTTCGCCGGCAAAGCTCGCGTGCTGCCCAGCGTCACCCAAAACCACTTTTTGCGTCAGCACCAGTGGCACCACGGCCGGCGCGGGTGCGGGGTCGCTACACGCACCCGCCATCATCGCCGCCAGCAAGGCGGCTATTGATTGCAAGTACATGTTTTTAAACATATTTTATTTATCCTGTTACTTCGCCGGCTTCTCGAACTTAAGCGTCATGCGGTCACTCTCGCCTATGGCAAGATATTTTTCCGGATCCAGACGGCCACGCGACATCGGCGGCAGCGTCCACACGCCGTTGGGATGATCCTTGGTGTCTTTCGCGTTCGCGTTCACTTCCGACTTGCCCGCAAGTTTGAACCCGGCCTTTTCCGCGAGTTCAATCACATACGCTTCGGTCATGTAGCCGGATTTGATCTGCTGCTCGAATGAAGTGCCGGGATTGGCGCGATGCTCCACCACGCCGAGTGTGCCGCCGGGTTTCAACGCATCAAAGAAGGCATTGAATACCAGCGCATCGGTTTTTTGCAAACTCCAGTTATGCACATTGCGAAAGGTCAGCACCAAATCCATGCTGCCGGCGGGCGCAATCGCCAGATACTCCGGCGGCCCCAGCGACGTAAACACCGGCTTGCCATACAGCGCCGGGCGTTTGGCGTAGGCGGCTTCCATTTTCTCGCGCGCTTCGCGCTGCCACGCGGGAAGCCTGGGGTTTTCGATGGCATTGCCCGCGAGGTACAGCTTGCCCTTGTCGCGCAATACCGGCGCGAGTATCTCGGAATACCAGCCGCTGCCCGGCCAGATTTCGAGCACCGACATATCGGGCTTGAGGCCGAAGAACAACAGCGTCTCGCGCGGATGCCGGTACACGTCGCGCTTGCGATTGGCCTCGGCGCGATGTTCACCCGCCAGCGCCTGATCCAGCAACGGCTCCACGCCTTGCGCGGCCACCGCAGCCGCCCCCGCCAGGAAAATCACCCCCAACCCTAGCCGCCAATGCATGTGAATCTCCTTTGGGTTCCGCCTCGCGTCATCATTTTACTCCCGCTGCCGCGCGGCGGCTCAAATGGCTGCCCAGCGCCATCAACGCCGCCGTTGCCACGAACACCGGCATCAACCCCACCAGCGCGCTCAGCGTGCCAAAGGTGGCCGGTATCACCAAATGCATCAAATTCACCACCGTGAAGCGCACGCCCAGCACTTCACCCGAGCGCCCCGCTGGCGCGCGGCTATATACCATCAGCAGCGACAGCGGCTGACCGCAACCGAGCCCCAGCCCGAGCAAAAAAGAAATCATGAATAACACCGTCACGCCCTGAAAAAACGGAAACAAAAAATACGCCAACCCCGCCACCAGCAACGCGCCCGCCATCACATTTTCTTCGCTCCAGTGCCTGAGCAACGCCGGCATTATGATGCGCATCAGCAACGCCGCCAGCGCCTGCGCACCCATCACCGCACCGATCATGGTGGCGGACAGCTTGATAGAGTGTCCGTAGATCGGCATATAAAACGTATACAAATCCATGCCGGCAACGACGATACCCGCCACCATAATCGTCAGGCGCAGATCGCGATTACGTAATAGATCCACGATGCCGCTCGCGGATGTGGCGTGATCCTTGGGGCGAGCCGGCGGAATGTGGCGCCGGCATGCAAACCAGACGGCGCTTACCAGCAGCAGCACCGCGCCCAGCGCCAGATACGCCATGCGGTGCCCGTGATGATCGATGACATACCCGACGCCCAGCGGCCCCACGAAGCCGCTCGCCGCCAGGCCGATGCTGTAATAGCTGACGTTGCGATTGCGCGCGCTGGCATCACCGATAGAGGAAATCAGTTGCTGCGATGCCACGCCGAAAAACACAAGCGACAAGCCGCTCACCAGCGAAGACACATACAGCGCCGGAATCACCGGAAAACAAAACGGGATCATCACCCCCGCGCAAAACCCGGCCATGCCGCCGAACACCGGCCAGAAGGCCCCCATGCGGTCAATCACGCGCCCGGCGTACACCGACATCATCAAAGGGAAAATCGCAAAGGAGGCGATCAGCACGCCCACCGCCGCCTGCGACGCGCCGAGTTCAAGCGCGTAGAGCGACATCAGCACACGCACGCCGATAAAGCTCCCGAACGTGAGAAAGCACAAGATAACGACTAGCCAAATGAGCATCGGGATGCCAACGCGAAGGATGAACGCGACAGACTGTCGCGGCGGGCGAGGAAGATGATATTCTAACGCATGCTCCCTTTGAATCTTTGCATCACTGCTCCATCACCAGGGCAATTGCATCAAATAGCCACCAAGCCAAGCAACTGCTCACGATAATCGTCGCTGGTTGAAGCGACCAGCCGCCGGGTCTTGATTCCACCCTTGCGGGATTTATCCAACCGAAAGATATTCAGCACCATGCGGCGCACCGTGGC
>CANIID010000295.1 GCA_947467315.1 Betaproteobacteria bacterium | reverse complement strand
GCTTTCGCTTGGAAAGAATCCGCAGATTTCGATCATCATCGGCACTCAACTTAACTGGCTTGGCAACTCGCATGGCACTGATCTCCTTTTTCGTTGGAGTTCAGGTCGCCATATAAGTTCCGTTATTTATGATGCACTACACTAGAACAATCGTTTAAGAAAAGGACGCTATATGGCCGTGCCAGAGGAAAATTTTCAGGAAGACGAAGGGGACGAACCGCTTGATTACACTCCTGAATTGCTTTGCGCTAAGAAATTGTTTCTGGCGGCGGCTATTGCATTTGGCTTGTCTATTTTCTTCATTTTCCCGAAGAATGGCATGGCACTGTTTTGGATTGCCCTTCTCGCCGGGTGGTTTGCTACGGTCGCAGGCCTTGAAAAGGCATCGACGCCGCTGAATCTCGGTTCTGGCGAAAAGTCAGCGTACTGGCTCATGCTGTTATTGCCGATGACTGCTGTAATTGCCGCTTATTTGCTCTATGCGAAGACTAATGGCGCGATTGACGCGGCGGCAGCGCAGGAGCGGCGGTTTGCTTTGTTAAAGGCGAAACAGCGTTTGCAAAACCGCACGGCGAATCCAAAGTTACAGCAATCCGTGCCCAATGAACGGGGCACCCCAACGAAATTAGCGACCTCTCAAGGTCAGGCTGCCAACGGGCTTACTTTCGAGCGCAAAATAGAGAAGAGCGAGCCCACTCGAAACAAGGAAGATGTATTGCGATATTTTCCAAGGCTACAGCGCATGTAAAAGTCGCGGATACTGTTGGTCAGGACGTTTGCGGTGGGAAGATGCAAATATCAATACCAGATGTTAAAGGCGCGAAGGTGGAGGAGGAGAGTATCCCGATCATGCACTTTACCGACAGCGGATTTGGTGTTGTGTATTTCGTGGATCAAAATGATTCCTTTGCTTATGTGAATAGAGGGGATCTGGCTGACGCCAAAATGTCTGTTGAGCTACTGCATGTAATTGGCTTAAAAAACCTGACAAACCTCACCGCTTCCACAGACGCGCAGGCAGGCTTGCGCATAGTCCAGCAAGATTCATTTTGGGGTATCTTGCTGGACGGAAACTATGAGGCGAGCCTGGTTCTGCTTGATGACCTTTGGAATACCGAGGAAGTAACTAAACTGACGCCGAATGGTTGTGTAGTAACAATTCCAGCGCGTGACATCCTTGCATTTTGCGATGCGAAATCTGGGCGAGGGCTCGCCGGGCTAAAGGAGGTCGCTCGGAAGATAGCGGCAAGCGGAGATCACCAACTCACATCACAATTGCTCATTCGAAAAGATGGGAAATGGGCTACATTTCAGCAAGCGTAGCCCGGATGAAACGAAGTGCAATCCGGGGTTCAACGCGGGTCGCGGAACCCGTAATACGCTGCGCTCCTTACAGGCTTGCGGATTATATTAAATAAGTATTTAAAAACAAATACTTATAATCTATTTCGTGCGCATCAACCGCTGCTGTTCGCGCTTCCAGTCCTTGTCTTTTTCATCCGCGCGTTTGTCGTGTTGCTTCTTGCCCTTTGCCAAACCGATTTCGAGTTTTACGCGCCCGCGGGTGTAGTGCAGGTTGATGGGTATCAGCGTGTAACCCGCGCGCTCGACGCTGCCGATGAGGCGTTTGATTTCTTCGGCGTGCATCAACAGCTTGCGCGTGCGCGTGGGGTCGGGGTTGACGTGGGTGGAGGCGGTGGTCAGCGGGCTGATGTGCGCGCCGATCAGGTGCAGGGCATTGTCCTTGACGATGACGTAGGCTTCTTTTAACTGCGCACGGCCCGCGCGGATGGCTTTCACCTCCCAGCCTTCGAGCACCATGCCGGCCTCGTAGCGCTGTTCGATAAAATAGTCGTGGAAGGCTTTTTTGTTTTCAACGATACTCATGAGCTCCATTGTACCAGTGTGTGCCGCTCACCATGCCCGAAGTGATAAAGACCGTGATCGTGCCTTACACGCCGGCGCAGATGTTCGCGCTGGTGGATGACGTTGAGCGTTACCCAGAGTTTTTGCCGTGGTGTACGGCGGGCGAGGTGTCGCTGCGCGATGAGGCGGTGACGCGGGCGACCTTGCGTATCGGCTATCGCGGCGTGCGGCAGGCGTTTTCGACGGAAAACCACAAGCGCGCGCCGCACGAGATGCGGCTTACGCTGGTGGACGGGCCGTTTCGTGCGCTGGATGGGCACTGGAAATTCGCCGACCTCGCCGGTAAAAGCGGATCAGGTTGCAAGATAGAATTTCGGCTTGCCTACGAGTTTTCGAGCCGGTTGCTGGTGACGCTGGTGGGGCCGGTGTTCAGTCATATTGCAGACACCCTGGTGGAGGCTTTCGTTAAGCGCGCGGACAAGGTGTATGGGGTGTATGGCCAGCGGTGATGCCGACATCGCGGTGGAGGTGGTGTATGCGTTGCCCGAGCGCCAATGGCTGGTGGCGTTGACGGTGAGGCGGGGGACGACAGTGCGCGAGGCGGTCGCTCTGTCGGGGCTGCTACGGGAGCACCCGGAGATTGAGCCGGCGTGCGAGCACGGCATGATCGGCATCTTCAGTAAGCGGGTGCCGCCCGACACGGTGCTACAGCAAGGTGATCGCGTAGAGATTTACCGGCCGATGACCGCAGATCCGAAGGAGGCGCGCCGGCGGCGCGCCCGGAAATTACGATGACCGCAAGCCGAAATAGCTTACTGGCAGCTCACTTGCAATTTTCGGCGGCCGACCGTTCGGCGTTGCCCGTTTCTCTGACGAAATCCTGCTCTTCAAAGAACACGCGCTCGCCGGTTTTGGGGTCGGTACGCGCGGTGCGTTGGCGGTCTTGCAGGCGCTTGAGGTAGCTGCGTCCATCTTCACAAGCTTGCTTGCGCTGCGCGCTTTCGGCGGCGGATTTTTCGGCCTTGGCATCAGCTTCGGCTTTTTCTTTCTGGTTTTTGCGCGATTCGGCATCGCGGTCGGCTAGGGATTTCGGCGCGCTTTTTTCAGCAGCTTTTTCGGCGGGCTTGCCATCTTTACCTGCTTTGTCGCCCTTGTCGTCCTTGGCGGGCGCCGGGGCCGCACGCGGCTTGCTGGACACGCCAGTCTCCTGCTGCTTGGTGCCGCCGGGACACGACGTGGCGAATTCAATCTTGCCGTTTTTGTCGACGCACTTGAGGATTTGCGCCTGCGCTGCCAGGCTGGAAACGAGCATCAACATTCCGGTTGCCACGACTGTGATTTTCATATCCGCCTATATCCACCAATAAGGTTTGCGACAGCCGGCGCGCCGGCGACTGACAAGCAAAATATCCAATTTATTCAATGGAGTCAATCGATTAACGCACAAATTCGTTGTCGGTTTACAGGCCGTTCCGTATAATGCTGCCTTTGCGGAGAGTCAATCGCCATGCGTTTGGTCCAGAAAGCCCTCACCTTTGACGACGTACTGCTGGTTCCCGCCCACTCTGCCGTCCTGCCCCGCGAAGTCAGCCTGAAGACGCGACTGACGCGCACCATTTCCCTGAACATTCCGGTGGTGTCTGCTGCCATGGATACCGTGACGGAAGCGCCCTTGGCCATCGCCATTGCGCAAGAGGGCGGCATTGGCATTGTGCATAAAAACATGTCGCCAGCGGCGCAGGCCGCTGAAGTCACCAAGGTCAAACGGTTTGAAAGCGGTATCGTCAAAGACCCGTACACCGTAACGCCGGTGATGACCGTGCGCGACGTGCTGCAAATCACGCGCCAACACAAAATATCGGGCTTGCCCGTGATCAGCGCCAATGGGCGTGTGGTGGGCATCGTCACTAATCGTGACTTGCGCTTCGAGACCAATCTCGATCAGCCGGTCAAGAACATCATGACGCCGCGCGAGAAGCTCATCACCGTGCGCGAAGGTGCCAGCCGCGAAGAAGCAAAAGCGCTGATGCACAAGCATCGCTTGGAGCGCGTGCTGGTGGTGGGGCGCAATTTTGAACTGCGCGGCCTGGTGACGGTGAAAGACATCCTGAAATCATCCGAGCATCCCAATGCCACGAAGGACAAATTAGGGCGCCTGCTGGTCGGCGCGGCAGTGGGCGTGGGCGAGGGCACCGACGAGCGCGTTGAAATGCTGATCGACGCCGGGGTGGATGTGATTATCGTCGATACCGCGCACGGGCATTCGGCCGGCGTATTAAAGCGCGTGAAGTGGATCAAGCGCACCTACCCGCGCACGCAGGTGATCGGCGGCAATATCGCCACGGCTGCTGCGGCCAAAGCACTGGCGGACAACGGCGCAGATGGCGTTAAAGTCGGCATCGGCCCCGGTTCGATCTGCACTACGCGCATCGTCGCCGGCGTGGGCGTGCCGCAGATTTCCGCGATTGACAATGTGGCCAAGGCGCTGGCGCGCAGCAATATTCCGTTGATCGCCGATGGCGGCATACGTTATTCGGGCGACATCGCCAAAGCCATCGCGGCGGGCGGCTACTCGGTGATGATCGGCAGCCTGTTCGGCGGCACCGAAGAATCGCCCGGCGAGATCGAGTTGTATCAGGGGCGTTCCTACAAGGCGTATCGCGGCATGGGCTCGCTGGGCGCGATGCAGCAGGGGTCGGCGGATCGTTATTTTCAGGAACACGACGACCTCGACACCGAAAAACTGGTGCCCGAAGGCGTCGAAGGCCGCGTGCCGTACAAGGGCGGCGTGGTGCCGTTGATACACCAACTGATGGGCGGCTTGCGCGCCAGCATGGGTTACACCGGCTGCGCCACCATCGACGAAATGCGCCGCAAGGCGGAGTTCGTTGAAATCACCTCGGCGGGCATACGCGAATCGCACGTGCACGACGTGCAGATGACCAAGGAAGCGCCGAATTATCGGGTGGAGTAAGGCGTGAGGCGTAACCCCGCTAAAAGCTGGGTTGCGCGCTTCACGCCTCACTCCTCACGCCTCACCCCTCACGCTCTCAAAAGCCATGCACCAAAAAATCCTCATTCTCGATTTCGGCTCGCAATACTCGCAATTGATCGCGCGCCGCGTGCGCGAAGCCCGCGTCTATTGCGAATTGCATCCCTTTGACGTGACTGACGACTTTGTTCGCGCGTTCAAACCCAGTGGCGTGATTCTGTCGGGCGGGCCGAATTCGGTGTGGGAGTCCGACACGCCGCGCGCGCCGGAGGTGGTGTGGAAACTCGGCGTGCCGGTGCTCGGCATCTGCTACGGCATGCAGGCCATGGCGGCGCAACTGGGCGGCAAAGTCACCACTGGCAAGGTGCGCGAGTTTGGTTACGCCGAGGTGCGCGCACACGGTCATTCGGCGTTGTTCAACGGTATTCAGGATCGCGCCAACGCCGAGGGCCACGGATTGCTTGACGTGTGGATGAGCCACGGCGATAAGGTGGATGTGCTGCCCGATGGCTTCAAAGTGATCGCCAGTAATGCGTCGTGCCCGATCGCGGCGATGGCGGACGAAGCGCGCAAATTCTACGCCGTGCAATTTCATCCGGAAGTCACCCACACCCCGCAGGGCAAGGCGATACTCGAACGCTTCGTGCTCGGCGTTTGCGGATTGACGGGCGACTGGCGCATGCCCGGCTATGTGGATGAGGCGGTGGCGCGGATTCGTGCCGATGTCGGCGGTGAAGAAGTGATACTGGGCTTGTCGGGCGGCGTGGATTCATCGGTGGCGGCGGCGTTGATCCACAAAGCCATCGGCAAGCAGTTGACGTGCGTGTTCGTGTATAACGGCTGGTTGCGGCTCAACGAAGCCGAGCAAGTGATGGAAACATTCGCTAAAAATCTCGGCGTTAAAGTTATTCACGTGGACGCGAGCGAACAGTTTTTGGGGCATCTCAAAGGCGTGACCGACCCCGAAGCCAAGCGCAAAATCATCGGTCGCGAATTTGTCGAAGTGTTTCAGGCGGAATCCGCCAAGCTGCCGAAAGCCAAGTGGCTGGCGCAAGGCACCATCTATCCCGATGTGATCGAATCCGCGGGTGCAAAGACCAAAAAGGCGCACACCATCAAGTCGCATCACAACGTCGGCGGCTTGCCCGATACCCTGCACTTGAAGTTGCTCGAACCACTGCGCGAGCTGTTCAAGGACGAAGTGCGCGACCTGGGTCTTGCACTGGGCCTACCGCGCGACATGGTGTTCCGGCATCCGTTTCCGGGGCCGGGCCTGGGCGTGCGCATACTCGGCGAGGTCAAGCCCGAGTTTGCCGACCTGTT
>CANIID010000294.1 GCA_947467315.1 Betaproteobacteria bacterium | reverse complement strand
GCGGCAGAAACATCAGGAAATCGATGGCGTGGTGCGCATTGCCGACAAGCCGCCTGCGGGCCTGTGGCTCGCCTCGCTGCGTGGCGACAAACTGAGTTTCGCGATTGTTGACAATGCCGTGCGCGAGCTGGAAGCAACCATGTATTTTGACGGCGTGGTGCGCGACGGCGTGATGTCGGGCGAGCTGCGCCGGGGCGTGGGCAGCGCGCAAACGCGGCATACCTGGCGCGCGACGAGGGTCAAGCCGTGATGCGTTGTATACGGTTTTTCAGTGTGAGCCTATTGTTGGCGTTCAGCCCGTGGCTGGCGCGTGCCGCCGATGTGCCGTATGTGCCGACGCCGTGGGAGGTGGTCGATGCCATGCTCAAACTGGGAACCGTCGGCCCCAATGATTATTTGATCGATCTCGGTTCGGGCGATGGGCGCATTGTGATCGCCGCTGCCAAGAAGCTCGGCGCGCGCGGCTTTGGCGTTGATCTCGACGACAATCTGGTGCGCACCGCGCGGCGCAATGCCGAGAGCGAAGGCGTGAAGGATCGTGCCGAGTTTTTCACGCGCAATCTGTTCGATACCGACATGAGGAAGGCGAGCGTTATCACCATGTACTTGTTCAACTCGGTGAATCTGCGCCTGCGGCCTTCGTTGTTTCAATTGAAGCCCGGCACGCGTCTGGTGTCGCACGATTTCGACATGGCGAAATGGACGCCGGATGCAAAACTCACCGTTGATGTGCCGGGAAAAAGCTACGGCC
Source organism: Betaproteobacteria bacterium (assembly GCA_947467315.1). Taxonomy (GTDB): domain Bacteria; phylum Pseudomonadota; class Gammaproteobacteria; order Burkholderiales; family SG8-41; genus UBA5216. The sequence continues at coordinate 5,478 of CANIID010000294.1, read as the reverse complement.
CGCCGTCCAGCGAGATTTTTATGTGGGTGGTGCCAGCCAATGCCTCGGGGCAGTGGCGCTGGCAATTGTCCGTGGCGGGCGCTAAATTCGATTACGATGCAACCTTCGAACAGACGTTTCAGATGATTGCCGGCGCGGCGCAGAGCGGCGGACGCAGTGTGCTCCTGCGTGAGGCGCGTGTGCGCGGCGAATCCGTCAGTTTTACCCTAATGTCGGAGCGCGACGGGCGCACGACGCGTCAGGAGTACAGTGGGCGCATCGTCGGCGACACCCTTGAGGGCCAGGCGGTGATTGATGGCGTGCCAACACCGTGGCGCGCCACGCGCACCCGTGCGGGCCGCATGATTATCGATATTTAGACCACTGCGGTAGTGATAACGAGCCGAACTTATTTTGACCAAGGAGCAACAATGAAATTACTGAAACGATTGTGGGTGGGAACTTGTGTGGTGGCGTTCGCTGCTGCGGCGCCGTCGTGGGCGCAAACCGGCAAGGGCGACGTGGTGTATGTCCCGACGCCGCAAATCGTGGTCGATGAAATGCTCGCCATGATTAAAATCAATGCGAACGATTATTTGATCGATCTGGGTTCCGGCGACGGGCGCTTTGTGATTACCGCCGCGAAGAAATTCGGCGCCAAAGCGCTGGGCGTTGATCTGGATACCTACCTGCTCAAGATTGCCAACGAAAACGCGCGCAAGGAAAACGTCAATGATCGCGTCACCTTCCGCGAGCAGAATTTGTTCGAGACGGATATCTCGGCGGCGACGGTGGTGTCCACCTATCTGCTGCCGGAAATGAACCTCAAGCTGCGCTCGAAGATCATGAAGCTCAAACCCGGCACGCGCGTAGTGGCGCACGATTACAGCATGGGTGACTGGTATCCCGATGAGCAAAAAACCCTGATCGTGCCGGAGAAGAAAGTCGGCAACGCGGGCATCAGCTATATCTTTTCATGGGTGGTGCCGGCGCTGGTGGCGGGCAAATGGCAATCGACGATTAACGTCGGCGGCAAGGATGTGCCGTACGAATTCGACATGGAACAGTTTTTCCAGAACATCGATGGCCCCGCGCGCGCGGGCGGCGTCACCGGCGAAATGCGCGGCAAGATGACGGCGGAGCAGGTTAAATTTTCACTGACCGGCAAAGGCAGCCAGAAAATAGAACGTCACGAATTTCAGGGCCAGTTAGCCGGAGAAACCATCACAGGTACCGTGCGCATCGGCGAAGGCGCCACCGCACGCCAGTCGGCATGGAGCGCCAAGCGCATCAAGCGCGGCGAGCTGGCGCGCGCGCAAGACGAACCGGACGGGAAATAAACATGAGCGAAGCCCAGGATGGCGGGTCTCAACCCAAGCAGTCGCTGACCGTATTTGACGCCTGCACGATGATCGTGGGTTTGATCGTTGGCGCCGGCGTGTTCGGCACGCCGGCGATTGTCGCCGGCGCCATGAACGACGAGACATTGGTGCTGGCGGTGTGGGTGGCCGGCGGTGTGTTCTCCATCATCGGCGCCTTGTGTTATGCGGAGCTGGCAACGGCGTTTCCATCGGCGGGCGGTGAATATCACTTCCTGCAAAAAGCCTTTGGCCGCTCCCTGGCGTTCCTCTATGGCTGGGCGCGCATGACGGTCATCGTCGCCGGCTCGATTGCGGTATTCGCGTATCTGTTCGGCGATTACATTTCACGTGTGGTCAGTCTCGGCGAATATTCGTCTGCGATCTGGGCTGCGCTGATTGTGCTTGTACTCACCTACGTGAATTATCGCGGCATTCAGGAAGGCAAGGTTACGCAAAATATATTTACCGTGCTGGAAGTGAGCGGATTGGTGTTGATTATCGTGGCGGGGCTGTTTTTTGCATCGACGCCACCGGCGCCGCCTGCGGCAGTTGTCGGCGCGGCGAGCAGCGGGCCATGGTACATGGGGGCGGGCATTGGCACCGCCATGCTGTTCGTGTTGTTCACCTACGGCGGCTGGAACGACGCTGCCTACATTTCCGCGGAAGTGCGCGGCGAGCGCAATATGGCGCGCGCGCTGCTTATCGCCATCAGCGTGGTGGCGGTGTTGTACGTGTTGATTGCGTTAGCCTATATGAAAGGCTTGGGGCTATACGCGATGGCGCGTTCCGATGCGGTTGCCGCGGATTTACTCAAAGCGGTTTGGGGCAGCGGCGGTGAAAAAGTAATTTCCATCATGATCGCCATTGCCGCATTAACCTCGGTGAACGGTTCTATTATTGTCGGCGCGCGCTCCAACTACGCGCTGGGCAAGGATTGGCCAATCTTCGGCTACCTGGGCCGTTGGCACGACGCCAGTGGGTCGCCGCGCAATGCCATGGTGGTGCAGGGAGCGATTGCGCTGGCGCTGGTAGGGCTGGGCGCGTTCCAGAAAGCCGGATTCAAGGGGCTGGTGGAGTATTCGCTGCCGGTGTTCTGGGGATTTTTCCTGCTGGTGGGCGTCGCGCTGTTCGTGCTTCGCGCCAAGGAACCGAACGCGGTGCGGCCTTTCCGCGTGCCGCTGTATCCAGTGCTGCCGGCGATTTTTGTGTGCATGTGCGGTTACCTGCTGTATTCCAGCCTGACGTATCACAAGGGGCACGCGCTGGTGGGGTTGGGCGTGTTGGCGGTCGGCGGCGTACTGCTGCTGTTTGCGCGCAATCGGGAGGCGCAGCAGCCGAAGTAAGCCGTAGGCAAACTTCAACGCACGGTGGGGGCGGCGCTTGAAATCAAGCGAACCGCCCCCACTTAGTTTTGGATATAGTAAGTATTTGTTTTTATTGAAATAATTGGAAACCTACTCATGACCGACACCACCACCGGCGCCAGCGCCTCCAGCGTCAACAGCAAAGAAACCCACGGCTTCCAGGCCGAAGTCAAACAACTGCTCAAGCTGATGATTCATTCCTTGTATAGCAACAAGAAGATTTTTCTGCGCGAACTGATTTCGAATGCATCGGATGCCGCCGACAAGCTGCGCTTTGAATCGCTCACCGACAAGGCGCTGTTCGAGAACGACGCCGAGTTGAAGATACGCGTGGCGTTTGACCCCAAGGCGCGCACCATCACCATCAGCGACAACGGCATCGGCATGTCGCGCGATGAAGTCATCGCCAATATCGGTACCATCGCCAAATCCGGCACGCGCGAATTTTTCGACAAGCTCACCGGCGATCAGGCCAAGGATGCCAACCTGATTGGCCAGTTCGGCGTGGGTTTTTACTCGGCGTTCGTGGTGGCGGATAAAGTATCCGTGTCCACACGCCGCGCGGGGCTCACTGCGGAACACGGCGTGCGCTGGGAGTCCGACGGCGGTGGTGACTACACGCTGGAAGCCGTCAACCGCCACGAGCGCGGCACGGAAGTCACGCTGCACCTGCGCGAGGGCGAAGACGACCTCGCCAACGGCATGCGCCTGCGCACCATCATCCGCAAGTATTCGGATCACATTACGCTGCCGATCGCGATGCAGGTCGAGGAGTGGGATAAAGACAACTCCGTCTACAAAACCACCGGCAAGGACGAGACGGTAAACCAGGCCAGCGCGCTGTGGGCGCGGAGCAAGTCAGACATCACTGAAGAGCAATACCACGAGTTTTACAAACACGTGGCACATGATTTCGAGCCGCCGCTGAGCTATTCGCACAACAAAGTCGAGGGGCGCAAGGAATTCACTCAGCTCTTGTTTATCCCCGCACGCGCGCCGTTTGATTTGTGGGATCGGGAGCACCGCCGCGGCATCAAGCTGTATGTGCGCCGCGTATTCATCATGGACGACGCCGAGCAACTGCTGCCGGTGTATCTGCGCTTTGTGCGCGGCGTGATCGACTCCGCCGATCTGCCGCTGAACGTGTCGCGCGAGATTCTGCAAGAGTCGAAAGACATCGAATCCATGCGCGCCGCCAACATCAAGCGCGTGCTGACGATGATCGAAGACCTCGCTGAAAACCAAAAAGAAAAATTCGCGACGTTGTGGAAGGAATTCGGCAAGGTCATCAAGGAAGGCGTGGTTGAGGATCACGGCAACCGTGATCGTATCGCCAAGGTGCTGCGTTATGCGTCTACGCATACCGATACCGATGCACAGGACGTGTCGCTCGCCGACTACGTGTCACGCATGAAACCGGAGCAGGAAAAAATCTATTTCGTCACCGCCGAAACCTTTGCCGCCGCAAAAAACAGCCCGCATCTCGAAGTGTTCCGCAAGAAAGGCGTCGAAGTGCTGCTGATGTGCGAGCGTGTGGACGAGTGGGTGAGCCAGCATCTCACTGAGTTCGAAGGCAAGCCGCTGCAATCGGTGGCGAAAGGCCGGCTCGAACTCGGCAAGCTTGAGGATGAAGCCGAGAAAAAAGCGCAGGAGCAGCAAGACACTGAAGCCAAGCCGCTCATCGAACGTATCAAAAAGGCGCTCGACGAATCCGTCAAGGACGTGCGCGTCACGCTGCGACTCACCGATTCACCGGCATGCCTGGTGGCCGATGAGCACGACATGGGCGCAAACTTTGAGCGCATGCTCAAAGCCGCGGGCCAGAACGTGCCCAAGTCCAAGCCGATACTGGAAATCAATCCGCACCACCCGTTGGTGGTACGTTTGAAGGACGAGTCGGACGATACGCGCTTTGGTGATCTGGCGAGAGTGCTGTTCGACCAATCCCTGCTCGCCGAAGGCGGGCAGTTGGAAGACCCGGCGGGGTTTGTGAAGCGCTTGAATGCGTTGATGCTGGCGTTGGGCGCGAAGGCCGCGTAAGCAGTCGCGCGCTACACTACAGGCGTTCGACGTAATCCTTCGCTTCTTTTAACCCCATGCCGGTGCGTTCGCGCACCAGTTTGATGGCCTCGATCAGCTTGCCGGCGTGCAGGAGCCGGCGCGCTTCATCATTGACGTCGATGTGCGCGTTGCCGAAGGTCAGCGATGCAATCGAGGAAGCCGGGGTTGGCGTGTTGCTGTGAAGGCTATCGACCTTGTCCTTGGCCGCGGCGAGGCCGATTCCGGTGCGGTCGCGTACCAGCTTGACGGCTTCTATGATTCTGCCCTCGGCAGCCAATGCACGTACTTCGCCGTCGAGATCGGTGTGTGCGAGAACGGTGGCACTTGCGGAGGGCGCCGCTGGCTGTACGACGGCATCCACATCGCGCGCGGAGGATTCAACATTGCCGGTAAACGGTTGATCTTTTGCGCTCGCGTGCCGACGGGCCCAATATACGCAAACGGCGATAACGATAATCGCGCCCAATCCGGCCAGCAGCGTGTGGTCCATGGTCATGTATTTTCAAAAGCAAAAAATTACTCTACCACACCCAATCTGCCATTATGGCTGCCCATGTACCGCAGCCAGGGCAATTGCATCAAATAGCCACCAAGCCAAGCAACTGCTCACGATAATCGTCGCTGGTTGAAGCGACCAGCCGCCGGGTCTTGATTCCACCCTTGCGGGATTTATCCAACCGAAAGATATTCAGCACCATGCGGCGCACCGTGGC
>CANIID010000293.1 GCA_947467315.1 Betaproteobacteria bacterium | reverse complement strand
TCGGTCGCAGCCCACAAGCGCAGCGTCGCTTCGTCCAAGCGCCTGCTCAGCGCTTGATGCTTTGCTTCGATTATCGCTACGTGATCCACGACCTCATCATAGCGACATCGACCTCGATGTACAAGTTATACTTGCTTGCCGCCTTAGCAGAACACCCGACAGCCCAATACTCGAACCGGTCGACCGATCGTTTGTCGCAGGCCACCCTGCGGTAAGCTCCACCCATGACAATAAAAACCACGCCCTCGGCGGAAGAAAAAACCAGCCCGCTGCTCGCGCTACGTGTACGCGACTTTCGCCTCTATTGGCTGGCCTTGATCACGCAGGTCATCGGCCAGCAGATGTTTGCGTTTACGCTGGGCTGGCTTGCCTTCGAGATCACTGGATCGCAGGCGCAACTCGGTTTTATTCACCTGTGCGGCTTCATCCCGCAGTTCGCCCTGACGCTGCTGGGCGGCGTGCTGGCCGACCGCATCGATGCGCGCAAGCTGATCGGCATCGCGCAGATCAACGCCGCGCTCGCGATGATTTTAGTGGGCGTAACCGCGCTGCTCGGCGTGGCGCAGTTGTGGCATCTGGCGCTCGGCGCGTTTCTGTGGGGTTTCTCCGCCGCCATCGACGAGCCCGCGCGCGCGTCGTTCTTCCCGCGCCTCTTGCCCAAGCCCATGCTGCGCTCGGCGGTGCCGCTGATCTCGATGGCGTTCGGCGGCAGCCGCGTGATCGCGCCTTCCTTCGCCGGGTTTCTGATCGCCGCCACGGGTGCACCGGTGACCTTTCTCATCAGTGCGGCGGCGGTCAGCACGATGATCGCGGTGCTGATGCTGCTGCGCCCCGCGCGCGGCGAAGCGCGCACGCACGGTAGCCTGTTCGACAGCTTCACCGACAACCTGCGCTACATCCGTGGTAACGAAGTCTTTTTCAGGGTGATCACCGTGGCGCTGCTGCACGCCACGCTGGCGATGGGCTTCATCCACGTGCTGCCGGTATTCGCCAAACTGTTGCAGGTGGATTCACGCGGCTTGGGCATCCTCGCCTCGGCCGCTGGCATCGGCGCGCTGATCGGCTTCACGTCCTACAGTTGGGTGCAGGCGCGCATCTCGTGGCGCAACCTGATCGTGAGCGCGTTGACGCTCTATAACGTGGTGCTGATCGGCCTCGCCTTCAGCGAATGGTACTGGTTTTCGTTTGCCATGATTTTGATCTCCGGCCTGTGCCACGCGTATTTTCTGACCTGCGCGCAAGTGATGCTGCAAACCCTGGTCGAAGACCATTACCGCGGCCGCGTGATGAGCGTGTTCGCGCTGGTGTGGAGCCTGATGTTCCTGAGTGGATTTTTGCTCAACGCCGCGGGGGAGTGGGTGGGGCCGCGCGTGGCGCTGGCGGGTGGGGCTACGATTATGTTGGGCTATGTTTGGCTGTCGCTGGTGCGGGCTGGGGCTTTGAAGAAGGTTGTGTTGGCGGCTAAGGCGGGGTGATGCGGAGGTTGGCTACGGAACGCTGCGAGGTCAACGACCGCTGGGAAACTCGCTTGTATTCACGACGAGCCCTAATTACCGTCGAGTAGAAAATCCCAGGTATTGTTGATATATAAGCACCTAAGATCAACGCGAAACCTCTCCACCTAATCCGCCGTAACCTTAATCGCCCGAACCAGCTTTCCCCACCGCTCCAGTTCCGCGCGCATCAACGCACCGAATTCTTCCGGCCCCATCAAGGCGGGTTCCGCACCCTGCTGCTGGATGAATTTTGAATACTCGGCGCTGTTGACTACGCGCGCGATGTCCTGATGCAGGCGTTGCACAATTGCCGGTGGCGTTTTCGCGGGGGCGGCGATGCCCATCCATTGCGATACGTCGAAGCCTTTCAAGCCCTGCTCGTCGAGTGTCGCCAGATTGGGCAGCACCGGCGAGCGCTTTATCGACGTGACGCCGATCGCGCGGATGCGGCCTTGCTGAATCATCGGCGCGGCGTTGGTGACGCTGGTGCAATACAGGTCGGTGTGTCCGGCGACGGTATCGATCATCGCTGGCGCGCCGCCTTTGTAGGGGATGTGCTGCATCTGGATGCCGGCCATGCTCATGAACAGCTCAGTGCATAGATGGGGCGTGCTGCCGGTGCCCGCTGACGCAAAGCGCAGTTGGCCGGGGCGCGCCTTCGCCAGCGCGATCAGCTCTTTCATGTTCTTCGCCGGCACCGACGGATGCGCGACGATGATGTAAGGCGCCAGCGCCACCATCGCCACCGGCGCAAAATCGCGCATCGTGTCGTAGCCGAGTTTGGCATACACGAAGGGCGCGATGGTCATCGGGCCGGTTACCGCCAACAGCAGGGTGTATCCATCGGGCGGGGACTTTGCCACCATTTCCGAACCCACCGTGCCCGCAGCCCCCGCGCGGTTGTCGAAAATCACCTGCTGACCCAGCGGTTCGGACAGGCGCTGCGCCAGTGCGCGGCCGAGCACATCGTTCACGCTGGTCCCCGCCGGGAAGGGCATAATGAGTCTGACCGGGCGGTTGGGGAAATTCTGCGCAAAACCTGTTGGCGACATCCATGGCAGCAACAGCAGCAGCAACGTGGCCGCCAGTCTTGTCCGAGTCATGACCTCACCCTTTTTATTCAGTGTTGCGGCAAATATAGACCAAAAGCCATCGGCGCGCCGTGTCACGCGCCGCGGCGGGGGCGATTCAAAGTGATGTGGACGCATTTAAGTATATGCAGTTCAAAGAAACTCCTTCCCCTTCAGGGGGAAGGCGGGGATGGGGGTGGGGCAAGAGGCCGCGACACCTTGTCGTACCAACGCGAAACCCCACCCCCATCCTAACCTTCTGCTCCGCTTCAAGTGTTCCCTTGCCCCTGAAGGGGAAGGGACTCTCCAATATGCAGACGGCCATACATCCACATCACTTTGAATCGCCCCCCGCAATGGCAGCAGCGAACCGTTGCGGCATAATGATTCCATACAACTCGTCAGGAAAACCGCCATGCCGTACCAATGCATCGAGGTAGCAATCAGCGACTACATCGCCGTGGTCACCATGAACCGCCCGCCGGTGAACGCGCAAAACGCGCAGTTTCGCGAGGAAATCATCGAGGCATTCGACAGCTTCAGCGACCGCGACGACGTGCGCGTGGCCGTCCTCACGGGCGCGGGCAAGGTGTTCTGCGCGGGCGCGGACATCAAGGAGCGCATCGGCCTGGTTAAACAGCCGGGCGATTACTGGCGGCACAATCGTGGCGCGCGCGAGTACGCCAACGCCATCCGCGAATGCAAAAAGCCGGTGATCGCCGCCGTGAATGGCGCAGCGCTGGGCGCGGGCTTCGGCATGATGGCCGCGTGCGACATCATGTTGGCGTCGGACAACGCGGTGTTCGGCATGCCGGAAATCGACGTGGGCCTCGCGGGCGGCTGTGCGTTTATCTCGCGGCTGTTCAGCAAGTCACGCGGGCGGCGCATCGTGTTCACCGGCGAGCGTTTTAGCGCGCAGGAGCTGTATCGTTTGGGCGTGATCGAGTGCTGCGTGCCGCGCGAGCAGTTGATGGACGAGGCGATGAAAATCGCGCGCAGCATCGCCGGTAAAAGCCCGCTCGCCATCAAACTCGCGAAGGAGGCGTATAACGTGGTCGAGAACATGCCGCAACGTGACGGCTATCGCTATGAACAAAATATCACCGAACAGTTGTCGCACACCGAGGACGCCCGCGAAGCGCAGCGCGCGTTTGCCGAAAAGCGCAAGCCGGTGTTCAAGGGGCGTTAGAAGTGGATGCGCAGAACGGTGGTTGTCATCGATCAACAGCCAGGGAATAACATAAGCATTTGTTTTTAATAGCTATTCGCGTTCGAGAGAAAGGCGGATTACCTATCTACGCTGTACGGTTGAGAGTCCCTTCCCCTTCAGGGGGAAGGTTAGGATGGGGGTGGGGTTTTCGACTACGCATACCCCACCCCCATCCCCGCCTTCCCCCTGAAGGGGAAGGAGTTTATTTGAATCGCCATTTCTTTGGGATCTGAATAGTTACGGTTTTTATTGTATTTTATTTGCTCATTCGGTGGCGGCGATCAGGTATGGCAAACTCTCCGCACCATCCGCAAAAGGGGATCCCTTGAAGTTTCTCGCTACACTAGTAATGACAGCACTGCTGCTGCCCGCCGCCGCCGCCGTGGCGCAAAACTATCCATCCAAACCGATACGCCTCATCGTGCCCACCGCACCCGGCGGCGGCACGGACTATTCCGCGCGTTTCATCGGCACGAAACTCTCCGAAGCTTGGGGGCAAACCGTGGTCATCGACAATCGCCCCGGCGCGTCGGGCAACATCGGTGTTGAACTCGCGGCGCGCGCCGTGCCCGATGGGCACACGCTGGTGATGCCGATTACGTCGTTTCCGGTGAACCCGAGTCTCTATCCCAAATTGCCGTTCAACACGGAAAAAGATTTCGCACCCATCGCGCTGGTGGCATCGGCGCCATTGCTGCTGGTGGTGAACCCGTCGGTGCCGGCCAAATCTGTCGGCGAGCTGATCACGCTCACCAAGGCGCGCGCGGGCCAACTCAACTACGCCAACTCCGGCAGCGGCACCACCGCGCATCTGGCCGGTGAATTGTTCAAGCGCATGGCGGGTGTTGATATTGTTAGCATTGCCTACAAGGGCGGCGGGCCGGCAATCATCGATTTGATCGCGGGCAATGTGCAGATTTATTTTTCCACCATTCCGGCGGCGTTGCAGCAAGTCAGGGCCGGCAAACTGCGCGCACTGGCCGTGACCAGCACCACGCGCGTGGCAGAAGTTCCTGAGATGCCGACGGTGGCCGAAGCGGGCTTGCCGGGCTTTCAGGTGATCGGCTGGTTCGGTTTGTTTGCGCCGGCGGGCACGCCCAGCGCCGTGGTGCAAAAACTCAACACCGAAATCGTCAAGACCTTAAAGGCGCCCGAAACCCGCGAGCGGCTGTCGGGCCACGGCTTAATTCCCGGCGGCGGCACCCCGCAAGACTTGGGGAAATTTTTATCCGAAGAAATCGCACGCTGGCGCAAACTGATTCAGGAAGCCGGCATACGTAGTAATTAACCAAGGAAGCCAAATGAACGCACCCGAAACAAAAGCCATCACCACCGCACCGCCGGTAAAGTCACCCACCGTCTCGCAGAAGCTCAGCGATTACGTCGCTGGTTTCAGTTACGACGCGATACCCCCCGCCGTGCGCGAGCGTGCGAAGTACCTGATGCTCGACGCCATCGGCATCGCCTACGCCTCAACACACTATGCCTTTGCGCATCACATCCTGTCGGGCATCCGCAGTATTGCGGGCAGCGGTACCAGTGGCTTGATCGGTATGTCGGACAAACTGCCGCTGCGCGATGCGGTGCTGATGAACGGCGCGCTGGTGCATGGCCTGGATTACGACGACACGCATGTGGGCGCGATTGTGCATCCGACCGCCAGCGCGTTGCCGTGCGCCATGGGCGTGGCCGAAGCCATCGACGCCAGCGGGCGCGATCTGCTTGCGGCGTACATCCTTGGCGTTGAAACCGTGGTGCGTGTGTGCGGCGCGGCCAAAGGCGGGTTTCATCATTTCGGTTTTCATCCGACGGGCATCACCGCGCATTTTTCGTGCGCGCTGCAAGCGGGCTGGTTGTATGGCCTTAACGCGCGGCAGTTGACCATGGCGCAGGGTTTCGTTGGCAGCACCGCCGCAGCCAGTCAGGAATTTCTCGAAGAAGGCGCATGGAACAAGCGCTTGCATCCGGGTTGGGCGGGCGTGGCCGGCATCACCGCCGCGCACCTCGCGCGCAACGGTTATGTGGGGCCGAGCAAGACGTACGAAGGCCGGTTTGGCCTGTATCAAAGCCATCTGCAAACGTTGAAGGACGACGTGGATTACGCGGACGTCACCGACGGGCTCGGCACGCGCTGGGAAACCAGCGAAGTTGCGATCAAGCCGTATCCGATATGTCATCTGATCCACGCCTGCGCCGATGCGGCCCTGGTGCTGCGTGAAAAGCACAAACTCAAGCCCGAAGACATCGAATCCGTGCAGGCGCTGATACCCGAACCGACCATCCACATCATCGCGCAACCCGAAGCGAGCAAAATTAAACCAGCGAATGATTACGACGCCAAGTTCAGCGTGCAGTTCGTGACAGCGGCGTGTCTGGTGCTGGGCCGCTTTGGTCTGGCGGAACTGGAGCAGGACACGCTGAGCAACGCCACGATTCTCGATCTGGCGTCGCGCGTGAGCTATGCCGCCGATCC
>CANIID010000292.1 GCA_947467315.1 Betaproteobacteria bacterium | reverse complement strand
GTCGGCATCGGCTACAGTACCCACATGACTGCTTCCGCCGCGCCACTGCCCGCCAGGGAAATCTCACTCGTCTTTCTGGTCGGCGCGTTGCTCACGGGCCACGTGATGGCGTCGATGGCGCTGCTGGTGCTGCCGGCGGTGGCGCCGGTGGTGGCGCGCGAGTACGGCATCGATGCCTCGCTGATCGGCTATTTCATCACGCTGGTGTGTGTGGGCCAACTGGTGACGCTGACATGGTTTGGCAACGTCACGCGGCGTTTCGGCGCCTGCCGCATCAACCAGACCGGGCACGGCTGTGTCGCCGCTGGCATGGCGCTGATGATGGCGCCGTGGCCGGTGTTCCTGGGTGTGGGCGCTATTTTTATCGGCTTCGGCTACGGGCTGCTCGGTCCGGCGTTTTCGCATTTGCTGATGCGCTTTTCGCCGCCGGCACGGCGCAATTTTATTTTTTCGTTGCAGCAAACGGGCGTGCCCATCGGCGGCATGGCGGCGGCACTGATCGCGCCGGCGATTGCGCTGGCCTTCGGCTGGCGCTGGGCACTGTTGTTATGCGTGCTGCTGCTCGCCGGGGTGATACTGATGATGCAGCGCGGGCGCGCGCGCTGGGACGACGACCGCGACGCCGCCACGCGCGTGCTGGCAGCGCAGCCGCTGGCGAATATCGTAGCGGTATGGCGTCTGCCGCCGCTGCGGCGCATCGCGCTGGCGGGCGGCGCGTTTTGCTGGGCGCAATTTTGCGTCAGCGCCTACGCGGTGGTGGTTTGCGTAAACGTGTTCGAGTTAAGCCTGCTGGCGGCGGGCGCCATGCTCACCGTGGTGCAGATTTCCAGCGCGCTGGGCCGCGTGTTCGTGGGCTGGGTGTCCGATGCCTTGCGCAACACGCCGCTGGTGCTGTCGTGGAATGCCGCGATCCTGCTGGTGACCTGCGTGGTGTCGCTGTGGATCGCTCCGAGCTGGCCGCTGCCGACGATTTACGCGCTGTTCGCGGTGTTGGGTTTTACCACCGGCGCGTGGGCGGGCACGGTGCTGGCTGAAGCCGGCCGTCTTGCCCCCGCAGGCACCGCCAGTTCGGTACTCAGCGGCATGTTCGTGTATCTCAATTGCGGCAAGATGATCGGCCCCATCGTGTTCGCCAACACCTATTGGGTGACGCAGAGTTATGCATGGGCATTCGCGTCACTGGCGCTGCCGGCAACGATTGCGCTGGCTTGCCTGAGGCATAAGAAAACCAATAAAAACATATAGTTACAAGTATTTTCAATGTCGTGTCGCGTCTCGTACACAGTCGCGGTTGACGGCATGTTCACGCTGTATATGATGGCGCTATCTTCAATCAGGCAAATGCTTTACTGGGTCACGGCATGAGACAAACACAGCAGCCGGTGCGCTGGGCAGGCACCCTGATGACGGCGTGGGCCGCGATGCTATTGTTTGCGGCTTTGTTCGCGGGGTTGTTCACGAATAGCGCGCACGCGCAACAGCCCGAGCGCCGTGTCGCCCTGATCATCGGCAACAGCCAGTATGTATCGGTACCCAAGCTCGACAACCCTGGGCCGGATGCCCGTCTCATGGCCGATACGTTCGCCGCGCTGGGCTTTACGCTGGTCGGCGGCAAAGCGCATCTGGACCTCGATAAACAATCGCTTGAAAACGTGGTGCAATCGTTCGGCAAGGCGATTCAGGGCGCCAACGTCGCGCTGTTCTATTACGCCGGTCATGGCTTGCAGATTCGCGGCGGCAATTTTCTGGTGCCGGTGAACGCCAACCCCACGCGCGAAGCCGATGCCGATTTCCAGTTGCTCAACGTCGATCTGGTGCTGCGCCAGATGGAGCTCGCCGGCACGCGGCTGAACATGGTGATTCTGGATGCCTGCCGCAACAATCCGTTTGCCAGCCGGGGCCTGCGTTCCACCGGCGGGGGCCTCGCGCAAATGCAGGCGCCGGAAGGCACGCTGCTCGCTTACGCCACGCAGCCCGGCAACGTGGCGCAGGACGGCGCGGACGGCCACAGCCCCTATACCCGCGCGCTCGCCAAGGCGGTGGCGACACCGGGGCTGGATGTGTTCTCGGTGTTCAACGATGTCGGTGTGGCGGTCAAGCGTGCGACCAACAGCGTGCAACAGCCGTGGGTGTCGAGTTCGCCGCTGGAAGGCAAGTTTTACTTCGCCGGATCGTCGCCCGATGGGCCCGCGCCGGCGGTGCCGCAACCCGCGCTGGTTGCACTCGCGCCGTCTTCCACCTCGCGCACATCGAGTTCATCCGGATCGCGCCTGCGCAGCACGCCGCAGACGCTGTCGGCGGACGACGCCAAGGTGATGGTCGTCACACAGAATTTCTACCGCGCCGGATGGAATACGCAAGGTCGCGGCGGCCCGCACCAGTACGAAACGCAGGTACACGCCGGCGGACTGGTGGTGGTCAACCCGGTGACGGGGCTGATGTGGCAGCGCAGCGGCTCGGGCATGATCGTGCAAGGCGGCCAACAGGGTGCGGAGCAATACGTGCAGTCGCTCAATGCCAAACGCTTTGGCGGCTTCGATGATTGGCGCCTGCCCACGCTGGACGAAGCCATGTCGCTGATGATGCCGCCCGACGGCGGACAGCCGCTGCAAACCAGCGCCGGCGCGGCGAAAGTGCATTTGGCCTCCGCCTTCGAAACCGGCGGTGCCTATTTCATCTGGACCAGCGACCTGCAAGCGTCGGGGCGCGGCTGGGTGGTGTATTACGTCGATGCCGCGTGTAACGGCGAAAACCTGCAATACAACGCCTACGTGCGCGCGGTGCGGTCGCTCACGTCGAAGTAGCTGGCACTGTGCATAAGGTGCGCACCGTGCATACTCACCTTACAACGACGCCCTCACCGTTTTACCTCGGCCAATAACAGTACTGTGTTACATATTTATTCCCTCCCCTTCAAGGGCAAGGGCACACTTGAAGCGAAGCAGAGGGCTAGGGTGGGGATGGGGCGACAACGAAATTACCCCACCCCCATCCCAACCTTCCCCCTGAAGGGGAAGGAGTTTCATTGCGCCGCGCGGCGCATAAGTTTCGTAAGGTGCGCATCTGGTGCGCACCTTGCCTTGACTACCGTTTCACTTCCGCCAATAACTGCTCCCAGTTTTTCGGCAACTTGATTTGCTTGCATGTCGGAAAGCCCAGCACGCCGTTGTGCGCAAACACATAGATGCTGTTGCGCGCGGGGTCGCCCGTGACACACGTGAGGAAATCCTCCGGCCGCCACACCATCGGCACCAGACGATCGGGATCATCCGACTCGTGATACACCTTGGGAATATCGCCCGCGGCCACCGCAGCTTTCAGGTCCCATAGCGGCTTTTGCGTCCAATCGCGCTGCATGCGCTCCCACTGGCTCGCGGGCACACGCGCGTGCTCCCACAAGTGCTGCTGAAAATCGCGCTTGCTCCAGCCCGACGCGGCAATCGCCTCCGCGATCAGCGGCGAGAGCAGCAGTTGCGGACGCAGCGTATCGAGGCCCTGCCCGGTGGAGAACATCAATTGCCAGGAGTATTGCCGCACCACCGCATCACAAATATACGGCATCATCTCCAGCGCGGTGGCGCCCGACACCGACGAGATGTGATTGCCGCCGGTGTGGCGCGAGATCATCACGGTGTTATCGCCCGCTTTGAAACCAAAATCGGTGCTCGTGGGCTGCCAGCCGATTTTTTTCATCACGTCTTCGTTTTCGGCAACCACCACGCGCCAGGTGTTGCCGAACGTCGCCTTGTCATTCTTGTGCGGCAAAAAGCCCGCGACATTGCGAAGATACAGCCGCCAGAAGCGGCCTATCGAGGTGTTGGCGATAAAGCCGTCGCGCATCACGCCCTGCGTGTAATTAAAATCGAGCTGCTTGATGATGTCGCCGTTTAGAATAATCAGCGTCTCACCGCCGGGCGTGTTGCCGCTATGCTCGACGCCGTAACCGTGGTCGACCATCGCCTCCACTAGCGCCACCAGCACCGGCATGTGTTCGGGACGGCAGCCGGCCATGATGCCATTGACCGCGATGCTCCAGATCGTCGCGGCGCGGCTGTCAGGCAACATATTGCCGAGCGATTCCTCGGCCTTGCGGTCGGTGAAGCGCAAAAACTGCTCGATCTTCTGCGGCGTCGGCGGCACGATCGGCAGGCCGTCGGATAATTCGTTGCGATAAAAGTAATCGTTGATCTCGTCGAAGCTGCCTTCAGCCACGATATCGCGCGCGCCCGGCTCGTTGTCCATGGTCGCGCCTTTGGGTGGCTTGAGCAGATTGTCGATCACGTGCTGCAACGTCACCTCCAGCGTGTTCTTGCGCAGTTGCTCCTTGCTCTGTACGCCGGGGTGGCCCACCACTTTCGCCACCGGCAGATTGGGCATACCCAGACCCTTGGACGCGGCAACCGCCAGCGTCATGAAACCTTCACCTACCAGCGTAGACGACGGATAACCCGCCGCTTCACCCGATGCACTGGCCCGCAACACGGCGGGCGTGCAACTGCCTCAACACCCCATGCCCGAGATGACAGCGTCCACCCCCATGGCTTTGAATTTTTCTGGTAGCGCAGCCACGATGGCGCGCTCGTCGCTGCCATGGGTGTTGCCGAAATCTTTCCAGCTCACAAACTTCGCACTGGGATAACGCGCCTTGATGCCTTCTTCCAAAAACGAAAACACCTCGTCGCCGCGAAACACCTGGTCCCATACGGTCGCGATGGTTTTGCCGTCGAGCGTATCGAGGCGCTTGGCCAGCGCCTTCACTTTGGTCTGGCGCGGGCTGCGCGGCCACAGGGCTTGATAGAAACCGTCTTTGGCGTCGAACATGATGGGCTGCTCCTGACTGGGGCGTGGAAGATGGCTGGATTATCAGCGCTTCACCAGCGCCAGTCTAGCGACCGTGTTCACATCGTGTTAGGCTCTGCGCCGATTGTTCACGGAGGTGGTTCATGCATTTGCGCACACTGGCTTTGGCATTGTTGACCAGCTTTTCCTCGTTCGCACATGCACAACAATACCCCACGCGCCCCATCCGCATGCTGATTCCGTTTACCGCCGGCAGCGCTGCTGATGTCATCGCGCGCGCGATGGAGCCGGCGATGCGCGAGCGTTTGGGCCAAGCGCTCATCATGGATAACCGCGGCGGCGCGGGCGGCAATATCGCGGCAGAAATCGTGGCGAAAAGTCCCGCCGACGGCTATACGCTGTTGATGGCCACCATCGGCACGCAGGCGATCAACGTAAGCCTGTATGCAAAGCTCAACTATCACCCGCAAAAAGATTTCACCCCCATCACGCTGGTGGGCGACAGTCCGAATGCGATGGTGGTCAACCCGGTGGTGCCGGTGAAAACGATGAAGGATTTTATTGCGCTGGCGAAATCCAAACCCGGCGTGTTGAACTACGGCTCGTCGGGCGCGGGCACCACCGTGCATCTGGCCGGCGAATTGTTCAGTGTGATGACCGGCACCAAAATGGTTCACGTGCCGTTCAAGGGCGCGGCGGAGTCGTTGACCGCGCTGATCTCCGGTGAAACCGATTTGCAATTCGCGAGCTTGTCTTCGGCGATTCCGCTGATTAAATCAGGCCGCTTGCGTGCGCTTGGCGTCACGTCGCCAAAACGCTCGCAGTCGATTCCTGAGCTGGCGACGATCGCCGAGTTGGGATTGCCCGGCTATGAAGCCGTGGCGTGGTTCGGCATTGTCGGCCCCGCAAAACTACCCGCCGACATCGTTGCCACCATCAACAAAATGGCGCTCGCGTCGCTCGGCCAGCAGGACGTGAAAACGCGGCTGTTCAATTCCGGCGTCGATGTGCGCACCATGGGCCCGGAGGAATTCGCCAAGTACACCGAGACAGAAATTCAGAAATGGGCGAAGGTGGTAAAGGCCTCGGGGGCCCGCGCGGGCTAACTAACCGAACGATTCAATACCATCAATTCCTGGCGGCCGGTTTTGATGTGCATGCACCCACGGTTACGCCACTGTACGTATCCCATCCTATCGCGGGCAAGCCGGCACTTATGACGTTCGGCACACGATGTGGAGGCGGCTGAAGCGGCATGTAGCGCTTACGGCGCACATAGCACGCGCGGCGCGATGGCGCATTAAAAACCCTTAGCTAAGCACTACCGGTTAGGTGGTAACGACACGCTATAGGATGGTCTGTATGATTCAGCGCGCCAGCAGGTATTCCATGTAGCCGAACAGCATGATCTACCACAGGATCGCGCATGATTGAATCGATGGCGCCACAAGAACCACAGCACACTCAAGACGCTCACCGAGCGCCTGGCGCGCCATGCCGTTAAGTCTGTTTCGTCGCGCCGCCACCTTCATCTG
>CANIID010000291.1 GCA_947467315.1 Betaproteobacteria bacterium | reverse complement strand
GCTGCCCATCGCTGCGCAGCACCGCGCCAGCGCGGTTGCCTTTGTCGTCGGTCTGGATATCGACGTCAATCGGGTTGTAATAGACGATTCTTCCGCTTTCGGGCTTACGGAAGAAAATCTCGTTCAGTACCATGCCCTGTGTCAGCAGTCGCGAAAACGGCTCGTCCATGGTGACGAGACCCAAATCGCGCATCACCTTGGTCCAGAAGCGCGAATACAACAGATGCAGAATCGCATGCTCGATGCCGCCGATGTATTGATCCACCGGCAGCCAGTAGTTGACGTGTTTGTCGGCCATGCCGCTGGCGCGATCCGTGCAGGCGAAGTGGGTGTAGTACCACGACGAATCGACGAAGGTATCCATCGTATCGGTCTCGCGCCGCGCGGGTTTGCCGCATTTCGGGCACGGCACGTTGACGAAATCCGCGCGTTTGGCGAGCGGATTGCCGGAGCCGTCGGGCACGCAATCTTCGGGCAGCACCACCGGCAGATCCTTGTCGGGCACAGGCACATCACCGCAGGCGTCGCAATAAATCAGCGGTATCGGCGTGCCCCAGTAGCGCTGGCGCGACACGCCCCAATCGCGCAGGCGGTACAACGTTTGCTTTTCGCCCAAGCCTTTGCCTTGGAGGTCGGCGGCGATGGCATCTACCGCAGCGGTATATTCTAAGTTATTGTATTTATTGGAATTTATGCAGACGCCGTGTTCCTTGTCGGCATACCATTCCTGCCACGCGTCGGTGCTGAAGGTCTTGCCGGCGACATCGATCACCGGCTTGATCGCCAGGCCATACTGCTTGGCAAAGTGAAAATCGCGCTCGTCGTGCGCCGGCACCGCCATCACCGCGCCTTCGCCGTAACTCATCAGCACGTAATTGCCGACCCACACCTCGGTTTTTTCGCCGGTGAGCGGATGCTCGACAAAAATGCCCGTCGGCATGCCTTTCTTTTCCATGGTCGCCATGTCGGCTTCCATCACGCTGCCGCGCTTGCATTCGTCGATGAAGGCGGCGAGCTTGGGGTTGCTTTTCGCCGCGTGGGTGGCGAGTGGGTGTTCGGCAGCTACGGCAACGAAGGTGACGCCCATGATGGTGTCGGCGCGGGTGGTGAAGACCCACAGCTTTTCGGCCTTGCCGTCCAGCGTGTAGGGGAAAGCGAATCTAACGCCGTACGATTTGCCAATCCAGTTCGCCTGCATGGTGCGCACGCGTTCGGGCCAGTCGGGCAACTTGTCGAGCGAGGTCAGCAACTCATCGGCGAATTTCGTGATCGCCAGGTAGTAGCCGGGGATTTCGCGCTTTTCGACCAAGGCGCCCGTGCGCCAGCCGCGCCCGTCGATCACCTGTTCATTGGCGAGCACGGTTTGATCGACTGGATCCCAGTTCACCACCTGGGTTTTCTTGTACGCGATGCCTTTTTCCAGCATGCGCAGAAACAGCCATTGGTTCCAGCGGTAGTACTCCGGCTTGCAGGTGGCGAGTTCGCGGCTCCAGTCGATGCCAAAGCCCAGCGACTGCAACTGCTTTTTCATGTAGGCAATGTTGTCGTAAGTCCACTGCGCCGGCGGCACGCCGTTGGCCATGGCGGCGTTTTCGGCGGGCAGGCCAAACGCGTCCCAGCCCATCGGCTGCATCACGTTATAGCCCTTCATGCGGTGATAACGCGTGAGCACGTCGCCGATGGTGTAATTGCGCACATGGCCCATGTGCAGCTTGCCCGACGGATACGGAAACATCGACAGGCAGTAATATTTGGGCTTGCCGGGAGATTCAACCGCAACGAAGGTCTTGGCGTTATCCCAATAGGCCTGCGCGTCGCGTTCGATGATCCGTGGATTGTATTTTTGCTGCATGATGCGGTGTGTTTGCGAGGTGAGCTGTAATGAGGTGCAGAAAAGTGCGGAAAATGTGAATAGCGTCACGATTATACCCGCAAGCCTTTGGTAACATCCGTGACCAACGGGCTTGCGATTAGGCTTGCAATAGCGAGGAGTGTTTTGATGTGGAAAAATTTGCTGTGCGCGCTGGCGATGCTGGGAGCGATGCCGTTCACGCCCGCTGCCGCCCGTACCTTGACCGTCGAAGGCGTGGTGTCGCCCGCCTGGGTGGAGCGCGCCGGCAAGCGCGAGCCGCTCACTGTTGGCATGGAACTCAATAACAAAGACCGGTTAATCACCGGCGAGCGCGCGCGCGTGATGCTGCGCATGGCCGAAGGCAGTTCGGTCAAAATGGGCGAAAACGCCACCTTGGCGCTGGACAATCTGACGGAAAAGAAAAACGCCGAGAACCATCCCGTGGTGGGCGCCTCGCTGGATGTGGTGAAAGGCGCGTTTCGGTTTACCACCGGCATCTTCGGCAAGCCGCGCGCCGAGCGCGATGTCAGTGTCAAAATTTCCACCATTACGGCCGGCATCCGCGGCACCGACGTGTGGGGCCGTTCCAATGACGCGCAGGATGTGGTGTGCCTGCTGGAAGGCCGCATTTCCGTGCGCCACGAGAAACAGTCGTTTGTGATGGACGAGCCTTTGCAGTTTTTCATCGCGCCACGCAATGAAAAACCCAAGCCTGTGGGCAAGGTGCCGCAGGCGCAAATCGACGAGTGGTCTCTGGAAACCGAGATCACCGAGGGACAGGGTGCAATCCGGGCGGGCGGTCGTTTCCGCGTGGAAGTCGCGCGCATGGCGGATCAAAAAGCGGCGCAGGAGCTTGAGGCCAAGTTGAAGGCGGCGGGTTATCCCGCGGTGATTGATCCGGTAACGGGTGGTCAGTACGCGGTGTGCGTGTTGGGCGTGCCCACCGCGAAAGATCGCGACGCGCTGGCGGCGCGGTTGAAGGGCTTGGTCAGCGGCGTGTCCACTACGCCTGCTAAGCCTGCTTCGCCGCCGTCGCCCAAGGCGTATTGACAAGGGTTCGTGCCGTATAATCCAGCGCAACTTTCCCGTTGCGCTTAATGACACTCACCACGCCCGCATTTCTTTCCGGTCTTAACGAACCCCAGCTCGAAGCGGTCACGTTACCCCATCAATCCTCGCTGATCCTCGCGGGCGCGGGCAGCGGTAAAACGCGCGTGCTCACCACGCGCATTGCGTGGCTGATTCAGACCGGCCAGGCCAGTCCGCACGGCTTGCTCGGCGTGACGTTCACCAATAAAGCAGCAAAAGAGATGTTGACGCGCATTTCCGCCATGCTGCCGATCAACACGCGCGGCATGTGGGTGGGCACGTTTCACGGCCTGTGTAATCGCATGCTGCGCACGCATCACCGCGAAGCGAATCTCCCGCAGCTTTTTCAGATACTCGACAGCCAGGATCAACTGACGCTGATCAAGCGGCTGATGCGGCAGATGAATATCGACGACGAGCGTTACCCGCCGCGTCAGGCGCAGTGGTTCATCAACGCCGCCAAGGACGAAGGCAAGCGCGCCAAAGACGTGGAGCCGCACGACGAGTTCTCCCGGCGCATGGCCGAGTTTTATGCGGAGTACGACACGCAATGCCAGCGCGAAGGCGCGGTGGATTTCGCGGAACTGCTGCTGCGTTCGTATGAGCTGCTGGCGCGCAACGAGGTGCTGCGCGAGCACTACCGCGCGCGCTTCAAGCACATTCTCGTCGATGAGTTTCAGGACACCAACCGCCTGCAATACCGCTGGCTGCAGCAACTGTGCGGCGCGGAAAGCTGCATTTTCGCGGTGGGCGACGATGACCAGTCGATCTATGCGTTTCGCGGCGCATCAAGCGCGAACATGCGTGATTTGCAAAAAGATTTTCACATCGAGAAAGTCATCAAGCTCGAACAAAATTATCGTTCGCACGGACACATCCTCGATGCCGCTAATACGCTGATCCGCCACAACCAGCGCCGGCTCGGCAAAAACCTGTGGACCTCCGAAGGCAAGGGCGAGCCGCTGCGGGTGTACGAGGCGGCCACCGATCTCGAAGAAGCAGGGTTCATCGTCGAGGAAGTGAAAGCGTTGCGTAACGACGGCATGGCGCTGGGCAATATGGCGGTACTGTATCGCTCCAATGCGCAGTCGCGCGTGGTCGAGCACGCCCTGTTCAATGCGTCGGTGCCGTATCGTGTCTATGGCGGTCTGCGCTTTTTCGAGCGGCAGGAGATCAAGCACGCACTGGCGTATCTGCGGCTGGTGGCGCAGTCGGAAGACGACGGCGCGCTGCTGCGGGTGATTAATTTCCCTACGCGCGGCATCGGTGCGCGCAGTCTCGAACAGGTGCAGGCGGTCGCACGGGAGCGTGGCATCAGCCTGTGGGACGCGGCGTGCGCCAACAGGCTGTCCGGCAAGGCGGCGTCGAGCATCGGCGCATTTGTCGGCCTGATCGAAAAAATGCGCGAAGCCACGCGCCACTTGCCGCTGGCGGAAACCATCGAACATGTGATTGAGCACAGCGGGCTTTACAGCCACTATCAGAATGAAAAAGAGGGCGCGGACCGGCTGGAAAATCTGGCGGAGTTGGTCAATGCGGCAACAGCCTTCGTGGCCGAGAACGTCGTGACGTGGGTGGCGGATAGTCCCGAAGTGCAGCCGGATGCGCCGATGGCGATGCAAGCCGGCGCGGACTATTTGAACGATACGACCAACACAAACGCTACGAGCACTATGAACGATGGCCCCGGCGTGCCCGCCAACAAAGATGAAACGCTGGCGTCCTTTCTGGCGCATGCCGCGCTGGAAGCGGGCGAGCATCAGGCCATTGCCGGCGCGGACGCCTTGCAAATGATGACCGTGCATTCCGCCAAGGGACTGGAGTTTCACGCGGTGTTTATCAGCGGCATGGAGGAAGGGCTGTTCCCGCATGAGAACAGTCTGAACGAGGCCGACGGCATCGAGGAAGAACGGCGCCTGATGTACGTGGCGCTGACCCGCGCACGGCGGCGGCTGTATTTGTCACTGGCGCAAAGCCGCATGCTGCATGGGCAGATGCGATACAACGTGCCGTCGAGGTTTTTTCACGAGATACCGGAAAACCTGCTTCAACGCATCAACGCGCGACCGCGTTATCAGGCATCTCACGCGCAAAGTAGCGTCGAAGCTGTGACGCCTCACGCGCCATCTTTCGCGCCGCACGCCTCCATGCCGTGGCGTATCGGGCAGAGTGTGATGCACGCGAAATTCGGCGCAGGCGTTATCGTCAGTGCCGAAGGTCGGGGCCCCGAGGCGCGCGTGCAGGTGAATTTTCGCGAGCAGGGATTAAAGTGGCTTGCGCTGGAGTACGCCAAGCTCACGGCTGCGTGAACGGTCAGACGCCGCCGGATTCCACTGGCGGCGTGCCGCTCGCCACCGCATCAATGTCGAAAATATCCTTGTATGCGGCGTAGATCGTCGGTATCACCACCGGCGCCAGCAACCACACGCCCAAGTCCAGCACGCGCGCGGCCATCGCCACTGGGGTGACCATCATCAGCGCCGCAAACACCACCGCGCCGTACACCAGGAAAGCGGACAGGTTGCGCCAGCATGCGGCGAGACTGTAGAGCATGGCGCGTCCCGGCGCGAGGTTGTTGAAGTAGGCGAGCAGCGGCGCAAACCATAGCGCCATCATCAGCGGGATCGACAGCGCCCATCCAATCAACACCGAGGCGGTTGCCTTGGATACCGCGTCGCTAATCTCGTGTACATTTTCGGGCGTGACTTTTTGTTGCGCCATGAACTTGAATACGGCGGTGAGTGCTTCGCCGCCGATACCGGAAATCACCAGCACCACCAGCAGATTACCGGCGAGTGAAATGCCGCCGAGCGTGAGCAGCGCCGCCGTGTTGCGCACAAACCCCGACAGCAGATAGCCAAAGGAGAGCGGCTTGCCGACTTCCAGCGCGCGGCAACCTTCCATCATGCCTACCAGCAGCACCGGCAGGACCAGCATCACCAACAGCCCAACCAGCGGGATCAGCAGCAGCACCTTGATCGCGACGAACAGCATGCTGACGAACATCAGCCACTGCAAAGGGCTTTTTTGGAACAGCGCGACGCCCTGTTTAATCCATTGCCAGCCTCGGCCGGCGGTGACGGTGCGAATTTCCATGGATCAGTTGAGTGGAGTTGGTTGTGTCGAGTCCTATTGTAGTCGTAGTCTCGAACGGCGGCGCTTATTGCGGCAGTGGCGGCATTAAATCGCCAGCACCGGTGCCGGCAATGTGCGCCGCCAGCATGCGGCGGAAATGATCCGGGTCTTTGGCGTGCGTCATTTCGCCCGCCCGCGGCAAATGCAGGTCGTACAGGCGCGATACCCAGAAGCGCAGCGCGCCCGCGCGCAGCAGCATCGGCCACGCATGGGCCTCCTGCGGGGTGAAAGGCCGCTCGGCATGGTACGCCGCGAGCAGCGCCTGCGT
>CANIID010000290.1 GCA_947467315.1 Betaproteobacteria bacterium | reverse complement strand
GGTGGCGCATCTTCCATAATAGCGCCCATGACCACAAACCCGGCTAACGCCCCTTACGTCACGGCATGTCCCATCGGATGCGGCGTAGCACTTCATACGACAGCACTGCACTTGCCCGAAGGGCCGTTGCGCCATTGTGGCGAATGCGGCCAGTTGGTAAGTAGCGCAACTGAAGCACAGTACCTACGATCGCTCGGACGATTCGATACAGAGACAGGAACGCTTCCCAACGAGAAGTCACTGTTGCGACATGAGAAAAACAGCGCGCGCCGCCTGAGTAAGATTGCCGCCCTATTGAGGTGCGAACCTGCCGCAGTGAAACTACTCGACGTGGGATGCTCCAGCGGCGCGTTCCTGGCAACTGCGTGCAGACTGGGATTCCAGGCAGAGGGCGTGGAGCCCTCTGCGGGCGCGGCGCAAACAGCACGAGACGCCGGACTAAAAGTGTTCACGGGCTATCTGGAACAGGCGCAATTTCCCGATTCATCATTTGACGCCATCACGCTGATCGAAATTGTCGAGCACCTGCGTGATGCAAAAGCATTGTTGGCGGAATGCGCGCGCATCCTCAAACCGGGTGGCATAGTACTGGTGACGACGCCTAACGCACACAGTTGGACAGCACGTGCCATGGGTGCCCGGTGGGCGGGCTTCAGTCTGAACGATATGGGTGGCCACATCAGCTTCTTCAATCCGCGCTCCATGCGACTGCTCGCCGCGCGTAACAAACTCCAGCTTCACCATATTGAAACACGCAATGTGCGCTTTTTTGAGCGTGATCAATGTTCGCGCCCCCTCCATGCCGCAGCCAAGATTACTGCCGAATTGCTCAATTGGCCCGCGCGCGCCGCTGGCGCCGGACACGACCTGCACGCCTACTTGCAGCGCCCATTGCGGTAGTGCCATGGACCTCGATCTGTACCAATGGCCGTCACCAACCATGCCAGACAAAGAAAAATAACATTTATAATCATATGCTTACAGTTACTGCCGTTTGAAAGCATCGCGCGCGAACCCGGACCGTAATAACCGAATTTACCGCTCGGTCGCAGAATCGCCAACGGAAAGCATGTTAGCGCGGATCAGCGGATTCGCACGCTGCCCCCCGGCAATGCAAATAAAGCACATTCGCACCTAGCGGATATTGCTCGGCAACCTTACCCAGTTTTTCGTCCGCCCTATTGGACACCGCAAAGCCGTTGTCCCATTGCGCCGGCGCGAAGGTCAACACCGGTTTCGGTAAACGCTGAATATTCATGTACGCCGTAACGGAAAGCCCTGCCGCGCTGACGTCATGGGTATACAAGGCAAATCCGGCGGTGCGCTGTAGCACTTGCCGTGCCACTTGCGCATAATTTTCACCACGCACGCGGTGCTGATAGTACGGGAAAAGCGCTACGACAATCATCAATTTGAGTCCCACCGCCACCCACAGCCAACGCCACGTCACGCGCGCGGCAGTGTCGCCCAGCCGGGAAACACAAACCGCGAATACCAACGCCAGCAGCGGCAGGATCGGCAACAGGTAGCGAAAGTGGCTTTGCGGCGCAAGCCAGAAAGGCAGGAACGCGATGCCGGCCATCGCCAACGCCGTCGTCACGCGGCGATCCATCAACAACGCTTTCGCTAATTTGCCGCGCCACAGCCACCACAGCACCAGCACCGACACCGGCGCCGTACGCACCACCGTTTCAAAGGGATACGCTGCCAGCTTCCACAGATACGGCCCCACACCCAGCGGCACCAGCTTGTCGCCGATCTCGGTCGCCATGCGGCCGCCTTGCGCCTGGTCGCCGATCATCCAGTGAAACCACACATACGGCAGACACAGTGTCAGCACCGCCAACACCAAGGGCGCCGGCCGCAATAAAAAGGCGCGCGCCTCGCGCTGACACAGGAACACCAGCACCGCGGCGCCCACGAACACATAGGCAATAATGCCCTTGGTCAGAAAGGCGCACGTCGCGAACACCAACGTTGCGGTCAGCCAAATCGCCCTTTGGGTATGCACCGCCATCCATAACGAGGCGATAGCGCCAAACACCAGCATGCCGACCAGCGGATCGCGATAGCCCAGCCAGCCGCGATACAACAACACATCGGCAAAGGTAACGTAGATCACTCCGGCCAGCGCAGCCAGCACCGCGTCGCGATACAGCCGGTAGGCCAACCCCGCGACGAACAAGCCGCTGATCGCGGTCGCGCCCACCATGACCGCGCGCACCACGCCCGGCGCATACTCCCAACCCAACGCACTGGCAAGCGGAATAATCAGCCAGTTGGCAAACACGCCGTGCCGCGCATCGCCGCCATAAAACCACAAGCGCAGCCAATCGCCGCGCTGCCACATCTCCAGCGACGAATTCACCAGAATGCCTTCCTCGCCCACCAGGTAATAGCCGAAGGTAGGCACAAAGCTGGCCACCGCCACGACGTACAGCAACCACCACTGCCGTAGCGATGGATTAGCTGCTACGAGCATCACGCGCCCTCCGCGCGGTAAATACCCGCCTGCACGCGGCCCGCCGCATCGTCCGCGAAAAAACGCCGCAGCACGCGCGCGTTGCATTCCGGGTAGGCGTGATGCTCATCGGAAAACTCCATCGGCAGGCAGCCATAGCGCTCGGAGGCGCCGGCGTCGATGACCGTTACCTGGTACTGCGTGGCCCACGCATCGAGCTCTGCTTTGGTGCGCTCCAGGCAACTTTTCCAGCGCGGTGACGCGCGCAACATTTGCTCCAGTCCAGGTGCGAGGGGCGGCAGCAAAAACACCATGCGTCCACCCTTCGCGGCAAAACGCCGCGCGGTTTCGCCCAACGGCTTCAATAACTCGGGATTCGGCGCACCGCCATTGCTACACAAATGCTTGGTGTATTTTGAGCTGGGCGCCGCCGCTGCCCTCGCCAGCATTTTCGCCAGCGCCGGCGTCAATCGCCGATCATTAGCGAATGTCCAACTACCGTCGTAACGGTATCCCCGGCACAGGCCGCGGTTAATCACATCGAAGTCGCGCGCGAGTGAACCATCGCTGCAACGATAGGCCACGCCACCGATGTCAAAAAAGATGCCACGCAAATGGTTCAAGGGCTCGGCGCTCTTGAATGCTGCGGCCATCATCGTACCCAGGTTGGCCACGCGCGGCCATGACAACGCATCTTCGATCCGCTTATGCAGGGGCACGGCATGGTCTGCATACGCGCGGGCCACCGATTCCGGCGAAAGATCGACCGCCGTTGCACCACCGCCGAGATAGATCATACCCACCGACCAATCCAGTCCGGCAAGCACCCAGCGCACGTGATTGGATAAATGCTGTTCGATGTACTGCGCCTCGCCGACGATGGCGGCGGTGGAATTGCCGGTCACGGTGAGATTGTAAATCCGCAAGTCGGCGGGAAACATCTGCTGCGTGACACCCATCAGCGTTGAGGAACCCAGCACCAGCGCGTTGATCTCCAGCAGCCGGTCGGCCAACCTCAGCGCCTTGAACGGGCGCGTGTTCCCCACCGGCGGCGCATACGTCACGCCGCGTGTCGCCTGTTGCCATATCGAAGCGGCGCGCGTCGCCTGTAAATTGCCCAGACCGCGGTCGCCCAACACCAGATTGAGCGCCAGCACCAGCACCAATGCAAGAGTCAGCGCGGCGAGCAGCACGCCTAGATACCGGCGCATTGGCGCAGCGGAGTCGGCAGGCGGCATATCCAGGGTCGCAGCGGTCATCAAAATTGGAAATACAAAAACTCAGACTGCCGATGCAGGTTCACAATGGACACAAACGCGGCTGCCGCCACCAGCAAACCCATCGCCACCGTGGGCCGCCACGCCAGCCGGCGCGCCGCGGCCATGTCGCGCGGCAGCAGCAACGCCGGCTTGAATCGCGCCATGATCTGCTGTGTGTTCGGCGCAAACCATACGATTGCAAGCAGAATGGCAATCCAATTAACCAGCCCTGCTGTCACCAAGCCGCGCGAATCGCTGAACGCTACACCGCTCGACGCCAGCCATTGGCCGAATTCGCCCCACTTCCCGAGCCAATGATCGGGTAGCGCAAACCCGTTGAACCCGGCCATGCCACTTAGCATTTTCGATGCGGCAGATAAGCTGTCTGCGCGGAAAATTACCCAGCCCACAACTACCGCGATAAATGTAATAGCGCACGCGAATGAACGTCCCCATGCCGTTGATCGCGTACCTTTGTAACCGAGTGCGGTGCGCACTGCGCGCCAGCCGTGGTTCACACACAGATAAACGCCATGCAGAGCGCCCCATAGGACAAAGGTCCAACCCGCACCGTGCCACAGTCCGCCGAGCAGCATGGTCAGCAGCAGATTAATGTAGCGCCGGACCGCGCCATTGCGATTGCCGCCTAGCGGCACGTATACATAGTCGCGCAAAAAGCGCGACAGTGTGATGTGCCAGCGCCGCCAGAACTCGATGATATTCACCGCCTTGTAGGGTGAATGAAAATTGATCGGTAGCCGTACACCAAACATCAGCGACAAGCCCACCGCCATGTCGGAATAACCCGAGAAATCAAAATACAGTTGAAAGGTGTAGGCCAAAGCACCACACCAGGCCTCCAAAAACGTCGGCGCGACACCCGCGCCCGGCAAGGCGTACAGCGGCGCTACGTACGGTGCGATGCCGTCGGCGAGCATGACTTTCTTGAATAGGCCGATGAAAAAAATGGTCAAGCCGACCGCGATATTTTCCGCCTGCATGCGATACGTTTCACGCCGCGCGAACTGCGGCATCATCTCGGCGTGGTGCAGGATCGGCCCCGCGATCAGATGCGGAAAATAGGTGACGAACAGACAGTAATGCGCAAAGCGATATTCCTGCACCTTGCCTTTGTAGGTGTCGATCAGGAAGGCGATCTGGGTGAACGTGAAAAACGAAATGCCCAGCGGCAAAATGATTTCAACCTGCGGCGGTGAAAAGCCCATCAGCGGCGCCGCATTGGAGAGAAAGAAGTTGCTGTATTTGTAGTAACCGAGCAACGCCAGATTCGCAGCCACGGCGAGTATCGTGAGCCATTTTTTGTCGTGATGGCGCGCCGCCGCAGCCGCGCGCGCGATACGCCCACCCGCGACATAGTTGCACACGATGGACACCATCAATAAACCGACGTAGAGCGGATTCCACCAGCCGTAAAAAAACAGCGAGGCCGCCGCCAGCCAGCCCGCCGCCATCACGTGACTCATGCGCGCCAGTAAAAAAAAACCGGCGAACGTCAACGGCAGAAACAGAAAAATGAAGGCGTAGGAGTTAAACAGCATGGTCGATGCCCAGGCGAACGCCCCGTGGTCGGCAACGCATCAATCGATCGGGGACGGCACGTGACATGCGACCGATTTTATCATCGCCACCCGCGCCATCCGTTCTATCCGCGCCATCCCCGGCATGGGACTCATGGGCCGGGGCGATAGAGCCCGGCGGTAATCCGCTGCTGTTGCTTGTCATCCCTGTAGCGGCTCAACACCCGCGCATGGCATTCCGGCCAAGCGTGATTCTCATCCAAGAATTCTTCGGGTGTGCAACCAAAACGCTCGGGGGCGGCGGCATCAATCACCGTCACGCCGTGCTGGCGCGCCCATGCATCCAGCGCCGTCTTGGTCCGCGCAAGACAGCGATTCGACGCGTCGACCTTGCGCATTTCCTGCTCCATGCCCGGCACCAGCGGCGGCAAGATGAAAGTCACCTCGCCGCCTTGGGCGATAAATCGCTGCGCGAACGCGCCCAGGCGGCGCAGAATCTCCGGATTCGGCTCGCCTTGCGTTGCGCACAGGTATTTCGAGAATTGAGAACTCGGCGCGGCGGCGGCGCGAGCCAGCAGTTGCGCGCGCGCCGCGCTCAGGTGACGCTCGCCGGCAAACGTCCAACTGCCATCGTAGCGAAAGCCGAGGCAAGCGCCGCGATTCACCACGTCGAAGTCGCGCGCCAATGACCCATCCGCGCAACGATACTCGGCGCCCGCCAGCTCGAAGAAAGTGTGTTTGAAGCTCGCCAGCGGATCGCCGGATTTCACCACCGCGCGCAACGCGTTGCCGAGATTCATCACCTTTGGCGACGACAAGGCGTCGGCGAGCTTGCGATGCAGCGGCACGGCGCCCGCGCCGTAATTCACCAGCGTCGCCGCCGGCGTCAAATCCATCGCGGGCACGCCGCCCGAGTGATAGATCATGCCGATCACCCAATCCAGGCCGATCAGCACGCTGCGGACGCGTTGTGCGTAGTGGCGCTCGATGTACTCCGCCTCGCCCGCGATGGCGGATGTCGGATTCGCGGTGAGGGTGAAGTTGTAAACGCGCGTTGGCGCGGGAAACATGTCCTGCGTGATCCCCATCAG
>CANIID010000289.1 GCA_947467315.1 Betaproteobacteria bacterium | reverse complement strand
TCTCTATGAAATCCTACAAATCCTGAGTTTGGCCATGTTCGAAACAACCCCAATAAATCAATTACTTCCACACCACTCGACGAATACAGAGCCGCTGATAACGCCGATTCAGGGCGTTCTCCTCTGAAAAACGTTGGGACACTACTGAAGTAGATTGAAAAATCATCCGGCGTACTGCCGACTGGATCGGCCCCGCCCTCCACCAGCTTGCTACGCACTTCCGCGTTTGCCAGGGCACGGGCCACTTCCGCTTGCAGGCGTGCAACGATTTCCCTTGGCGTGCCGCCCGGTGCAAATAGCGCATGCCAATTTCCCGCTTCGTACCCGGGCACCGATTCCGACACGGTGGGCACGTTAGGCAACAGCGCCAGGCGTTTGGCGCCGGTGGTGGCGAGCAGCCGCAGCTTGCCGGCATTGGCGAGCGGCAATGAAGTCGGCGGGTTGTTGAACGAGAACTGCACCTGTCCCGCGACCAGGTCGGCAATGCCTTGTGCGGTACCCTTGTACGGCACGTGCGCGGGCTCGATGCGGGCAAGCCGCGCGAGCAGCAAAACGGCGAGATGGTTTGCACTGCCGATGCCTGATGAGGGGTACAGCAGTTGCCCGGGTTTCGCTTTGATCAGCGCGAGGAGTTCTCCAGTAGTACGCACCGGCAGCGCGGGATGCGCCAGCACCGCGAAAGGCGATGCAATGACCTGCGTCACCGGTACCAAGTCACGCTCAACGTCGTACGGCAGTTTGCGAAAAACACTGGGATTCATCGAGATGGTGCTGGTCACCAGCAGCAGCGTATGTCCGTCGGGCGGCGCACGCGCCACGATCTCGGTGCCGATGATGGTGGAAGCGCCGGCACGGTTGTCGATCATCAATTGCTGACCGAGCGCTTCGATCATGCGCGGTGAAATTGAACGCGCGGTCATATCCGTCGGCCCGCCGGCCGGGTAAGGCACCACAACGCGTATAGCCTTGACCGGAAAGCGCGCGGCGCTTTGTGCCTGCACCACAGTCGGCGCGCTTAGCAGCGCAGCGACCGCTACGGCGCGGCCTATCCCCTCAATCGTCGCCCGCATAGATCCTGAGATAAGAAGACCGCCCTCCATCCGCCGCAATCGTAGTCCCCGTTAGCACCCGCGAAAGGCGGGCTCTCATGGCGCTGACGCTGATGCTGGCACAGACAAAACGCAGACAAAAACTCTACGTGGCCCGGGGCATGGGCACGGTGCGATCCAGCCCATCCGAGTAAATCACCTCGCGCCAATCGTATCCTTCCTTGTTACCCAGGAAGCGCGAGTTTTTGGGGTCGTAACTGAAGCAAATAGCGCCTTGAATATGGGTTTCGACGTACGTCTTCCTGGATATCTCGGTGCCGTCGCCCCGGAAAAAGACGGTTGCGAATTGCAGCTTTCCGCCGCCGTATTCCTTTTGAACTGACACATCCACGCTTACCGTGTCGCTGGTCAAATCACGAAATATCGCTCGCGGGAACCAATCGATCAATATGTGCTGAACGCTGGTGAGGTTGTACTCGGAAAAATGCTGTCTTTCGATCACTCGGGATCGGATGATCAGTAGCCTTTCGGCGGATTCGTCACTCATGGTGGCCTCTGAAAATTACACGAATCACAATGTGTAGTCGAAATCGAGTATCGGAAGAATGATATCAGGCCGGGCAAAACAATGGTGATTCTGCGCACCCTCTATTGGGTTGGTTACTTAAGGTTTTGTCGCTACATCTATAAACCAGTGCGTAAATCCCGATTTTGATCAGCCAACCGCGCAAATCCCCCGACGCTGCCGCTCAATCTTCTCCGGCATAAATCTTGAGATAAGAAGACCGCCCCCCATCCGCCGCGATCGTCGTGCCCGTCAGCATGCGCGATTCATCCGACGCCAGAAACACCACGATCGCGGCAATATCAATCGGGTTGCCCACCGAAAACGGATACAGCTTCTGCACGATCATGCGCTCCTTCACCGCACCAGTGGGCTTTTCGGCCTGCATCCATTCTTTGTTCTCATAGCGCTTGATGGCGCGCTCGGTGCGGATGCTGCCGGGGCCGATGGCGTTGGCGCGGATGTTGTGTTGCACGTATTGCGCGGCGAGGGTTTTGGTGAACGACATGATGCCGCCCTTCGCCGCCGCGTAGGCCGGGCGGTAGAGGCCGGTCATGCCCACCATCGAGGAAAAGTTGATGATGGAGCCGCCGCCGTTTTTGATCAAATGCGGGATGCCGTGCCGGCACACCAGAAACGGATGCAGCAGATTCAGCGTGATAGTTTTGTGCCAGATGTCGAGGCTCATCTCATGCACCGGCACGTCTTCGAGCACGGAGCCGCCCGCGCAGTTGACCAGCACGTCGAGTTTGCCGAACTTCGCCACCGTGGTGTCGATGGCTTGTTTGACGGCGGCGTCTTGCGTGACATCCGCCTTGATAAAGATCACGTCGCCGCCGGCGTCCTTGATTTCCTGTTCGGCGCGACGGCCTACCTCTTCATTGATATCAACGATGGCAACGCCGCGCGCGCCTTCCTTGATGAATTCGAGCGCACTGCATTTGGCGATGCCTGCGCCGCCACCGGTGAGGAAGGCTACTTTTCCGTTGAGTCTTTGCATCAGGACCACCTCATTAAATATCGTTTATAAACAATTAGTTACATAACAACCGTTATTTGATCTTGATCCCCGCCGCCGCCACCACCTTCGCCCACTTCTGCAAATCAGTCGCCATCGCCACGCCGAATTCCTCCGGCGTGCCGGTGCGCGGCTCGGCGCCTTCGTTGGACAATTGTTTGCGGGTTGCGGGCACGTGCAGGTAATCGTTGATCTCTTTGTTGAGCCGCGCCACCACAGCTTGCGGCATGCCGGCGGGGCCGATCACGCCGTACCAGCCGCTGACTTCGTAACCCGTGATGCCGGCTTCGTTGATCGTCGGGATATCCGGCAGCGCGGTCGCGCGCTGCGCGGTGGTCACGCCGAGTGCAACCAGTTTGCCCGAACGCACATGCTGCACTGCCGCCGGTATTGACGGAAATAAAAATTGGATGTGGCCGCCCATCAAATCCACCAGCGCGATAGCCTGGCCTTTATACGGCACATGCACGTAATCCACCTTGGCCATGGCCTTGAACAACTCGCCCGACATATGACTGGGCGAACCCACGCTCGATGAACCGTAACTCAATTGCCCCGGCCGCGCGCGCGCAATCGCCGCAAACTGCTTGACGGTACGCGCCGGTAGCGAGGGATGAACCACCAGCACATTGGGCACATTCGCCACGATGGCGATCGGCGAAAAATCTTTCAGCGGATCAAACGGCAGCTTGGCATACACCGAGGCATTGATGACAAAACCTTCGGGAATCATCTGGATGGTGTAGCCATCCTTCGCCGATTTCGCCGTGAGTTCACCGCCGATGATGTGATTGGCGCCGGGGCGATTTTCGACGATCACCTGCTGCTTGAAGGTTTCGGTAAGCCGCGCGCCCACCGCCCGCGCGAGAATGTCAGTGGCGCCGCCGGGCGCCACGCCGACAATCATGCGGATAGGTTTGGCGGGGTAGTCTTGCGCGAACGCAGGGTTTGCAGCGATAGAGAACGAAAGCACTAAACCCGCATACCACCACGTCCGCAACACGATTTTCATTTTCATGCGTATCTCCAATCGGTAAATCAAAGCGATCCCGTAGGTTGGCGGTGAGCTTGCGAACCCCAACGATTATGGTGCATCACCCCGAACGTTGGGGTTCCTTCGTCACCCCAACCTACAAAATCACAACCCCGCCACAAACGTCTCAATCAGCGGATTAATCTTCTCGGGAAACTCCGTCAGCGGAAAATGCCCCACCCCCGGCAACTTGATGTACTGCGAGTGCGGCACCGCTTCGTGAATTTCTTTTTCGTATTCGGGCGGACTGCCGTGATCGTTCAGCCCGCGCAGTATCAGCATCTTTGGTTTAAACGATGATATGCGGTCACGCACGTCGAAGGCATCAATGGTTTTGATGTCGTGGTATTGCGACATAGGCCCCACTTTCTTGTGGCACTCCATCAGGTGTGCGCGCAGGCCAGGCTCGACAAACTGCATCGCGCGCATCTGAAACGCGAGCCATTCGTCGTAGGCCTTCGCGTCGCGCGGCTCCTTCGCCGCGCGCAGGCGCATTTCAAACGTATCCGGCGCGCGTGTCTTGGGCTTGGCCGCGACGGTCATGATGACCACCCCTTTCACTTCATCCGGGTAATCCAGGCCATATTGCAGCGCAATCGATGCGCCCAACGTGTAGCCGATCAGCACGAGGTCTTTTTTCTTCTCCTGCGCCCACAGCCATCCGCGCACCCATTCAGTGTAGCGTGCGACATCCACGCAGCGTTCGCCTTCGAGGTGCCCCGGCAAGGTGGGCGCAATGCTGCCCTTGAAATGTTTGAGCTGCGGAATATACGCGTCGGCGCAGGCGCCCGCGCCGGGGCCGTGGATAAAAACGAGTTGAGGCATAGCAGGTTCCTTGCGGCTGTTGATCGAGAACGGTGAAGCATAGCGCGAGTCGCTGCGGTCGTGCAGGTTTGCAAGCATTGACATGCGTACGACAGGCGATTCACGATATTATCGTATCGGCAGATTCCCGCTACCGCTCAAGATACGGCTCGATAAACCACTGGGGTGCCGATAAACCAAATGTTGCCCATGGCGATGACCGCGCTCCTGCTTTGCGCCGCATCCGCAAGCGCGGACTGGAAGCCGGTGGGCGAGAACGGCGATGCTGTCGTTTACGCCGACAGTGCCACGATCAGCCGCTCCGGCAACACGGCAAAGCTGTGGCATGTGAACGACCTCAAGGCGGAACGCACCACCCTTGTCACCATGTCTGCGGGGGAGTCGTACCTATCAACCAAGGTGCGGCAAGAATACGATTGCCGCGCGCAAAAAGTCAGAGTGCTTGCCTTCGCGGCACACAGTCATAAGATGGGCGGTGGCAAGGTCGTGTTATCGGACAACGAAGCGAGCCCGTGGGCCGCAGTTTCATCCGACCCCATTACCATTGCCCTTTTCAAAATAGCTTGCACTATAACATAACAACATAGGAGCACACCGCATGATGCCCGCCGAATTCGATGTCACAGGAAAAGTTGTCTTGATCACCGGCGCCGCGCGCGGCATCGGCAAGGGCATCGCCCAGGTGCTGGCCGAGGCCGGCGCCGACATTGCACTGAATGCGCTGACGAACAAATACGTCAACGACACCGCGGCGGACATAGCCAAGGCTTCCGGCAGAAAGGTGGTGCCTGTCATCGCCGATGTCACCAAGCCGGACGATGTGCGGCGCGCGGTGGATTCCGTGCTCAACACCTTCGGGCGCATCGACGTGCTGGTGAATGCGCTGGGTGATTCGATCCGCAAACCGCTCGCCGTGCTGCCCGGCAAGGAGGACGTGGCTGCGGTGACTGACGATGAATTGCGCTTCATCATGGATATCAATCTGACCGAAGCGCTGCTGTGTACGCGCGCCGTCGGCCCGCACATGCTGGCGCGCCAATCCGGCAAAATCATCAACATCGCGGCGTGGACCGCGCATCAGGGCGGCCGCGACATGGTGCTCTACACCACCGCAAAAACCGCGCTCGCCGGATTCACGCGGGCGCAGGCGCTCGAATGGGCGCCCTACAACATTCATGTGAATGCCATCGCGCCGGGCATGTTTCCGGATGTGGTGACTTCCGGCGAAGAGCGCATGAAGCAATCCGCACATCGCGCACTGCAAACCGTGCCGTTGCGGCGTCCGGGACGGCTGCGCGAAGTGGGCTTGCTCGCGCTGTATCTCGCTTCAGGCGCATCGGACTACATGACCGGGCAGACCATCCTGCTTGATGGGGGACTGGGGCTGTAACCTGCCTCGCGTGATGAGATCGCCTGTATTACGCGTCGCGCTCCTGATATCTGCACCGCTGTGCGCAAGCACGGTGCCGGCCGCCGAAACCTACCCGGTGAAACCCGTGCGCATCATCGTGCCCTCCGGCGCGGGCGGCGCCGACGACGTGGTGGCGCGCATCCTCGCCGCCAAGTTAAGCGAATTGGCCGGCCAGCAATTTATCGTGGAAAACCGGCCCGGCGCCGGCGGCATACTCGGCCACGCGCTCGTTCTCAAAGCGCCGCCGGACGGTTACACCTTGTTGCTCGGCGCGCGCTCCATGGCAGGCACGCGCTTCGTCAACGCGCAGGTGAACATGGATGTGCTGCGCGACTACACGCCGATTTCCCTGCTGGAACACTCGCATTTCGTCATGCTGGTGCATCCGTCGGTGCCTGCGCGCAACGTCAAAGATTACATCGCGCTGGCGAGAACCCGTCCCGGAAAAATGACCTACGCCAGCCTCGGCACCGGACAAACCACCTACTGGTGCGTGAC
>CANIID010000288.1 GCA_947467315.1 Betaproteobacteria bacterium | reverse complement strand
CCCCATCGGCCACCGCCGTCGCCGCAAGGACGGCATCCCGCTGCTCGAAGCGAAATTCCGCACCAACCTCGCGCGGCGCTTCGCCGACAAGCAGCGTGCGGCGATCTATGCGCTGTGCAAAGACCAGATGAAACTCGAAGCCACGCCCGTAAATGAATTTGTGGACCTTTTTGCCCTATAGGATAAAATCGTGTTTAAACAAATACTTACGATAACTCTACTGAGCGTCGCCACCGCCACGGTTGCGGCTGATCTGCCCAAGCGAAAATCAGGACTGTGGGAAATCACCAGCGCATCCAGCGCCCGCGCCAACACGGGCAAAGGCGCGATGGCGATGACCATGTGCGTCGATCAGAACTCCGATGCCGACTGGATGCAGGGCGGCCGGCAGATGTCGCAGACCAAGTGTTCGAAGCAAGAGCACAAGGTCGAGCGTGATCGCGTCACCTTCATCAGTGTGTGTGAGCTGGGCAAAACCACGGCCACCACCCAAGGCGTCGCATCCGGAGACTTCAGCAAGGAATACAAAGTGGAGACGAACTCCACGTACGATCCGCCCATCGGCGCCATGAAAGAGGCGTCCAATACCATCACCGCGAAATGGCTGGGCCCGTGCAAAGCCGGCCAGCGTGCGGGTGACGTAATCATGCCCAACGGCACGACGATGAACATGAACGACATGATGAAGAATATGAAAAAGTAAGCTGTCGCGTTGTAAGCTGGCATTAATCGCCGCCATAAAACGCATGCAGGGAGGGTTTCTGGTAATCGCTTGGAAGTACGCACTACGGGTGCTGGCAGCCTGCCTGCTGATACCGGCAATAGCCATTGCCGCCGAGCCCGCGAAACTGCAACAGCTCCGAACCAGCGTGTTTCGTATCGAAGCGCGCGACCAGACTGCACGCGTGCATTCCGGCTCCGGCGTACTGGTCGCCGCGCATCTGAGCAGGCATGAAAAACGGGAGGACTCAGGTTCTCCCGTTTTGCATTTCAGGCCTGCCCGGGTTGTCGCAGCGCCAGACCAACTACCTGACGCAGCCCAGACGGGCATCCAGCCAGCGGATTTTTAGCGCTGCCCCAGCGCCGCATTCACCTTCGGCATCACCTGCTCCGCCATCAACTGCATGGAGCGCTTGGCGAGCTTCGGATCCACCCAGTCGTGACCGCAGTAGAGCAACGTGCCGAAGTCTCCGATGGTCTCGCGGAACTTCAAAATTTGTTCCACCACCGAATCGACGCCGCCCGCGATCACCAGCGTATCCAGCACGAATTCCACCGTGACCGCTTCGTCGGGCATGGATAAATCCGGTTTGTAGATATTCGCCGCACCGCGCGACTTGCGTTTGGTCAGCAGGTTCCAAAAATAAAATCCATACGGGCCTTCGCGCGATTTGGCATACCGCTGGGCCGTGGCATCGTCATCAGCAACAAAGATGCTTTTGCACACGCGCCAGTCCTGCCGGTTCGCCGGCAGCCCGGCAATTTCACAGCCTTTCTCATAACTCGGAAAGTGTGTTTTCACCCAGTTGGGTTGCAAAAAATTCGCCGAGATCGGTTTCCACCCGCGCTGTGCCGCCGCCGTCACGCCCTTGGAAAACGGCTCCACCACCGTGACCACAATCGGCGGATGCGGCTGCTGGTAAGGCTTTAACATCACGCCCTGCCCCACATCGGGAATCATGGTTTCCGCCGTGCTGATATTCCAGAATTCGCCCTTCAGATCGTACGGCGGCTTGCCGGCCCAGATGGCGAGTATCTGATCAATCGACTCGACAAACATTTTGGTGCGATCATTTTTGATGTTGCCGAACACTTCCTGATCCGAACGCAATCCACCCGGCCCGATGCCGAACAGGAAGCGCCCTTCAAGCATGTGATCAATCATCGCCACATTCGCCGCCACCGCCGCTGGATGGCTGTTGGGCAAGTTCACCGTGCCACTGCCGAGTTTGATCTGTTTCGTCTCATGCGCGAGGCTCGCTATGAACGCCAGGCACGAGGGAATGTTTTCGCAAATATCCGTGGTGTGCTCACCGATAAACGCATCGGTGTAGCCGAGTTGATCCGCCAGCAGAATCGCCTCGCGATCCTCCTTGAGCGTCTGCGTGTAATTACGCTCCGGCGGATGGATGGGCATGGTGAAGAAACCGAGTTTCATTGAAACCTCAAAATTTTATTGTTTAAAAACAAATACTTATATCAAATCCAGCCATACCACCATTGAACCTTCGAGCGGCTGAATCCTCTGAGTATAGGCTGCGTGTGTATAACCAACGAAGGTGCCGCCATCATGCAAAACACGCGCGTATTTACCAGCGGCAACAGCCAAGCTGAACGATCGCCTGTCGATTTTCGATTTTATACTTACGTAACTTTACCTCCATCCCACCACCCTGCCCATCACCGCACCGGCATCCGCAGGAACCGTATCGCCGTTCCACACCACATACTGATCCGGCCGCACCAGGATGAGTTGGGATTCATACACCTCGCGCCCGCCGTCGTAACTATCGCGCACCACTTTGAGCGGTACTTTCAGTGCGCGCGCCGCTGTCTCGAAGCCGCGCACTGCGGCATCAATCGCCCTGTCATTTAAACCGAACGCCAGCAACGTGTAGCCGTCACCCAGTTCCTCAAACACATTACGCCCCGACGACAGCCCATTCGGCGGCAGATGATGTCCGGTGCGCGCGGTGAAGGTGTGCTTGCCGTGCGCGCTGCACACTGCACCCGGCGGCCCCATCACCACCGACGAGCCTTCGTAGTGCGGCTCGTACACCTGCGCCCTGCCGCTGATGCGCGTCATGCGCGCCTTCCAGGCTTGCTCAAATTCTGCGTAATCCCGCTCCGGACTGTAGCGTTCGAGAAATTGCCGGTCTTCCTCGATGCGCGCCGCGATGAAGTCACGGCCGATGTCGGCAAATATCGGTCGCCGTTCTTCGGTGTAGGAGTCTAGCAAACCCTTGCCGCCCCAGCCGTCGAGATGCGCCGCCAGTTTCCAGCCAAGATTGGTGGCGTCCTCCAGGCCGTTATTCAGGCCGAATCCGCCATACGGCGGATGGCTGTGCGCCGCGTCGCCGGCGATGAACACGCGACCGGCGCGATAGTCGTCGGCGACCGCGACGCGCAAATCCCAGAAGCCCACGTGATCGAACGCGACATCAAACTCAAACCCGGCCGCAAGATGCAAAAGCCCCTCGAAATCATAATTTTCGGTGGTGGACTCGTTGGGCACCGGCGCGTGAAAGAAAAACCCGTCAACCATATCGACGCGCCCGAAAAACCGCCAGTACCCCTTGAGATCGGGATGCATGATGTTGTAGGTGGATTTCAGCGGAAAGCGCTTGAGCCCTTCTTGCAACCCCTTGGAGCGAAACACCATCAGCACCATTTTCTGGTCGAACTCCGCGCCGCTGCGCGTGATGCCACTTTGCTCCCGCACCAGCGAGTGGCCGCCGTCGCAGCCGACGATGAATTCGGCCTCCAGCAATTGCCGTGCGCCGCCATCGCGCGCGGCAATGGTGACGCGCGCGGCGTGTTCGTCCTGCTCGATGCTCTCGGTGCCCCAGCCGAAAAAGGTTTTCACCGAAGGCAGCGCGGCCATGCGCGCACGCAGCACTTCTTCGGCGAGATACTGCGGCAGCCGGTCGTACTCCTGGAAATAATATTTCTGCACCAGCTCGCGCTGCTCGGGCGCACTCCAGAATTTGCTCGTCAGGTCGCGATAGACATTGACGCCGCTGGTCGGCACCTCGGCGGGCATGATGCGCTTGGCACGCAGCTCTTTTACGCAGTTCCAGAAATAAAAATGTTCCAGCGTGCGCTGCGTGAGATTTTGCCCCTTGGGGATACGCTGCGGCTGAAGATGGCGCTCGACCAGCGCGCAAGAAATCCCGCGTTGCCCCAACTCCACCGCCAGCCCCACACCCACCGGCCCGCCGCCTACGATGATGACCTGAAACGTTTCTGCCATGACTCGCCTGAAAAATAAAGGGATAGGAATGCGCGAATAATTATCCGCGATGTTGACGGCTTTGTGGCACTTGCTTGCCTCCTGTCAATCCTGTCCATCCATGTTAAATTGTTTGTGAATTCATTTTTGAGATAGTCCCTTGAAGCTTCTCCTGTCGCTGTCCATGTGGGTCGCCGCCGCGATTGCCTTTCCAGCAATAGCTGCCGACCTCGCCTACCCCACCCGCCCCATACGTCTGCTGGTGCCCTACGGCCCCGGCGGCAACGCCGACATACTCGGCCGTCTCGTAGGCGCGCGCCTGGCCGAGGCCTTGGGCCAGCCGGTGATTATCGACAACCGCCCCGGCGCCAGCGGTCTGCTGGGCTCCGATATCGTCGCGCGCAGTTCGGCGCCCGACGGCTACACACTGCTGTGGGTGGCCAACGGTCACGCCACCAATCCGGCCATCGTCAAGAAAATGCCCTTCGACACCGCCAAAGACCTGGCCTCGGTCAGCCTTGCCAGCTCCACGCCGATGCTGCTGGTGGCGTTCAACGGCCTGCCCGCGGACAACATGAAAACGCTGATCGCCTACGCGAAAACACGCCCCAGCCAAATCAACTACGCCAGTTCGGGCAACGGCTCGCCGAATAATTTCGCCGGTGAATTGCTTAACCTGATGGCCGGCATGAAGCTCGTGCATGTGGCCTACAAATCCACGCCGCAAGCCACCACCGATGTCATCGGCGGCCATGTGCATTCCGCCATGGCCAGCCTGACCTCGGTGTTGCCGCACGTGCGCACCGGCAAACTCAAAGCGCTGGGCACCACCGGCGCGCAGCGCTCCACGCTCGCACCCGATGTGCCGGCCATCGCCGAAACCGTGCCGGGCTATCAGGCGAATATCTGGAACGGCTTGATCGCCCCTGGCGCAACGCCACGCGCCATTATTAACCGGCTGAATCAAATCGTCGTACAGCAACTCAAACTGCCCGAGGTGCGCGAGCGCTACGCCGCCATCGGCGCCGAAGTGTTGACCGGCACGCCGCAGGAGTTCGATGCGTTCATCCGCAGCGAAATGACCAAGTGGGAAAAAGTCATACAGGCTTCCGGCATGCGGACAAACTGAGGCGCGAATTCTTGCCCTGCTGCTACCATAGACATCACAGCGCCCGCCGTAATCACTACCTTCAGGAGCACTCGCATGTCCGGCCCCACCACACGCATTCACCTGCTCGGTGATATCAACCTGCTTGGCGTTGACGACCCCGCGCTTCCATTCAACAAAGTCGCGCCCACACTGAAAG
Organism: Betaproteobacteria bacterium; assembly: GCA_947467315.1. Classification (GTDB taxonomy): domain Bacteria; phylum Pseudomonadota; class Gammaproteobacteria; order Burkholderiales; family SG8-41; genus UBA5216. Next base: position 1,162 of record CANIID010000288.1, on the reverse strand, counting down.
CCGCCGACGCGGTATTCGCCAATCTCGAATGCAATTTGTACGACCCGGCGGAAAAACGCGAGATGATGCGCGACGATCAGTCTGGCTTTGAAGGCATCTACGCGCCGCCCGCCGCAGCCGAATCACTGCGGCTCGCCGGCGTGCAGGTGATCGGCAACGCCAACAATCAAAACTACGGCGCGGATGCGATACGCGCCTCCAATCAACGGCTGGATCAACTCGGCATCGCGCACGCCGGCACTGGCGTCAACAAAGCAGCCGCGCGCGCGCCCGCCATCATCGAGCGTAACGGCCTGAGAATCGGCTTCATACAACGCACCTCGCAATACTGGCCGAACAATCATGAGGCCGGCGAGCGCTCGGTCGGCGTCGCGGCGATGAAAGCCTACACCGCGTATCAGCCGCCGTATTACAAAGACAATAAGATTCCACCCAATCGTCCGGGCGCGCCGGCAAAAGTGATTACCTGGGTAGACCCGGATTATCTGGCGGAACTCAAAGCGGATATCGCTGCGTTGAAACAGCAATGCGACATCGTAATTTCATCGCATCACTGGGGCTACGCCGAGGAAGTGTTGCAGTATCAAACCGAACTCGCGCACGCCGCCATCGATGCCGGCGCCGACATCATCATGGGCCACGGCCCGCATTTCCCGCTGGCGATTGAATTTTATAAAGGCAAACCGATTTACTACGGCCTCGGCATGTTCTGCTTCATCCGCAGCAACAAAAAAGCGCATCGCGGCTGGACCGGCATGGCCGGGCATCTGACGTTTGAAAACAAAACGCTCACCGAAGCAGCGTTTTCGATAGTGCGGCAGAACGACGCCACCGAAGTGACATTCTCCGCGCCGCGTGATGAAGCCGCCGCGATCGCGCGCATTGAAAAACTGTCGCAGCCTTACGGCACCCGGCTGCATATCGAAACCGACCGCGTGCGTGCCGTCCCGGCGTGATCGGCACTGGGCCTGCCCTGTTTAAAACATTAAAGAAATGCATTTAAAAACATATACTTACATCATATCTGCTGGGCTGTTAAGCAGCAGCGTTGGCGCCGCTTTAGCCGCGGCGCCCTACCCCGCCAAATCCATCCGCATGGTTGTCGGTTTTCCGCCCGGCGGCGGCAACGACGCCATGGCGCGCTTGTTCGGGCAAAAGTATG
>CANIID010000287.1 GCA_947467315.1 Betaproteobacteria bacterium | reverse complement strand
CAGCGCGTAGGCGGCGCCCACTTGCCCGCGCGGCACGCTCTGGATGCCGGCGCGTATGATCTCGCAGTAATACGCGGCCTCGAACATCGTGAAAGCAATCAATGCGGAGTAAAACGGCCCGATGCCGGAGGCGTACGGATTGCCGGTCAATTTTTTCATCGCAATCGGAATCAAAAAGTAAAACCAGAAAATCACCAGGATCAGCGGAATCGAACGCACCAGATTGACGTACGCGCCTGCCGGGTAACTGATGAGTTTGAACGGCGACAGACGCATCAACGCCAGCAGGGTGCCGAGGACTATGCCGCCGAGCATCGCCAGCAACGTCAGGCCCAGCGAGAACTGCATGCCCTGCCACAGATAGGGCAGCGAGTGCTGAATGACGTCGAAGTCGAAGCCGGTGAACATAGGGCTATTTGCCGCTCCCGCCGACGTATCCCGGTATGCGCGTCTTGTTTTCCAGCCAGCGCATCGAGAACGTGACGGTCAGTGTAATCAGCGCGTACACGATGGTGGCGATGGTGAATATCTCAAACGTGCGAAACGTGTATTCGGAAATCTGCCGCACCTGGGCGGTGAGTTCCAGCACGCCGATGGTCAAAGCGATGGACGAATTCTTGAAGATGCTGAGGAATTCGGTGGTCATCGGCGGGATGATGATGCGGTACGACATCGGCAGCAACACATGACGATAGGTCTGCGGCAGCGTCAAGCCCATCGCCAGCGCAGCGTTGGTTTGCCCCTGGGGTATCGACTGAATGCCGGCCCGCACCTGCTCAGCGACGCGCGAGGCGGTGTAAAAGCCGAGGCACAGCACGGCATTCCAGAATTCCGGCATCGGCAATTGTGTCTTGAGCCAGTCGCCCGCCACTTTGGGGACGATCTCCGGCATCACGAAATACCAGATGAACATCTGTACCAGCACGGGAATATTGCGGAACACTTCGACATACACCGTGGCGGGAACGCGCAGCCACGCCAGCGGGGTTGTGCGCAACACGCCCAGCACAGAACCCACGCTGAAGGCGATGATCCACGCGAGGATCGACACCAGCAAGGTCCACTTGATGCCGGAGATCACCCAGTCGAGATACACACCACCGCCGGAGAAGGCGGCTTGATTGAGGAAGCTGAAATCCATGGTGGCGAGACTTTACCGCATTCAGAGCACGAAGCCGATGCAGCCCCTCGGTTGAGCAGTATTAAATCAAGCAGGTGCCACTGGCTGGCCAAGCTGCTGAGACTCGAGTTGCTGGTGAAAGTATTCGTAGGCGGCTTCCCTGTCCGGGCAAGCTGCGGTCCAGTACGCCGAATTACCCGCAGGGGCGCGCGATAGGTGCGCTGCATAGCGCTGGGTAAATTCTGCGACGCCTTCCCGCCATGAGGCGTCTCGTTTGCCCAGTGATGCGTGGTAGATCAAAATGTCAGTCGCGATTCCGACACGAAGCCCAGCCAAGTGAGCGCGAAAACTGAAGTCGATATCGTACAAGTGGAATTTCGGCAGGTTTGCTTCGTCCCAATGCAGGTGTTCCACCGCGTCGCGCGTGGCGCTGATGAACATGCCGTCGACGGCTTGCACATGGCTTACCGGTGACAAATTCTGCGAAAACCTGTGCAGCGAACAAGCGCCGGCGTTTTGGGTGTCCGGTTGAGCAACACTGCCGTGGATGTCCGGCTGACCAGCGGTAAACCACGAGCCGTTGATGAGGCGTGTGGTGCCAACCAGTCCGAAAACATCGAATCGACTAAAGTGCGCATCGAGTCGTTGCGTAAAGTCCTCGCTGAGGATTTCGATATCGTCGTGGCAGAAGATGAGGCGGTTGTGGCTGCTGCGGCGGAATCCTTCGTTGTAGCCCTGGCACATGGACCGCGCGTCTGAAATTCGGATGAGCTCATAGGGCTGTTCGTTGAATGCGCGGGCGAGGGTGGCGCTGAGCGCTGCAAAGCGGAGATCGTCAACGCTGCAGACAATCACCGAGAATGGGGCGCTGGTGACGCGTGAATTGGTTTTGCGCTTCGTAGGGTGAAATGCGGCTTTCAGTAGATCGATCAGCATGAGGTGGATCTCGTTAAACTCGCTATCCGTGAACAAAAAAACAGGAAACCCAAGTTTCCCATTGCCTTATTAGTGAATGGTGCCAATCAGAACTTCATCTTGCCTCGTGCGCAGCCATGCCAGCAGGGTTGTGCGTAACACGCGCAGTAACGAACCCACGCTTAAGGCGATGATCCGTGCGAGGCTCGCTACCATCAAGGTCCATTTCATGCTGGAAATACCCCAGTCGAGCTACAGCCCGCAGCTGGACAAGGCAGCCTGATTGAAGAAACTGAAATCCATAGCGGCGTGACTTTACCGTATATCCGGTTAGAAGGCGGATAGTCGCGGTATCCATTGTAGTATCAGCGTGAGAAAATACTTGAGAATACTCAAGCCAGACACCAAAGAGCCTTATCGCGGTTCAATATCCGTTGACGGCCAGTTGGCCGAAAGCTACATTGCTTACCATGAGCATGCTACTGACGGCACTTAAGCAGGTTTTTGCGTCGCGCGATGTGGAGCGCGCGTCTCCATCTGCCATAATATCTAGGCCGTCCGTGAGCCCTTCGCAGAGCCTGACGTTGGAGCAGTACGAGAGCCTGAGTCCGCGGTGCGAGATCGATCACGATGGTGTGACCATGGTTTTTGCGACGCCGAGCACATTGACCCGTTGGCGCGCGGAGTCAATTTACCAGAAAGAACCGTGGACGCTGGAATGGATTGCCGAATTCAAGCCGGACGATATTTTGCTCGACTGTGGCGCCAATGTCGGTATGTATACGATCTGGGCAGCAGTCACGCGGCGCGCTCGTGTGTACGCGTTCGAGCCAGAATCACAGAATTTCGCTTTGCTCAATCGCAACATTCGGCTTAACGGACTGGAAGGCCGGGTGAAAGCGTACTGCATGGGTCTGTCGGATGCATCGGGATTGTTCGATTTGCACATGGCGGATATGCGCGTTGGCGGATCCTGTCACTCGTTAGGGGATGCACTGGATTTTAAGCACGAGCCGTTGGCTGCGCAGTTTGTGCAGGGCGGTATCGCGCATACATTGGATGAACTGGTCGCCGCCGGCACGGTGCCCGTGCCCACGCATATCAAGATCGATGTGGATGGTTTCGAGCCCAAGGTTGTCGCCGGCGCTCAGGTCACTTTGCAGAATCCGGCAGTACGTTCGGTGCTGATCGAGACCAATCAGAATCTTGCCGACCATCTCGCAATGGTAGGTACGCTAAACGACATGGGATTAATGCACGATCCCGCGCAGGTGCGTCGTGCCGAACGCAAGGAAGGCACGTTCACTGGAGTGGCCGAGTATGTTTTCAGACGCTGAAGTGCAACTGGCTTACAAGGTAGGGAACGTGCCGTTCAACATGTTCCCGTATCCGCATTTTTATATTTCAGACGTGTTCCCTGCTGATTTTTACCGGCAGATACAGCGGAACCTGCCTGATCCCGATGCGATGATCCCCATTGAGAAGGCGCGGGCGCTCAAAGGTTACAAGGAGCGCTTCGTGCTGGGCTTGGTGGACGAGCATCTGGCGACACTGCCTGCGGGCAAGCGGGCATTCTGGGAGGATCTGCGCGGATGGCTGGTAGGGGCCAAGTTCCAGGCGCTGTTGATGAGTAAATTCAAGCCTTTCATCGATCAGCGTTTTGCCTCCAACGCGAATATGCAGTTTTACGATGAGGGGCTGCTGGTACAAGACATTACCAACTACAACCTGGGGCCGCATACTGACTCGCCGCGCAAAGTGGTCACGCTGCTGTTTTACCTGCCGCCAGATGAATCGCAGATGCACTTGGGCACATCGATTTACGTGCCGAACGATCCCGAGTTTCGCTGCCCGGGCGGGCCGCACTACCCACGAGATCGATTCACCCGCATGCATACCAATCCGTTTGCACCGAATTCGCTATTCGCGTTTTTTAAGACCGATAACTCATTTTATGGAGTCGAGCCGGTTGCCGATCCGGACTGCCGGCGCTGGTTGTTGCTCTACGACATCTACGTGCGCAACGTTACCTCGGAGACGCCGGTCGCCCCAGTGGCTCCTTCCACGCACGTGGTGCCGCCGAATATTAAGTTCAGGTTTTAAGTATCATTGCCGCAATAAAAAAGGGAACCCGCAGGTTCCCTTTTTTTGCGTATGACTATTGGCCCATCAGCACTTCATCTTGCCGCAAGCACCGACGCCGGTGTCGTTCGGGTTCTTGATGGCTTCTTTCAGGCCTTCCGACATGGGGAAGTTGAGGTTGATGCCCTTGGGCGGAATTTTTGACTGGAACCACTTGGTATAGAGTTTGTTGATCTCGCCGCTCTTGTAGAGACCGCTGACTACGCCGTCGACGAGTTTTTTAAATTCGGTGTCGTCTTTACGCAGCATGATTGCGTAGGGGTCGTCGGATAGGAATTCACCGATTACCACATAGTCGCTGGGCGTTTTGGCGCTGGCTACCAGGCTGTAGAGCAGAATGTCGTCCATCGGGAACGCCACTGCGCGGCCGGTTTCGACAGAAAGAAACGATTCGGCGTGGTCTTTCGACGGGATGAAATTGATGCCGAGATTTTTCGCGTCGTTGTAGGCTTTCATCGCGCGCTCGTTGGTGGTGCCGGTGGTGAAGACCACGGTTTTGCCCTTCAGGTCGTCGTAGCCCTTGATGCCCGAGCTTTTCTTCACCACGATTTTGGTGCCGGTCATGAAATAGGTGGGTGCGAACGAGACCTGCTTCTGGCGCTCGACGCTGTTGGTGGTGGAGCCGCATTCGAGATCGATGTTGCCGCCGGTCAAAATGGGGATGCGGGTTTGCGACGTCACCGGCACGAACTCCACTTTGAGGTTGGGCATCTTGAGGTTGGCTTTGACCGCGTCGGCGATTTTCAGGCAGATGTCTACGCCGTAGCCGATAGGTTGCTGCTTGTCGTCCAGATAGGAGAAGGGTATCGACGCATCACGATGGCCGATTTTGATCACGCCGGTGTCCTTGATTTTTTTCAAGGTGCTGTCCTGCGCGATGGATGTGCCGCAGAATGCAAGGCCCGCAATCAGGGCGGCGGCTAAATGGGTAATACGTTTCATAAGCGACTCCTCGTGTTGGTGGTGAACCCTCTGTGTAGCGAGTGCAAATTTAGCTGATGTGGCGGCGCTTGTCCAGAGGATGTTATTTAAAAAATTGTTTAAAAACATATAGTTATGTTTTATCCGTTAAGGTGTCTCATGTCCGTTCGAGCGCCACCACGCCACACACGCACGCGCCAATGCGCGGGTGGCGTCGATGCAGTGGACGGTAACGTCCGAGGCTTGATAGTCGATCGCCAGCGGAATTTCCGTGCAGCCCAGCACGATGGCTTGCGCACCTTGATCCAGCAGATGCCGCGCGGCGGGCGTGGCGAGGGCGTGCGCTTGCGCGAGCTCGTTGCGTTTGACGCATTCGATGGCGGGCAACACCAGGGTTTCCTGATCGTGTGTGCTGCTGAGTAGACAGTCGAGTTGGTGCGCCGCGAATCGCGATTGGTAAAACCGCGCCGCCACTGTGCCTTCGGTGGCGATGAGCCCAACGCGTTTTACCGCCGTGCCCGCGAAGCTTTTGCACGCAGCATCGGCGATGTGCAAAATCGGCAGGCCGCCTTGTTGCACCAGCTCGTCGTACCAGTAGTGCGCGGTGTTGCAGGCAATCGCTACCGCTTGCGCGCCAGCGTTTTTGAGTGTGCGTATGCCTTCGAGCATATGCGGCAGCGGCGACTCACCCTGGCCGACAATCGCCGCCGGACGGTCGGGGATCTGCGGCACTGAGTAGACGATCACCGGGATGTGATCCTGATCGCGCGTGGCGGGGGTTTCTTCGATCAGCTTTTGCAGGAAATCCACCGTCGCCAGCGGGCCCATGCCGCCGAGTACCCCTAGCCGTTTTGTATGCACGATGGCCTCTGGTGGCTACTGGCGGTTTTTGCCCGGCTGCCACAATACATCACCGCCCCTGTCGTTACTCCAGCGATTCAACACCCGGCTCGCCACAAACAATAAATCCGACAGGCGATTGAGATAGGGGCACGCCAGCGCCGGCACCGCTTCGGTTTTGGCGAGCGTCACTACGCGCCGCTCGGCGCGGCGGCACACGGTGCGCGCCACGTGCGCCAGCGCGGCGGCGCGCGAGCCGCCGGGCAGAATAAAATCTTTCAACGCCGGTAACGCGGCGTTGAATTGATCCAGTGCGGTTTCAAGCTGCATCACATGACTGTCGGCGAGTATCGAATGCCCCGGCACGCTGAGTTCGCCGCCCAAATCAAACAGATCATTCTGCACATTGGCGAGGCAGGCGCGCAGATCGTCCGGCAGGGCTTCGGCCAGCAACACGCCGAGGGCGCTGTTCAGTTCGTCGATGTCGCCCAT
>CANIID010000286.1 GCA_947467315.1 Betaproteobacteria bacterium | reverse complement strand
TTCCGGCTGCACCGTGTCGCCCGGCTTCACCAGCACTTCAATGACGGGAATATTTTTGAAATCGCCGATGGCGGGGACTTTGACTTCGATCAGCTTCGGCATTAAAAATCCAATAAAAACAAATAGTTAATTACTGCGCTCTAATGTGCCCATCGCCAAACACCACGTATTTGAGCGAGGTTAATCCTTCCAGCCCCACCGGCCCGCGCGCATGCAGCTTGTCGGTGGAAATGCCAATTTCGGCACCGAGACCGTATTCGTAGCCGTCGGCGAAACGTGTAGACGCATTGACCATCACGGAACTCGAATCGACTTCCGCGATGAAGCGCCGCGCGCGCGTGAGGTCTTCGGTGACGATGGCGTCGGTGTGCTGCGAGCCGTATGTGGTGATGTGTTCAATCGCCTGATCGAGATCATCGACCACGCGCACGGACAGAATCGCGGCGAGATATTCGGTGTGCCAGTCTTCGTCGCGCGCGGGATTCATTTGCGGCACGATGCCTCTGGACGCCTCATCACCACGCAGCTCGATGCCTTTGTCGAGATAAATTTTGCACAGCGGCGGCAGAATTTTTTGCGCGATGCCGCGCGCCACCAGTAGCGTTTCCATGGTGTTGCAGGTGCCCAAACGCTGCGTCTTGGCGTTGTCGGCGATGCGGATGGCTTTATCGAAGTCCGCTTTGTCGTCGATGTACACATGGCACACGCCATGCAGATGCTTGATCATCGGAATGCGCGATTCGCGCATCAGCCGCTCGATCAAACCCTTGCCGCCGCGCGGCACGATCACATCCACGTATTCCTGCATGGTGATGAGTTCGCCCACGGCAGCGCGATCAGACGTTCCAATCACCTGAATCACCGTCTCCGGCAGACCAGCCGCTGCGAGACCTTCGCGCACACAGGCGGCAATCGCCTGATTGGAATGCAGCGCTTCCGAGCCGCCGCGCAGAATCGCCGCGTTGCCGGATTTCAGGCACAGCCCGGCGGCATCTGCCGTCACGTTAGGGCGCGATTCATAAATGATGCCCACCACGCCCAGCGGCACGCGCATTTGCCCGACCTGTATGCCCGATGGGCGATATTTCAGCCCGCTGATTTCACCGACCGGATCGGGCAGTTTGGCGATCTGCACCAGGCCGTCCGCCATTGCCGCAATGGTTTTGGGCGTGAGGATCAGCCGATCAATTGCCGCATCGTCGAGTTTTTTGTGACGCGCCTCGGCGACATCGCGCGCGTTGGCGTCGAGCAGCGCTGGCGACGCGCGCTCGATGGCCTGCGCGGTGACCGTCAACGCCGTGTTTTTTGCGGCCGTGGTTGCCTTGGCGATCAGCCGCGACGCGGCGCGTGCCTGCCGGCCCACGCCCTGCATGTAAGTGTGTACGTCCATGATGGGATTTTACCTCTATTAACGCGGGGCAGTCGCGCTGTTGCCCTGGCTTAAATCACCTGCCGTGGGGCATCTGATTCAGGTGAAGCGGCAGAGCGGAATAGAGGTCCCCTTTGTGGTCATGTGTGGCTATGCGAGGCTATGTGTGTCTAGCGGCCATAGCTCGCTTTTCGCCATAACGCCTCCAACGGCCCTGTGCCGAAGTGCGCGATCCACCAACGGCTCGCCGCAACCTGAATGACCACGATCACAAAGGCGAGCACCGCAAGTTCGGCATGGCGCCATGTCGCGCCAAGCCCGAGGCCCCAGCCCGACAGCAGCGCACCCATCAGCACCGACTGCATCAGGTAATTGGTCAAAGGCATGCGACCGGCCGGTGCGAGCCACGCAATCGCGGCGCTTACGGCGCGCGCATGCCGCCAACGTACGATCAGGGCCACATACAGCACGAACGTTACCGAACCGAGCAGTATGAATAATTCCGCCTTCAAGTCCAGATTTCCGATGGCGGTGAGAGATGACTGATAGTTAAGCCATCCGCCGATGGCGGCGGGAATCAAACCCAGAGCGCCAATGCACGTGGCGACGCGCCACACGCGGGGATGTCGCTCGGGGTGGTGCAGCCATCCCAGCCGCGCGGCAAGCGCGCCGAGCAGGAACAAGGCAACGATTAACGGCACGAACAGCAGTAGCACGCCGGACAGTGTAACGGCGTAATCGCCCGCACGCCTTGTAAGCTGATCGGCGTAGCCGGCGGTGGTGTAGAGTGAAAAGGCTTCCAGCGCTTGCGTGCGCAGGGCTTCATCTTCTCCGGGCAGGTACGCTGCCATCATCACGGCCCCGCCACCGACCACGATCAGAGCGACGGCGGCAAAAGCAATCCACCAATTGCGTGCCGCCCGTGCCAGCCGGGCCGGCCGAACGCCGGCATACGTGACTGCGATGAAACCGCACACCGCGTACGTGGCCAGGATATCGCCGGAATAAAGCAGTATGCCGTGCGCTACGCCGATGGCCAGTAGGGACCACAAACGGCGGCGATAGGTCTGTTTCGCTACGGCCAATGACTGCGGGCCGCGCGCCTGATCGGTTACGGCTTGGTGTATCGAGCGAAATTGCAGCGCAAATCCAAAGCCGAACAGAAATGCGAACAGCGCAATAAACTTCGACGACACCCAAACCGCTGTCAGCAGGTAGACCACGGAATCCACCGTGCGCGGCGTTTCCATAAAGTAGCCGAGCGGGTCGCCCGCGCCCCACACAAAGCTCTGGATATTGACCTGAAGAATGCCGAATAATGCCAACGCGCGTAATGCGTCGATCAGTTCCAGCCTTGCATGGCGCTGTGGTTGCATCCTACAACTCGCCACGCATCAGAGGGCACGCGCCTGACGGCACTCCAAGTCCCTGCGCTTCAAAATTTATCGCGCACGCGCAAATAACTCGCAAAACGCGGCAGCCCGTTTTTGGTGAGGCCGCGATAGGTATACGTCACGGATGTGCCGATGGCAGGCGGCTTGTCGCGCACCGCGTCGGTAAAACCTGTGCCGATTTGAAAGCGTTTGCCGTCGGCGGTTTCGACCTGCAGCGCGCCCATCTTGCCTTCGTATTTGCCCTTGCCCGTGACGTAACCGGTCACGGTGGCTTCGGCGTCATCGAGCGGCTTTAGCTTGAGCAGCGCGTCGTTGCGGCCGGTGACGTAGGGCGCATCGGCGCGATGCAGCATCAAGCCCTCGCCGCCCGCGCGCACGATGTCCGCGAGCTTGCGTTTGAGCGCGGCATTGTCGTTAAGGCGAAATTGCTCGACGGCGACGAGCTGCGCAAAATGAGCTTGGGTTGTGATGCGTTTGATTTCCGCGTAGCGTTCCTCGAACGTCCCCGGCGCGTTGGGCAATTCAAACACCATGAATTTGACCTGCCGCCATTCGTCATCCAGCGGCGTGGTTTTGCGCACGATCCCCGACAGTTTTTCAAACCGCCCGCGCGCGATCCACAACTCGCCATCCAGCGCCTGTTTGGGCAATCGGGCGATAAACCACGCCGGGGCGGCGATCACATTGCCTGCCCGCGTGCGCAGCGTCTGGCCGTCCCACAGCCCGCGCACGCCATCGTATTTTTCGCTGATGAGATAAGGCTTGGGGTCAATGCTGTCGCTGGCGACAGTGGCGAGCAAGGGTGCCACCGCAGCCGGTGTTGTCGTGCGTTGTGCGTGACTCGCCGGCGCGAACCCGGCGCAAAGACAAAACAACAGCGTCACGGCGATCCGTAGGGCCTGTGTCATTTGCGCGCTCCTGTGGCGTTACAAAATGCGGCGTCCCGGATGGCGCTAAGCGCGCACCGGCCGGGCGCGCGCGGCGGATGCGGGCTTGCGCGCAAAGCGCAGCGCCAGTTGCAGCAGTTCGTCCCACACGTCGCCCTTGGAAAGGCCCTTGACCATGCGGTCGATGGCGGCGGCGTGGCGCAAGCCCTGTGCGACCTGCGCTTTGGAAAAACGCCCCAGATTCTGCTGCATCGCCGTCTGATGCGGCACGCCCCACACTTTGGCGTCGCGCCACACGGTGTTGAGCGGACGGCCTGATTCGGCAGCGGCGAGTGTGCGACCGATGGCGCGGATTTCGTCAGCCAGCGACCACAGTGCCATCGGCGGCGCGGCGCCTTCGCCCTGAAGGCCTTCGAGCATGCGCGTGAGGCGTACGGCATCGCCCTCGACCATCGCGATTCCCAGGTGGAACACGTCGAAGCGCGCCACGTCGAGCACCGCTTCACGTATCTGCTCAAAGCTGATCGGCCCTGGCGGAAACAGCAGCGCGAGTTTCTGCACTTCCTGAAACGCTGCCATCAGATTGCCTTCCACGCGGTCTGCGATAAAGGCGAGCGCTTCGGCGTCGGCGTCTTGTCCCTGCGCTTTGAGGCGCGCGGCCAGCCACTGCGGCAACGCCTTGCGCGGCACGGCTTTGGCTTCGACCATCACCCCGGCGTGATCCAGCGCTTCAAACCAGCCGGCTTTTTGCGCGCGCCAGTCGATCTCGGGCAGGTATATCAGTGTGATGGTATCGGCGGGGAGTGACTTGCAAAACGTCTGCAACGCCGCGCTGCCTTCGACGCCGGGTTTGCCGTTGGGGATGCGCAAATCGAGCAGCTTGCGCGAGGCGAACAGCGATTGGGAATTCGCCGCCATCGCCAGTTGCGGCCACTTGAACGAGGAATCCGCAGTCAATACTTCGCGCTCGTCGTAACCCTCGGCGCGCGCCTTGGCGCGGATGCGGTCGCCCGCTTCAAGCGCCAGCAGCGGCTCGTCGCCGAATACGGTGTAGAGCGGTTTTAGCTCACGCGCGAGCTGTGAGGCCAGTTGTTCGGTGGGGAGTCGCACGCGCGGATGGGGCGCCGGCGCGTGCTACAGACTGGCGGCGGTGGCGCGCGTTGCCTGCAACTGACGCATCAACTGATTCACCGCGTCGGTTTGCATGTCGCGATACAGCAGGGCTTCTTCGGATTCTTTCGACAGCGTGTCGGTATCGTTGAACGAGAAATCACGATGCAGGCGTATCTGCGTCGGCGCGCGCAATTCCTTATTGTCCTTGTCAGCCAGCCGATACTGCACACGGTAAATCAACTGAAACTCGCGTACCCGGCCGCCGCCCGACAGCGACAGAATCGTTTTTTCGCGCGCTTCAGCCAGCACGTGCAGCGTGGCGTGCGCCTCTTTGGGATTGTCCACCACCTTGGTCTGGCTGCCGGAGGTCACCGCTCGGCGCAACTGTGTGGCAAAGGTGGACGTGGGTGCCGCCGCCACGTGCAACGTTTCGTACGGCAGATTCGCCGCGCCGCGCAACTGGAAGCCGCAGCCCGCCACGACACACAAGGCCAGCAGCAGCGGGGTAATCAATAGGGGTCTCATGACGCGCATTTTATTCGCTACCGGGGTGGTGTGACAGCCCGTATATAACTATATGTTTATAAAAGGTTTTTATGCAACCACATTGACCAGGCGGCCCGGCACCACAATGAATTTTTTCACCGGCTTGCCGTCGAGGGCGCGCGCGATTTCCGGGTCGGCCAGCGTGATCACTTCAATCGCCTGGGCATCGGCCTCGCGCGGCACGCGCACGCTGCCGCGCTTTTTGCCGTTGATCTGCACCACCAGTTCGATTTCGTCTTGCGTCAGTGCGGCGGCATCAGGCTCCGGCCACGGCGCGGCGAGAATGTCTTCGCCGTAGCCTAAATCGCGCCACAGTTGATGCGCGATATGCGGTGTCATCGGCGACAACAGGCGCAGCAACAGCGACAAACCTTCGCGTACCACCGCCTGCTTTAACGCGGCATCCGCGTTGCTCTTTTGTGCGGACTCCAGCGCGTTCAACATTTTCATGCCGGCGGAGGCGACGGTGTTGAACTGGTGCCGCGCGATGTCGTAGTTGGCCTGCTTTAACACCGCGTGAATTTCGCGCCGGGCATCGGCCAGGTCGCTGGGCAACTTTGCGCCATCGAGCTTGGCCGTCAGCGGCGTGCTGCTCTGCGCGAGATCGTAGCCAAACGTCCACAAGCGGCGCAAAAAGCGCGCGGAACCATCCACGCCACTGTCCGACCACTCCAGCGTTTGTTCCGGCGGCGAGGTGAACATCATGAAAAAGCGCGCGATGTCGGCGCCGTATTCTTCCATCAACGCTTGCGGATCGACGCCGTTGTTTTTGGATTTCGACATGGTACCGATGCCGCTGGATTCAACGGGCTGCCCATCGCTGCGCAGCACCGCGCCAGCGCGGTTGCCTTTGTCGTCGGTCTGGATATCGACGTCAATCGGGTTGTAATAGACGATTCTTCCGCTTTCGGGCTTACGGAAGAAAATCTCGTTCAGTACCATGCCCTGCGTGAGCAGCCGCGAAAACGGCTCGTCCATGGTGACCAGGCCCAGGTCGCGCATTACCTTGGTCCAGAAGCGCGAATACAGCAAATGCAGAATCGCGTGTTCGATGCCGCCGATGTATTGGTCCATTTGCATCCAATACGCATTGCGCTCGTCCACCATGGTGGCTGCGTTTGGGCTGGTGTAACGCATGTAATACCACGACGAATCA
>CANIID010000285.1 GCA_947467315.1 Betaproteobacteria bacterium | reverse complement strand
GCCGCCGACGGCACCATCTACGGCACGCAGACGCGAGTTCCCGGCCCCGCCGACCCCAGCCATTCGAAGGTGTTCAAGATCACCGCCCAAGGCGCGGTATCCGAACTGATCGTCGGCCCGCCGCTGCGCGAGCCCAACGGCATCGCGCTGGACAACGACGGCAACCTGGTGGTGGTCAACATCGCCAACAACGAAGTGCTGACGTTCTCGCTTGACGGCAAGCTGCTCAAGACCGAACACGCGGTGCAGCCCGGCAACGACGGCCTGGTCATCCTGAAAGACGGCACCAAGTACGTGAGCAGCGTGCGCGAGGGCGGCGTATCACGCATCCGGCCCGGCCAACCCGCCGAGTTGATCGCCAGCGGCATCCCGAGCCCGGCTTCGATGTGCTACGACGCCGGCGCGAACCAACTGGTGATCCCGATGAATCTGAATAATGGGGTGGCGCTGATTCCGTTGCGGTAGGCCGTGGGGCGCAATCGTTATTGCGCCGCATGCTAATTCTACAAACATACGGAATGTCACGATGCCTCGTAGTAACACCCATGCGTCGTGGCCGTGCGTCCGCCATCCACCACGATGTTTGCGCCACTGATAAACGATGCCCCATCCGATGCCAGAAACAGCACGGCCGGCGCCACGTCATGCGGCGTGCCCTGGCGGCCCAGCGGCGTGACGGCTACTCTGGATTTGTCGACCGGCGATACCGCAACGGGGTTTTGGCGCGGGCCGCTGGACGAGATGCAATTGACGCGAATATTGTATTTACCCAGATCGTGCGCCATCACGTGGGTGAGCGACAACAGGCCGCCCTTGCCGGCGGAATAGGCCGCGATGTAGGGATTGCCCAGAACGCCGTCGATGGAGCCGTGATGAATGATGGCGCCCGAACCGGCTTTTTTCATCAGTGGCAAAAATGCCTGCGAGCACAAAAAGGCCGAGGTTAAATTGCGCGCGATCATGGTGGTCCAGGTTTCGTGCGTTGTCTTCTCGAAAACCTGCCGGATCGGGTTACGCCCCGCCACGTTAAACAGGATGTCCACTTTGGCGAGTGTTTTTTCGCAGGCGTCGGCCACGGCCTGCACCTGCGCCGCGTCGGTTACATCGGCATGAAAATACGGCAGCTCAAATGCATCGAGGCGCAGCAGGCGCGCATCTTTCGTCTCCGCGTTGTCGTCGATGCAAATCACCTGAGCACCTTCGCGCGCGAACATCAGCGCCGCGACATGACCCAAACCCCAGGCGTCGCCTGCGATCACGGCGGTTTTTCCTTTGAAATTCATTGTGGTGCTCCTCTATATAAAGATCGGTCAGTCAGATACGCGGCAAGCGACAACGCGTTGTGCAGCCCATTTGGTGGTGATTCTGATCATTTGGGGGTTCAATGTAAGCATATGTTTTTATTGATATATTTAAACTTTCCCAAACGCGCGTCAATTACCAAGTCCGTCGCTCTGGCGCAGGCCAGAACCCAGGTTGTAACCCGATCCGCAGGATCATTTTGCATGATGCTTCGCATGATGCACGCACTGGGTTCTGGCCTGCGCCAGAACGACGGGTTGGTGTGGTGGCCGAATTGAAATAGCGCGCCGCGCGGGGTGCTGCGCTAAGCTGAAACCCGCGGCACCGTCACGCCCACCAGCATGTCGCGCGACAGCAAGCCCGCGAGTTTTTCTTCGCTCCAGCCCTCGGTGCCCTGGGGGCGCATCGGCACCACCAGATAACGCATATCGGCGTTGGAGTCATGCACGCGCACGGCCACGCTGTCGGGCAGCTCGGTGCCGAACTCTTTCAGCACGGCACGCGGCTCAAACACCACGCGCGAACGGTAGTTGCGGCTTTTGTACCAGGTGGGCGGCATGCCGAGCAGGGCGCGCGGATAACACGAGCACAGCGTGCAGACGATGACGTTATGCGTGTCGGGCGTGTTTTCCACCGCGATCAGCCGCTCGGCCTCGAGCATGGCGCCCATTTCGGCGCAGGCGGCGCGGCCATCCGCGAGCAGCCGTTGCTTGAACGCGGCATCGACCCACGCGCGTGCCACCACTTGCGCGCCGTGGTAGGGAAACTCTTCGTCGAAAAGTTCCATGCGTTTGGCGACCTGCGCGGCGGTGATCACGCCTTTTTGTTCGAGCAGTTCCTGCATGGCGCGGCTCATGATTTCATAGTCGCCGGGCGGGCCGTTGTCGTGCTCGTTGGCCGGGTTGGGCTGCTGGTGATCGTCGTGATCATGGTCATGATCGTGCGCGTGGCTGTGGTCGTGGTGGTCGTGATGATCGCCGGGCTTGCGCGCGTAGTAATCGTGTGGGGTTTTGCTCATGGGATTTCCTTTATGTCGCAGCCGGTTCCAGCCAATGTTCGAAGATTTCCATTTCGATGATGTCGTTTGCCGGCCCGGCGTAGCCCGGCCACACATGGGTCTGCAAAAAACGCACGCGATACAGCACTTTGGCAGGCAGGCCGTCGAAGCCGTAGGCGAGTTCTTCGGGGTTGGGATACGCGCCGCAGATGCGCTCGATCACGCCTTGCTTACCGCGGATGTACTGCGGCGTGCGACGATGGCCGGGTGGGAATGAGCGTTTGACGGCCACTTTGTCGCCGACGCTGTAGCGATGCACGGGCGCTGGGGTATACGTGCTTTTTAATGACGCCTCATGGTGAGCTGCGCTCATTTTCTGGCCGCCTTCTTGAGTGGAGACTCCATCTCATCCGGCACATTGAAGCGCGCGCGGATATCCGCCATTTTGGCGGCGAGTTCCTGTTCGGTGAACAAGCCTTTTTCAAGCAGCACCGTGCGCATGGCGTTGGTGGTGATCTCAAAGTAGTGCATGTTTTTGTAACGGTCGCCGAGGTCTTCGGCCGCGCGGCGCAGTTCGTCGGTACAGGTGATCTTGGCCATTTGCACGACGGAGCGAAAGGCATTGGCCTGCCGCTCCCAATGCTTCATGCCGTGGTCAACGGTGTCTACCGCGCCGGCAGGTTCGCCGCCGATGTCCGAGGGGATGGTTTTCATATATTGCCGCCCGTGGGTTGTGTATTCGATGAAAGTATACGACTACTCTTTGGCCATGCCGGAATCTTTGGCGACTTTCGCCCACTTGGCCAATTGCACTGCCATCATTTTACTGATTTCGGCGGGCGGTCTGGGATCGGTTTCAGCGCCTTCGTTGGCGAAGCGTTTTTGCGTTTCGGGCAGTTTCAGCAGCGTGCCGATTTCGCGGTTGAGCCGCTGGATGATGGCGGGTGAAGTCCCCGCCGGCGTCGCAATGGTCCAATAATTTGCCGCCTCGAAGCCGGGCAGACCAGCCTCCGAGATGGTCGGCAGTTCCGGCAGCAGCGCGGTGCGCTGCGCGCCGCCGGTGGCGATGGGTTTGAGCTTGGTCGAACGGATATGCGGTATGGCCGACACCAGCGACCCCACCAGCATGTGCGCTTGGCCGCCCATGACATCGATCATCGCCGGAAAGCCGCCTTTGTAGAGCAGGATCGTGGCGTTGATGCCCGCCTGATGGCTGAACAGCGCGGAAATAAAATGCTGAAACCCACCTGCCGACGCGAGGTTGATATAACCCGGCTTGGCTTTGCCCAGCGCAATGATGTCTTTCACCGAGTTCACCGGGAACGAAGGCCCCACGGTGAGCACCGTCGGTCCGTTGCCGAGCATGGCGACCCAATCGAATGCCCTCAACGGATCGTACGGCACTTTGCGCACCGACGGATTCATCGCGTACGCGGCGGAGGCGAGCAACAGCGTGTGGCCATCCGGCGCGGAACGTGCGGCGATGTCGGTGCCGATGATGCCGTCCGCGCCGGTGCGGTTGTCGATCACCACGGGTTTACCGAGACGATCCGACAGGTAGTGCGCAACATAACGCGCCATGGTGTCGTTGCTGCCGCCGGCGGCCTGCGGCACGATAAACCGCAGCGCTTTGGTCGGGTAAGCGGGTTCAGTAGCCGGGCGCTGTGCGGCAGCCGTGCCCGGCACCAAGGCTGCAAGCGAAAAAATCAATTCGTAAAAACAAATGCTTAGGGTTGGTTTCATGGAAATATCCCGCATAAAGTTGCCAAGCGAAGTTGTCAAAAAATGGTGATACCTAGCCGTTGCTGTAAATGATAATCGCTCACACGTAGGTGTAAAACCCTTTGTTTGACCGGAACCATCGCACAGGCGTAGCATGATTTTTGCGGGGCGACCGTTTCAGGCCAGTTTCAGGGCAGTAGTAGGCCGATGTCTGTTAAATCCAACGCAGGAGATCAACATGACCACTCGAAACATACGCGACATTATTGAACAGCAAACACCGGTGACCGCGCCGAGCAGCATGACGGTGCGCATGGCCGCGGCCATTATGAAAGAGCGCCGCGTCGGCGCGATGATGGTGGTGGAGCAGGGTCAACTGGTCGGTGTTTTTACCGAGCGGGATGCACTCAACCGCGTGGTCGCCGAGGGCCGCGATACCATGACCACCACGCTCGCCGAGGTGATGACACCTAATCCGCAAACCGTCAGCCCGGACGCGGCGTTTTCTTCCGCGCTGGAATTGATGCATGACAACCGTTTCCGCCATGTGCCGGTGGTCGAGCAAGGGCGTCCTGTCGGCATGGTGTCGGTGCGCGATGCCATGGGGGCGGAACTGGAATCGTTCGTCTACGAAATGCTGCGCCAGGAGCAGGTGTCGCAGGTGCTGGCGTAGTTCGCGAACGCTGACGAGTTTTGCCACGCGTACCTTCTACGAGGGATCGCCCAGTTTGAAATCGACCGGGTGGATGACTTTGGTGAACGGGTGCGGTTCGTTCTCCACGTGCCAGTTCGCCCAATAGCGGCCGTCATCGGTGGGTTCCAGTGCCAGCCAGTTGCGCGCGCCAATGTAGTGATGGCGCGTGCCCGGCAACTCGATCATTTCGGATTCGATGCCGCGGTCGTCGCTCAAGGATTTTCCGACAAAGTTTTCGAGGAAAAACAGCACCATGCCCGGTGGCGCCGGATGCACGATGCCCGATGAGGTGAGTTGATTCAGCACCCGCGTGCCGGTGTCCGATTTGTCCGTGCGATCCGAGCGCACCACACCCACCGCGCCGACATGCACATCGCCCGACAGCAGCGTCACGCGGCTTTTTTTCTGTACTGACAAATCGAGCAGGCGATGAATCAGCCGCAGCCGCTCCTGCCGATGCGGCACACTGGTCCAGTGGTCGCGCAGATCGTCTTCGAGTTCCTGGCTGCCGGGAAACAGCCCGAGCGCCTGTTCCAGCAGCGCAAAATCCGGATGCACCACCGGTATGCTGCTCATCAGCAGCAGATGATCGACGCGATCATTATTGCCGCGCGCGGGCAGCGCTTCCAGCCAGGTGTAGATCGCGCGCCACGATTCCAGGCTGATCACCTGATCGTCACTGCGTTCGCTGCGCATGTCGAGCGCGAGTATCGTCACCGGGCCGATGCGGCAGCCCAGCGTAAAATGTTGCTGGCCGGTCAGGGAAAGCGGATGGGTGTCCGCGAGATCGGTATGTAATTGGTAGAGCGAGAAATACTCGCGCGCCGCCCTGAACAAGGTCTGATAGACATCACAGACTTGCAGTACGTCTTCATACGAGCCCCAGCCGTCGATAATGTCATGGTCGTCCCACATCATGATGGACGGTATGCGCGCGAGCATGGCCGCCGGTTCTGGCTGCGACCAGCGTTTGATATACAACTCGCAATAGAAACGGTCGATGGCCGATTTCAGCGTGGGGGTGGCCTCCTGCGACGCGCGATCCTCTATCGGCAGTTGAGCCCACGCCTGAAGTTCAGGCAACTCCTCCCACATGGAATCCGAATACACCTGATCGCCGCCCAGCAACATCAGATCGTACGGTGCCGCTTCATGCTTGGCGCGCACGTCTTTCCACAGCGCGTTGGCGTCGTGGGTGTCTTTCAGCAGCTTCATGCTGGAGAAGCCATTGCACGAGCCGTAGGCGATGCGTGGCGCGGCGTTTTTGGCCGGCACGTTGAATTGCGCTTGCACGCCATCGACCGCGTACGCCACGGTTTGTGCTGTCGCGCTTTGCGGCGTGTGAATATCAAAGCGCCACAGCGCCGCGCTATTGCCGTCGAAGGAGATGGCCTACAATGGCTTTTTGGGCAATGCGCCTGATTTTCCCGGCTGCGTTACGCTGAGTTTGGGCGCGGCAGCGCCCGTGGCCACCACCAGTACGCTCGCGCGCCAGACACCGCCGTCACATCCCCGAAAACCCAACACCGGACCGAGTAATAGCGCCATGGGAATCTCCTGTCGTCAATGATTGAGTGCCTGCGCGAAGCATCGCAAGCTATTCTGGCAGCGCGCGCTGTTGCCGTCCATCACCTACTGCGTTGTGCAATAATCTTTGCCACAGCACAGGGAGTGAGCATGCAATTTCATGTGGGCAAGCTGGATGAATCGGCATTCGCCGTGCCGCACGGCTACGCGGGACGCTCGCGCGGCTATGAGCGCGCGTCGTTGATTGATCGCGGCATCG
>CANIID010000284.1 GCA_947467315.1 Betaproteobacteria bacterium | reverse complement strand
GAGAAGGGTGTCAAACTTCGCGGCAACGAGAAGAGAAACCTTGAACACCGACTGCTACGATCCACAGTGTTGAATTGGTGGGACATAACAATTCATCCTAAAACGGTACTTTTGTAAATTCTAAATCCCTAAACGCTGGCCATGTCATCAATCCGGGCCTCTACAAGTCTTTGCCATACGATACGGTCAACAGTTTTGCGCCGGTGTCGCTGGTCGGCACCGCATCTTATTTGCTGGTGGTGCATCCTTCACTGCCGGCCAAATCGGTCAAAGAGCTGATCGGTCTGGGCAAGGGGCATGTGCCGCTGACGTTCGCGTCGTCGGGGGTCGCGAGTACCACGCATCTGGCCGCCGAGCTTTTTAACAGCATGGCCGGAACGAAGATGACGCACGTGCCCTACAAGGGCGGCGGACCGGCGAACACCGCGCTGATATCGGGTGAGGTGTCATGTTATTTCGGCAGTATTTCGGGGTCGCTGCCGCACGTAAAAGCGAATCGACTTCGTTCCCTCGCCGTCACCGGCAGCAAGCGCTCATCGGCGCTTCCGGCATTGCCGACCATCGCGGAAGCGGGCGTGCCGAATTACGATGTGACGGGCTGGTTCGGCATGCTCGCGCCGGCGGGCACGCCGAACGATATTGTGTTGGGGCTTAACGCAGAAATCAGCAAGATACTGCAACTGTCGGATATCAAAAAACGCCTGCTGGAGCAGGAAGGCGCCGAGGTGGTCAGCGTAACACCTGCGGGGTTCGCGCAATTCATCGGCACGGAACTCAAGAAATACCTTGAGATCGTGCGGATATCCGGCGCGCGCATTTGAATATCGCGAGCATTCAAACGGAGGGTAACGTGAAAATAGAACCGTTAAGCAAGGTAATGGGCGCCGAAGTCACCGGTGTCAATCTCAACGGGCCGCTCACGCCCGCCGAGCGAGATCAGTTATATCAGGCCTTCCTGGATCATTTGGTGTTGTGCGTGCGCGGCCAGTCGTTTGCCGATGTCGGCGCTTTCCTGAACGGGGCGCGCCATTTTGGCGCCCCCAAGATTCAGCACATGGAGTCTTTTCGTTTTGACGATCACCCCGAGGCCGGCGTGGTGTCCAGCGAAGACCGCGACGTCAAGGACGGCAAGCGCATCATTCGCGGCACCATGTTCCACACCGATGAGAGCTTTATCGCGACGCCGCCGAAGGCGACGATACTCTACGCCATCGACGTACCGAGCCGCGGCGGCGACACCCGTTACGTCAACATGCGGCGGGCGTATGAAACACTGCCGGATGAGACCAAAAACGAAATCGGCGAACTGACGGCCGTGCATTACTACGGCAAAAAACGCGCGGGCCGCAAAGTGCCGTCGCTTACCGAAGCGCAAATGGCGGAAACGCCGCCGGTGTCGCATCCCGTCGTGCGCACGCATCCGGAAACCGGCGCGAAAGCGCTATACGCGCACGAGACCATGACCGATTACATCGCCGGCATGGCGCCCGAGGCCAGCGAGTCGCTTTTGCGGAGGCTGTATGATCACAGCACGCAGAATCCCGAGCTGCAATATCACCATCAATGGCGTAGTGGCGACTTCGTGATTTGGGACAACCGGGCCACATTGCATGCCGCGACTGCGGACTATGACGCGCATGAAAAGCGATTGCTTTACCGCACCATGCTCAAAGGCGCGGCCACACATTGATTCATTCCACAGGGGAACCCATGAGCGATTTTGCATGTCGTTTGCCACGCCGCCTGCTGTGCGGCGCCGTACTCGCCGCGTTGCCCGCAGTGGCGGTTGCCCAAAGCGCCGCGTATCCCAGCAAGCCGGTACGCCTGATCGTGGCGTTCGCCCCCGGCGGACTGATCGACAGCACCGGGCGGATGGTGGGGCAGGCGCTCACCGAGCGCATGGGACAGCCCTTCGTTGTGGAGAACCGCACGGGCGCCACTGGCACGATAGCCGCCGAACTGGTGGCGCGCGCGCCACCTGACGGCCACACACTGTTCGTCGCCAATCCGCCGACCAACGTGGTGGCGCCACATATGTATGCCAGGGTGGGCTACGATCCGATCAAGGATTTCGCCGCCGTGGTGCGCATGGTGCACAACCCGCTGTTGGTCGTGGTGCATCCGTCGCTGCCGGTCAAATCGGTCGGCGAACTGATCGCGCTCGCGAAAGCCAAGCCGGGGCAACTTAATTTCGCGACCGGCGGCATGGGATCCACGCCGCACCTGACGATGGAGCTGTTCAAGCGTATGGCCAAGATCGACACCATGGCGATTCACTACAAAGGGGAAGGCGCGGCGCTCGTCGAAGCCATTGGCGGGCATGTGCATTTCATGGCGGTTAGCATATCGGTGCTGTTGCCGTACGTGCGCGGCGGAAAATTGCGCGGCATCGCCGTCACGACCACCAAGCGTTCGTCGCTGGCGCCGGAGTTTCCGACGGTCGCCGAAACCGGATTGAGCGGCTTCGATACCAACACCTGGTCCGGCATCGTGGCGCCCGCCGCGACGCCGCGTGACATCATCCAGCGACTCAACAGCGAAATCGTTCAGTGGCTCTCCCAGCCCAACACCCGAGCGCAGCTCGTCAAGATGGGGTTGGAGATCGTTGCCGACACGCCCGAACAGTTCTCGGCCTTTCTGAAAGACGAGTACGCCAAGTGGGGCAACGTCGTCAAGGCATTGAATCTGCGCGCGGAGTGAGGACGTCAGCCCGCGAGTGAAGACGCCAACGGCAGCGTCGCGCCGCGCAGCGTGTTGATTGCGCGCGCGGCGTCATCCATGGTTTTCAGCGTGCCGGTATCGACCGGCAACGATTGTGCGCGCTGCATGCGAAAGCGCCGTTCGGCGTCGCCGGGCACCTCAATCGGCGCATCCGCATCAATACGCTTTGCCGACTGCACATAATCAATAAACGCTTTCGCTTCCTGCTCGAAATGTTCGCCCGCGCCGAAGCGCGCGGGGTCAAATACAATGGCGAGCATGTTGTTGTAGAGGCCGGGAATGCGCAGCCGGCTCGGCTGCGGTGTGACGCCACCGAACAACGCGCTGCCCAGTAAATCGCACACCATTGCCAGCGCATAACCCTTGTGACCGGCGGCGGTGAGCAGCGCGCCCAGCGGCTCCTCGTACATTACCGCCGGGTTGGTGGTCGGCTGTCCCGCGTGATCGATCAACGTGCCCGCGGGCGCCTCGGCTTTGCGGTTGTAGGCGACGCGTACCTTGCCCACCGCGATGGCGCTGGTGGCGAAATCGAGCAGGATCGGCGGCGCATCGCGGCGCGGCAGGCCGATGGTGAGCGGATTGGTGCCGAAGCGGCTTTGGCTGCCGCCATGCGGCGCCACCAGCGGGCGGCTCACCACGTTGGTGAAATGAATCGACGCCAGACCGGCTGCGATGGCTTGCTCGGCCCAGTGGCCGACGCGGCCGAGGTGATGGGTGTTCTTGAGACCCACGATCACCACCCCGTGTTTTTTTGCGCGTTCGATGGCGAGCTGCATAGTTTGGTATGCCATCGATTGGCCGATGCCGCGATTGCCGTCCACCACCAGCAGCGTATCAGTATCGGTGATGATCGACAGTTTCTGATTCAGTTGCAATTCGTTCGCTTGCAGCGAGCGCACGTACGGCGCCACCATGCCCACGCCGTGCGAATCGTGCCCGGCAAGATTGGCGCCGAGCAGATGATCGGCGATGAGTCGCGCTTCGTGTTCGCTGCTGCCGGCGGCACGCCAGAGGTTGAACAGCCACTGGCGAGTTTGTTCGGTGGGTAGTTGTACGTCAGATTCCACTTCGTTGTTCCTTTACGCGGTTCGGCGCCTGTGAATCGAGGTTGTTAGATGTGCAGCAATTTCGCCGCATTCCCATAAAGAATTTTCTGCAAATCCGCATCCGGCAACTTGAGTTCTTCCACAAGTGCATTCGGATACGCCACATCCATCTTTGCATAGTTATCCGTGCCGATCACCACGCGATCAGCCCCAACCAGCTCGATCATGAAGCGCAACGTCTCGGGGTAATACGCCAGCGTATCATAGTGAAAACGGCGGATGTAATCGCGCATCGATCCTTTCAGTTTCGACGCCGCTTCGACCGCGCCTTTTTTGATGCTGTGCTCCACGCGCCCCGCGATGTAGGGAAAGCAACCGCCTGAATGCGGCAGCACGATGTTGAGCTTGGGGTATTTGTCGAGGTAGCCGCTGTAGATGAATTTGACGGCGAGGGTCGCGGTCTCGAATGGAAAACCTAGCGTGTTGTAAATAAAGTTCTCGCCCGCCAGCCGCTCCGGGCCGCCGTAGTGATTGGCTTCGCCGTCGAGCGGGTGAAACAGCAGCGGCAAGCCGAGTTCTTCGCAGCGCGCGACGATAGGTTCGTAGGCGGGCGTGAACAGATAATCGATGCCCTCGACCGAATTGGGCAAATGCATCGCGCGCATGCCCGGCTTGCCGGCGACACGATCCATTTCGCGCAGCGCGGCCTTCGGATCGCGCATGGGAATCGCCGCGGCCGCAACGAATCGTTGCGGAAAATTCTGGTGCGCTTCGACAGCGGCATCGTTGACGATGCGCGCGAGCTTGTCCGCCGCGTCGAGGGAGGCCCATTGCCACGGCATGCCGCCCGACAGCGACAGCACATGCATTTTGACGTTGCGCGATTCCATCCACTTGATGCGCGCTTCAAGGTCATACATCAACGGATTCGGCACGCCACTCGCAATTTTGCCGCCCTGTTGCTCGGCGTACTGCATGTAGGGCTGCGGTGACCAGTGCGCGTGGGCGTCGATGGAGCCCTGAGTGGGGGTGTTTTGCGTCATGAACTGTGCCTGGGAAGTGTACGGAGGATGTGCGCACGAGGGTAGCACTGCGTCGCGTGACTCGTCGAACAGTGCGCATGCGCACGAGTTCTACGTTATGCGAAAAGAAGAAATAAAAACAATTAGTTACGATAAATCAGTGCATTCGCCGAGCCCAGTCTTAGGTACTGGCATGCCTGCTGGCTGGAAAAAGGTTTGTAAAGTAGAGTAAAAAATTACACGTAAAGTGTAATAAATATCATATCAATCAATGACTAATGCTATTTGTCTTCAAAGGATTTACTATGATCCACCAATGCGTATCACGGATATGGGAAACCCCGTGCAAAAGAAGAAAGTCACCGGTAAAAGTGCGGTGCAGTATTTCGCGCCGCAGCCCATGGCGTTCACCGTCGCGTTTGCCTTGCTGGCGGGATCAACGCAACTGTGGGCCGGCCCCGCCGGCGAGCAAGTGGTGCGCGGCGCGGCCACGGTAGACCGTGCCGGCGCCAGCACCGTTATCACCCAGACCACCGACCGCGCAGCCATCAACTGGCAAAGCTTCAACATCGGCGCCACTGAATCGGTGCGCTTCGCGCAGCCGTCGGCCGCCAGCATCACGCTTAACCGCGTGCTGGGACAAAACCCCACCGAGATACTCGGCGCGCTGTCCGCCAACGGACAAATTTTTTTGTTGAACCCCAACGGCGTCTTGTTCGGGCAAGGCGCGCAAGTCAATGTCGGAGGCCTGGTGGCTTCGACGCTGAGCCTGAGCAATGAAGACTTCACGGCGGGCCGCTACCGTTTTGTGAAAGAGGGCAATGCCGGCGAAGTACGCAATGCCGGCGAGATCATCGCCAATGGCGGCTATGTTGCACTGATCGGTCCGCAGGTCAGGAACGAAGGCACGATCACCGCTACTAACGGCAGCGTGGCGCTTGCCGCGGGCGACCAGGTCACGCTCAATGTGAACGGCAACAGACTGATCGGTCTGGCGGTGGATCAGGGCGCGCTCAACGCATTGGCCGAAAACAAGGGCTTGATCAAAGCCGATGGCGGGCAAGTGCTGCTCACCGCCAAGGCGGCGGATCAACTCATCAAATCGGTCGTCAACAACGACGGCATCATCGAAGCCGGCACGTTGAGCAACGTCAACGGCGTGATTCGGCTAGAGGCTGATAACGTCAATTTGGGTTCAAGCTCTGTTCTTGCGGCGAACGGCGCGCGCGGCGGCGACATTGCCGTGCAGGCGCGCGAGGGTACGCTGCTGGCGGATGGGCGCATCGAGGCAGTGGGTAGCGAAACCACCGGCGGCACGGTGAGGTTGCTAGGACATCAAGTCGGTTTGATCAATGCCGCGAGCGTGGATGCATCGGGCTATACCGGCGGCGGCACGGTACTGGTGGGCGGCGACTTTCAAGGCAAAAACCTTGGTGTGCAAAATGCGTTCCGCACGTACGTTGGCCCGAATGCCGGTATCAGGGCCGATGCCATCAGCAGCGGGGACGGCGGCAAGGTGATTGTGTGGGCGGATGATGTCACGCGATTCTACGGTAGCATCAGTGCCAAGGGCGGTGAGCAGTCGGGCGATGGCGGCTTTGTGGAAACCTCGGGCAAGTCTTTCTTGGATGTCAATGGCGGGACTGCCGATACCCGTGCGTCCAATGGAAATTTGGGAACGTGGCTGCTGGATCCGACCAATATTCAGGTCATCACTGCGGGCGCCAATGCAATCGCCACGCAGGTCGATCAGTTTGCCGATGCGGATCAGGGGGGCGCCGGCAATTCCAGGGTG